>DATFWL010000263.1:0-16584 GCA_035259385.1 Vicinamibacterales bacterium | reverse complement strand
GGGCACCGGCAGAAAGCCTTGCAGCGCCTGCAGCGTGCGCGGGTTGGCGCTCCGGTAGTAGAAGACGCCGAACATCCCCGGCAGCGTCAATCCGCGCCGCGCCGCGGCGGTCGTCAACCGCGCCACCTTGTCCGCGTCGTGATGGCTGACGACCTGGGTCAGGAAGAATTCAGCGTGATACTCGGCATCGGCGAGGAAATCCACCTGGCGCTCGGCGTCGGCGTGCGGGTTGGCCCATCCGCCCATCGTCAGCGTGCGGTCGCGCTCGCGCAGCATCCTGCGCAGCTGCCACGCGTGCGCGACCGCGCGCGGCCGGCCGACGCTCTTGTCGCCGCCGAGTACGACCAGCGTTGGAAAGCGGTGCTGCCGCGCGCGCTCGGCGTACGACAGGCAGTAGTCGAGCGAGTGCTTCGAGGTGAGGAACGGCACGATTCGTTCGCGCGGCACGTCCCTGCCGAGATTGGTGACGAGGTGTCGCAGGTTGTCCTCTTCTTCGGCCCCGACCGCGCTGTCGGTCAGGAACACGAACGTACCCTGCCGCGTCAACCGTCGCACGGCATGGTAGGTGTCGATCCAGGCGTCCATCCCTTCCGCACGCGCCAGCTCCGCCCGCGGCGGCCGCAGTTCGGCCGCGAAGACCGACGAATTGGAACGGAGCGCAGACAACAGATCCATAAAGGCAGAGGTCCAAAAGGTTCTAAAGTTCTAATATATCGTGCCGATGACGCCGTGCGCGCTGCGCGACGCGATCGCTCGGTTTCCGTCGCTGCCGCTCGTGGCCGCGCCAACGCCGGTCGAGCCGATGCCGCGGCTGCGCGCGTCGCTCGGCGGCGGCCCTCGCCTGCTCGTCAAGCGCGACGATGCCATTGCGTTCGGCTTCGGCGGCAACAAGATCCGCAAGCTGGCCCTCGTCGCCGCGCGCGCGCGCGCCGACGGCGCCGACACGCTGATCACGGCGGGCGGCGTCCAGTCCAATCACGCGCGCGCGACCGCGTCGGCCGCTGCGAAGCTCGGCATGCGCGCGGTGCTGGTCGCCAACGGCGCGGCGCCTGATCGGCCGACTGCCAATGCGCTTCTCGACCGCCTGCTGGGCGCCGACGTCGTCTACGTCGAGAGGCGCGATCAGCGCGCGCCGAAGATGGACGAGATTGCCGCGCGGCTCCGCACCGAGGGCCGGCGGCCGTTCACGATTCCAATCGGTGCGTCCACACCGCTCGGCGCACTCGGCTACGCGCTGGCCGCCGCCGAGCTCGTCGATCAGGTTCCGCCGCCCGACGTCATCATCCACTCGACATCCTCAGGCGGGACGCAGGCGGGACTCGTCGCCGGATGTCGGCTGCTCGGGCTGCCGACGCGGGTGATCGGAATCAGCGCCGACGACTCGGCCGCGTCGCTGCAGGCGACAATCGGCGCAATCGTGAACGGAATCGCCGAGATGCTCGGCGACGAATCGGGCGGTCCGGCCTTTCAGGCAGGACGATCCGACATCGAGATAGACGATTCGTTCGTCGGCGAGGGCTACGGGAGGCCGACCGCTGCGTCGCAGGAAGCGATCGAGCGTGCGGCGCGCACCGAGGCGCTGTTTCTCGACCCGACCTACACCGCCAAGGCGATGGCCGGCCTCATCTCGTACGTTCGCCAGGGACGGTTCACGGAGAGCGAGACGATCCTCTTCTGGCACACCGGCGGTCAGGTCGGCCTGTTCGCGTGAGCCGCGGCGTTGTTCGCGCACTGGGAAAGCGACCGCAGAGCACGCAGAGGGCGCCGAATGATCTCTTCTCTTCTGAAAGAAGAACTCTGCGGTCTCCGGGGTCTCTGCGGTTTCTTTTTATGTCAGGGTGTTGCGCTGCCGCTGTTTGAGGACTTCGTCGATCAGGAACAGATCGGTGAGCAGCGCGCGCAGGTGAATCGACGCGTTCAGGTTGTCCACCACCTGCGAGCTGATCGCCGGCTGGGCGAGCACGAGTTGAATGGCGGCCTGTGCGTGGCGCGCGTCCGCGTCGATGACCGCATTGAACGCGCGGTACGGCGCCGTCGAGTCGACGCCGAGGCGATCGATATAGCTGTCGAGGAACTCGCCGAGGCCGCTGAGCGCCCGGTCGCAGCGCTCGAGATAGTGGCGCGCCTGGCGTCCCGAATCGTTGCCTTGATCGGACGGCAGACCCTGAGAGGCGTACGCCAGGAAATACTCGTACGCCTCCTCGATGATGTCGATCCGCGCGTTGAGCTCGGCGAGGTTCTCCGCCGCGCTCACACGTGACCAGCCGGCTTCGCGGCGCCGGACCCGGTGCTGCTGAGCGGCCAGCGGCTCGGCTCATGGTGCTCGAGGTATTGCCGCCGCGTGATCCAGCCGACCAGCATCGCCTTGGTGATCCACCACTTCTCCGGGCGGACCGCGAAGTACACGTGCGCGATGACCAGGCCGACCAGCGCCACGCCTGCGAGACCGTGGACCACGTAGGTGATGCCCCACGTCGCGTCGCTGAAGAGATACGGATTACGCTCGAAGAGCGGCGTCCGCACGCGCTTCAGCATGAACAGCCCGGTCGCGATGACGGAGAGGCTGGTCACGACCTGCGCCAAATGATAGAGGCGGTTGCCCAGCGGATATTTGCCCGGTTTCGGGCCCGGCACCTCGTAGCCGAGCTCGCGCATCAGCTCGGCCTTCAGTTCGGGGATGTCCTTCGGCCCGACCCAGATCGACCAGAAGTCGAGGAAGAACGTCGCGTGCACGATGTGGAACAGAATCGACGCCGTGAGCACGAGCCCGGCGATCCAGTGCCATTGCACCCAGGCGAACCTGATTCCGGCGACCGGCAGGAAGGCGGTGAACAGCAGCACGAACATCGATGCCGCCATCACCCAGTGGAACAGCCGCGCGGTAAGCCCGTGCCGCGCGATCTTCTGCGGAAGATTCTGGTTCGCGGCTTCGAGCGCATCCGTCTCAGCCGCGCTCCGCTTGCGATGCGCGGAGAACAGCATGTAGCTCGCATGCGCCACGAAGAAGAGCACGCCGGCAAACAGCGACGCCCAGAACAGATTCCACGAGACGTGAGTCAGCACCCACTCGCCCCACGGGCTCCGTCCCCACCTTAAGAGATCCATTGGCCCCCCTTGGTTGCTAAACCCCGACAGCCGGCAATTAAGAATTAGGGAATGGAGAATTAGGAATTCGTCATCACGCTATCGGCGTGACATCCTGCCACGAATTCTCAATTCTTACTTCTTGATTCTTAATTGCAGCGAGCGCCTACGTGGTCCGAGGCGCAGCCGACGGACCACGGAGCGCGCGAGTCACCAGATTGCGCATCAGCGGCACCTTGTAGCCGTTGTGGCGCAGCGTCACCGCGCCCTCCACCGCCATTGCCCCGGCGGCCTTGGCCGTCTCCTCGGTCCGCGGCTTCCCGGCCACGAACGTCTCCACGTTCTTCAGCCGCCGCGGCGTCGCCGCCACCGCGTTCACCACCAGCCGCACCTCGCCGATGTTGCCGCCGTTCGGCTTGATCGCCGCCGCCACGTTCACCAGCGGGAAGTCCCACACCTGCCGGTCGCGCACCTTCTCGAAGTAGAACTGCGCCCCCGCCATCGTCGCCGGGATCCGGATCGCCACCAGCACCTCGTTCGGCGCCAGCACGTTCATCCGCGTGATGTCCACCCCCGGTCCGATCCAGTAGTCCTCCGCGTTCACCACCCGCTCGCCCTTCGGCCCGCGGATCACCATCTGCGCGTCGAGCGCGACCAGCGCCGGCGCGGTGTCCGACGGGTTCACCGCGACGCAGCGGTCGGCGTCGAAGATCGCGTGCTCCCGGTTCACCGCCGTCGGCGTGTCGGCGTAGCAGATGTTGCCGCCCGCCCGGTAGCACGTCCAGCCGCCGCGGTAGTACCAGCAGCGCGTGTCCTGCGACACGTTGCCGCCGATCGTTCCCTGATTGCGAATCTGCGGCGACGCGACATGCTCGGCGGCGTCCATCAGGATCGCGTATTTCTCCCGCACCACCGGGTGCTTCACCACCTCGGTGAGCGTGGTCATCGCGCCGATCTCGAGGCCGCCGTTCGCCTCTTTGATCCCGCGCAGCTCGGCGATGTTGGTCAGATCGACCACCACCTTCGGCTTGCGCAGCCGATCCTTCAGCCAGTCCATGTTGTCGAGGCCACCCGCCAGCACCATCGCGTCGGCGCCATGCCGGTCGAGCAGCTTGATCGCATCGTCCACGCTCGCCGGCTGATACAGCTCGAACACCGGCATCACGTCTCTGATCACTGCCATAACGTCTCCTGTCAATGGCTGAGGGCTGATGGCTGATGGCTATGGTCGATGGTCGATGGTCGAAGCGGAATGCTCAACCCTCGGCCATAGCCATCACCCATCAGCCCTCAGCCATGTCTCGATCTCAGATGTGCGCGGTCAACGGCTCCTGTACCGGATGGCCGGCCTCGAGCGCGGCCAGCAGCGGACCCACGTGCACCGGCGCGCGCTTGAACACGTCGTCGCCGAGCGCATCGGCGAGTGCGTTCAGCACCGCGCAGCATCCGGCCGCAACCGGCGGTTCGCCGATGCCGCGCGCGCCGACCGGCGTTTCCGGATCAGGAATGTTCAGCGCGTCCCACGCCATCTTCTGCGGCGCGTCGAGAATCGTCGGCGGCTTGTTCTGGTAGAAGCGCTTTGCCAGCGGCAGGCCGTAATGCTGGTCGTAGACCCAGTGCTGTCCGATCGCATGCGCGATGCCGAGCATCGAGCGACCGAGGACCTGGCCGCCAAGCGCCTTCGGATGCACCACCGTGCCGACGTCCGCCACCGCGAGGTAATCGACGATGTAGTACTTGCCGGTCTCGAGATCGACTTCGACTTCCGCGAAGCCGGCGACGAAGGAATGCGTCACGCCGTCGCGTTTATACGCGTCCTTCGCGACCCCCATCAGCCCCTGGCCGACCAGGTTCTTCGCCGACGTCTTCGTGAAGTTATTGATGTCCTCGGGCAGCTCGTGGCCGTCGAATTTCCCGCCGAGCTCGATCGCTTTCTGCGCCGCCTGCGCCAGCGTCATGCTGCCGCCAGGCCCCGACACGCGCTCGTTGGCGACGGTATACGACTGCGGACTGCCGCCGTGAACCTTCGCCGCGATCTCCTGCAGCTTCTTGACGGCATCGGTGCCCGCCGCGTGCGCGGCGCGCGTATGCGCGTGCGTCGTCTGGCTGCCGCCCGAGACGCAGCTCCACGGCAGGTTCAGGCCGGTGTTGCCCCAGGTGAGCTCGACCTTCTCCCACGGCATGCCGACCAGTTCGGCCGACACGCGGTGGCAGTCGCTCATCGACTCGGTGCCGAGATTGCCGATGCCCGACTGGATGTACATCCGGCCGTCCGGCTTGATCACGAACAGTCCGTCGTAGCCAACCGAGCCGGAAACGAAGCTGCTCGTCGCCACACCGTAGCCGCGGACGATATTGCCCTGCTTCTTGCCGCCCTGCGTCTTGCGCTCGTTCCAGCGGAACTGATCCGCGCCGCGATCCAGCGCTTCCTTGACGAACGCGCTGGTCGCGTGCGCGCGCTCGCCGCGCGGGTTCGGCGGACCGAACTGCGCCTTGCCCTCGGGCGCGTTGATGCGATGAATCGCGACCTGGTCCACGCCGAGCTTGCGCGAGGCCTTGGCGAGGATCGGCTCCATGAGCACGATCCCCTGCATGCCGCCCGGCTGACTCTGTGCGCGGCGGGGCGGCGTGTTGGTGAGCACCGAGACGCCGCGCCACCGCATCGCCTGCGGCTGAAACAGCAGCGACACCTGCCGCCCGGACTGGGCGGTGTCGCCCACCGGTTCGTACGGTCCGTTCTCGTTGACCACGAACATGTCGAGCGCGGTGATGCGGCCGTCCTTCGCAAAGCCGACCTTCAGGCGCCCGTGCATCCCGGGACGCGCGCCGCCGATGAAGTGTTCGGTCTCGCGATCGATGCGCATCATCACCGGCGCGTTCAGCTTCTTCGACAGCAGCGCCGGAATGATCGCGGTGATCGTCCCGGTCGCCTTGCTCCCGAACCCGCCACCGGTGTACGCGCTGAGGAGGACGATGTTCTTCTGATCCATCTGCAGCCAGCGCGCCATCGACCCTACGGTCTGGACGACGCTCTGCGTGGAGCAGTGGATGTACAGCTTGCCGTTCTGCCAGTAGGCCATCGCCGTGCGCGGCTCGAGCGTCTGGTGGCTGACATTCGGCGTGAGGAATGTCTCGTCGAGGACGAGCGCCGCGTTCTTGAACCCCTCTTCGACGTTGCCGTACGACCATTCGTCGGGAGTCGTGCCCATCGGCAGCTTCCCCTGGTCGTAGTCGGCGAAGTCGGCAGCGGTCCACTTCAATTCTTCCATCGCGGGCGGCGCGACCGGCTTGCCCGGCTCGGGCGGCTTCGGACGGCCCCAGACGTTGCCCTCGAGGCGTGCGTTCGGTCCGCCGGGCCGGAGGCTCACGAGCGGATCGACGCAGAACGGGAGCTGCTCCCACTCGATCTCGATCTTCTCGAGCGCGTTCGACGCGGTGAGCTCGTCAACCGCGGCGACCGCGAGGACCGGCTCGCCCTGATAGACCGGCTCGCTCGCCAGCGCCTTCTCGCCTTTCGTGTTCGCGGCGATCCGCACCCCGAGGTCGGTGACGACGTCGGCCGGCGCCGGCAGATCGTCGGCGGTGAGGATGCCCTTCACGCCGTCCATCGCCAGCGCCTGGCTCGCGTCGATCCGTTTCACGCGCGCGTGCGGATAGGGGCTGAGGAGCAGCTTGCAGAACAGCATGCCCTCGACGCGGTAGTCCTCGGCGTACTTGGCCTTGCCGGTGACCTTGGCGACGAGGTCGGGCGTCGTGTAGTCCTGGCCGACCAGTTTCGCAGCCATCACGCGTTCCTCATGTGTTCAGCGCCGCGCATCAGCGCGGTGAGAATCTTGTCGTAGTCCTGGCAGCGGCACAGATTGCCGGACACGCCGTGCGCCAGTTCCTGGCGCGTCGGGTTCGGGTTGGTCTTCAGATACCCGGTGGCCGCCATCACGAAGCCGGGCATGCAGAAGGCGCACTGGAAGCCCTGCTCGTCGATGACGCCCTGCTGCACGGCGCTCAGTTTCCCGGTCGTCGCGTCGGCGAGGCCTTCGATCGTCACGACCTTCTTGCCGCGCGCGCGGTGCGTGAGGAACGAACAGGAATAGTGCGGCACGTCGTCGATGAGGACCGTGCACGCGCCGCACTCCGCGCGATCGCAGCCGATCTTCGTGCCGGTGAGGCCGAGCTTGTAGCGCAGCGTCATCGCCAGCGTTTCCTGCGGCATCACGTCGATGCGCCGCTCCTGGCCGTTCACGTTGAGCGTGATGAGACGCTCGACGCTGCCGGCGCCCGACGGCTGGCCGTGCAGCGTCGTGGTGCGGAAGAGGTATGCCGAGGACGACGCGACCGCGCCGGCCGCGATCACGCCTTTGATGAAAGTACGTCGGGAAGCGTCGGACGGTGTGTTCTCGGTCATGGCATGTCCCATCTCTCGAGCACAGGTTCAGGGCTGACCGACCCGCGGAAGCGGGGGCTAGGATAGCACGCTCTAGAGCACGCGGAACCGCTTATTCCGCTCCCACCTGTAGACCTCGAAATCGCTGTCAAATGTAAAGATCCTGGGCTCTTCGTGGCCGAGCCGCGCTAACGTGAGCCGCTGACGACTTCGGCGGCAATCCCCTCCTCCACCGAGAATTTCCAGTCGAGGCCGGCCGACTCGACCGACATGTAGAAGACGTGCGGATCCTGGCTCACGTAGTCGACGCCGGACCCCGTCCCCTGCACCTCGACGACCTGCTGGAGCACGCGGCCGCTGATCGCGCTGTGCGCCGTGAGGCGGAACCCTCCGGAGGTCGCGCTCGTGCCGGCGGACATCGTCTCCCACTTGACGCGCAGCGCGCCGCTGTCGCTGGTGAACGACTCGGTCTGGCGGTTGCCGTGTCCCGACCAGCTGCCGACGGTCCGCCAGATCATCTGCGGCTGTGACTTCGCCGCGGCGACCTCCTCCTTGCGACAGCCTGCCGCGCTGACCGCGAACGCGGCGGCCACCAGCGCGAGCGCGATCCGGATAATCGTCAACGTCCGATCCGCCTCCTGGAGGCATTACGCTACACCTAATCGTGCCGCCTCGTCTCCGTCTCGGCTGCCTGCCGAGCCTCGTCCTGATTCTCGCCGTCGCCGCACTGCTCTTCCTCGCGACCGACGCCGTCTTCGCGCCGTGGTCGTACTTCCTCGGCGGGCGCTTTCACCTGCTGCCGCTGTGGCAGGGCGCCGGTACGATGCACACCGCGTCCGGCGACTATGTTCTCGAACTCTTCATCTCGCCGGAGCCCGGCGGCCGGACGTTCAACTTTCCCTACTTCCGCGGCTGGGGAACGCTCTGCACGCCGCGCGGCGAGCGCTACTCGATGCGCGTCTCGGCGAGCATGTTCGACCATCCCGGCGTCGACACCAACGGCGAGCGGATGGAGATCACGATGTACGCGCGCCCGTGGAACTACAGTCTGACGGGCAGCGATGGCCGCCCGCGGCTGACGTTCCGCGGACGCTGGCAGAATCCCAATCTCGTCGTCGACGACGGCGGCACGCTCTCGCGCGCCTTTCTGCCGGACAACACCGTGTACCGCGGACCGGCGTCGCGACAGCCGCCGGCGCGCGAGACGGTGTCGCTCGTCCTGCACGAGACGCCGTGGCGGTGGTTGTCCGACTGCCGCACGGTGCGGTAAGGTCCGCGCTGGCTTACCTTGTACTTGTAGGTCCGACACGAGTATCGTTACGCGTCACATGATCACCCGGCGCGACTTCCTGGCGGCGATGACCGCCATCGCGGCGGCGCCCGTGCCGCAGATCGATCGGTTCACGCGCCGCGGACCGTCTCAGCGGGTGCTCGTCATCGGAGCGGGCCTCGCCGGACTCTGCACCGCCTACGAACTGCAGGAGCTCGGGCACACGGTGACGGTGCTCGAAGCGCAGATGCGGCCAGGCGGCCGCGTCCGCACCCTGCGCGAGCCGTTCGCCCCCGGCTTCCATGTCGAAGCGGGCGCCGAACAGATTCCCGGCGCGCACACGATCACACAGCACTACGCACGCACGCTCGGGCTCACCTTGCTGCCGAACCGCACCGTCGGCACGCGCCTGATGTACTACGTCCGCAGCGAACGCATCGTGAACGGCACCGAGGCGAGATGGCCGTTCGCGCTGACCGAGGCGGAACGAACCCTCGGCCTCCAGGGCCTGTTCCGGAAGTACGTCGACGACGACGTGGCGCGCGTGCAGGCGGAGTTCCCGCAGCGGACCGTGCGTGCGCTCGCCGAGCTCGATCGTCACACGCCCGGCGCATGGCTGCGGGCGCGGGGCGCGTCGCCCGCAGCCGCCGACTTGATCACGCTCGGGTTCGGCGCCGATTTCGGGTCGGCGGCGTCGTTCGTGCTCCATTCGGTCAACTCGCGCGGCTCGAGTCAGAACTACCGGATCGACGGCGGCAACGATCGCCTGCCGCGCGAGTTCGCGACGCGCGTCGACGTCAGGTACGGCGCGCCAGTGGCCGCAATCAGGCAGAGCGATCGCGGAGTGGAGGTCGTGGTGCGCGGCGGCATCAGCACCGAAACGCTCAGCGCCGATCGCGCGGTCTGCACGCTGCCGTGTCCCGCCATCGGACGCATGCTGGACGAAGCGCGGCTGTCAGTGGACAAGCAGCGGGCCATCCGCGAGCAGCACTACTCGCGGACGGTCAAGGTGTTCCTGCAGGCGCGCACCCGCTTCTGGCTGAAAGACAACTGGAGCGGGTTCGCGGAGACCGACCTGCCGATCGAGCGCCTCACCCCCGATCCCGGCGTCGACCCGGGATCGCGCGGCGCGCTCGCCGCGTACCCCATCGGAACCTACACCGCCGCCCTCGAGAAGATGAGCGAAGACGAACGGGTCGCCGCCGCACGCGATCAGGCGACGCAGATCTTTCCGGAGCTGCGGTCCGAGTACGAAGGCGGGCTCTCCCACTGCTGGGGCCTCGATCCCTGGGAACGCGGGTCGTTCGCCCTCCACACGCCGGGACAGATCGGCTTCCTGGAGACGCTGGCCGCCGCCGAAGGGCGCATCCACTTTGCCGGCGAGCACACCTCGCCGTGGACCGGGTGGATGCAAGGAGCCCTGGAGTCGGCGCGCCGTGTCGTCGCTGAAATCAACCGCTGAGGCGCGCCGCTGGAATTAAGAATTTGGAATTTGGAATTAAGAATTCGTACATCCGGTCGCAACATCAGCCGAGTCGCTGATTCTCAGAGCACTTCGACGGTGCGGACGAATTCTTAATTCTTACTTCTTAATTCCTAATTGCACTTCACTCCGCCCGCGACCAGCGCGAGCTTCGTAGGGGACGAGCTTCAGGTCGTCCTTTGAACGTCCGGAGACATCGGTAACAAATCAGTCCGGCGACATAGGTAACACTTGTTTGGGGATTTCGTTCAGCAAACGCAACATCTTCGCCGGCGAGCGAATCGGAGATGAACACGAGTGCGCCGCGCCGAGAGATCTGGCCGATCGCCGAGACGCGCCGAATTTCCATATGGCCCGGATACTCGAGCGCGGGGAGGCGCCGCGGATACGGGCGCGACGACACGGTGCAGCGCGCGGCCGGGACGGCATCGTCGAGCGCAGCGTGGGCCGCTCGTGGTTGTACACGCGACAGAATCGTCCAAAGCTGCGTTGTTGGGCGCCGCGTCGTTTCGGTCGGCGGAGCGACCGGCTGCAGCGCTGACACGCGCGGCGGTTCGTCTTTGAGGATTGCGCCGAGCAGGCTGGCGCGCGTCTTGCCTTCGAACGCGGTGCGGCCGATCAGCATTTCGAACAGCAGCGCGCCGAGGGCGAAGATGTCGGTCCGTGCGTCCGCCTCGAGCCCTTCGATCTGTTCCGGCGCCATGTACTGAAAGGTGCCGAGGATGGTGCCCTGCGCCGTCGGGTTCGGCGGCGTGGTCGGCAACATCGACAGGCCGCTGGTTGCGACGACCGGCGCGGCGCTCTTCGCGAGGCCGAAGTCGAGGAGCTTCGCGACCGGCGGCGCCGACGCGGCCCCGCTGCGCACCAGGAAGACGTTGGCGGGCTTCAGATCGCGGGTCCTGCCTTGTCGCCCACCGTCTACCGACTCTGGCCTGCCGACATCGCCGATCCCTGCGGCGTTCATCGTGAATGTGCCACGAGCCCACCGTGTCGCCCCGATGGCAGTTCAAAGTCGCGACCGCTGAAGACCTGCAGAACTCCAGACGGACATTCCTATTGACATTCCAAAGGTCTCCAAGCTACTTCTGTGCAATGACCAAAGGAACCCAGCGCGGCAAGATCGACGTACTACAGGGCACTCTCGACTTAATGGTGTTGACGACGCTCGAGAGCATGGGCCCGCTGCACGGCTACGGCATCGCGCGACGCATCGAGCAGATCAGCGAGGCTACGCTGCGACTGAACGAGGGGACCGTCTACACCTCCCTGATGCGCCTACAGCAGCGCGGCTGGATTTCCGGAACCTGGGGCATGTCCGAGAACAATCGAAAGGCAAAGTACTACGCCATCACTCGTTCGGGCCGCCGCCAGCTCACGGCCGAAACGCAAAACTGGGAGCGCATGGCCGGCGTGATTACCCGCCTCCTCAACACGGTGCAGCAGTCGTGACGATCCTCTCGCAATGCCGGGAGTTCGTGACTCGGCTGAGGTTTCTACCGGCTCGGCGCCGTTTGTTGGACGAAGTGATGGAGGAGCTTGAGTCGCACGTCGAGATGCTTGCCGCCCGCTACATTCGCTCCGGAATGGATCCCGACGAAGCACACGTCGCGGCGCGGCGGCAGCTTGGCAACACGACGCGCGTGCGGGAAGAGATCTATACGATGAACAGCGTCGAGTCGCTGGGTGTCGCAGGGGGTGACCTCCGATACGCCTGCCGAATCTTGACGACGAATCCTGGATTCTCCCTAGCCGCGATTGCGACCCTGGCCCTGGGAATCGGCGCGACGACATCGATTTTCAGCATCCTGTACTCCGTGCTGCTGAAGCCCCTCCCATACAAGGACCCCGGACGGATTTACAGCGCTGAAATAATCGTTCCGGAGCGCCGCGATCAGCTCCCAAGTCTTCCGGCGTCCATCCAGGCTTATCTCGCGTGGCGCGAGGCCCGATCGGACTTTTCCGAGATGGCCGCGCTGGGACCCTGGGAGTGCAATCTAAGCGGCGATCCCGAGCCCGAGCGCGTCGGGGGGGCGCGCGTGTCGGCGAACTTCTTCTCCTTTCTGGGCGTGTCCCTTCCCAATGGTCGTTGGTTCAACGCTGCCGAGGAACAACCGGGCAACGAGCGGGTCGTCATCATCAGCGATGCGCTTTGGCGGCGGCGCTACGGCACAGATCCGACACTCGTAGGCCGAGCGATCTCTGTCAACGGCGAGAGTCACACGGTGATCGGGATCGCTCCGCCTGGCTTGGTGGTTCCGACGGGAACGCTCCTGCACGCGCAGGTGCCGTTCGCGTCGCGAGTCGATGTCTGGAAACCGATCTCAGCGATAAAGCGCGGGCTCAATAACGAGAGCTGGGATCACGGTGTGCTCGTTCGGCTGAGCCCCGATCGGAGCCTCGAAGCCGGACGGCAACAGCTCGAGGCCATCATCAACGAAATGGTCCGCGTGCAGATGCCCAGCCTCAAGACCCATGGGACCGTCCATTTGATACCGATTCGCGAGATCTACGCAGGTAAGGTCCGGGTACGTCTGCTGATGCTCTTCGGCGCATCCGTGCTTCTGCTGCTCGCCGCCTGTGCAAGCCTCGCCAATCTGCTGCTTGCGCGGGTGGCGACGCGCGCCAACGAATTCGCTACGCGACTTGCTCTTGGCGCTAGTCGCGCCCGAATCATCAGCCTCACGATCGGCGAGGCGGGCGTACTTGTGCTGATCGGCGGAGCGATTGGAGTGGCGCTTGCCACCTACGGGGTCCGCGGCGTGGCTTTCTACGGCCCCGAGGACGTACGGCTCATGACCAGCGCACATTTGAATCTGCCGATGCTCATCTTCGCCATCGCAGCAAGTCTCGTGACCGCGCTCGCCTGTGGCCTGTATCCGGCATGGCAAGCGTCGCGATACCAAATGGCCATGGCACTCCAGGAAGGAGGAAGAACCTCGTTCGGAGGCGCCGGCCGTTTCCGACGCGTACTGGTTGGCCTGGAGATGGCCCTTGCAACAGCACTGCTCACCACCGCAGGGTTGCTGCTCCACAGTTTCATCAAGGTGATGCAAGCCGATCGCGGCTACCAGATTGACCGCGTGCTCGCCGCCGACATCTCGCTGTTCGGTGATCGCTACGCCGACGTCCCGAGCCGCGTGGTGTTCTATCGCGAGCTCGCCAGCAACGTGCGCATGCTTCCAGGCGTCTCGGCGGCAGGCATGATCAGCGGTCTGCCTGCCGTCCCGTCAACCACGACTGCGAGCCGCACAATTCTGCTTCCCACCGATGCGGCCTTCCAGCAAGTCGCCCTGACTCGGCCGGTGGCAATGATTCGAGGTGTGACCTCCGGCTATTTTGCCGGCAGCGGCACCGAACTCATGGCCGGCCGATTCCTCACAGACGGAGAGCCCAGACCGGTCGCGGTGATTAGCGAATCGCTGGCGCGGCGCTTGTGGCCGCAGGAACCGGTCGGCTCGAGCGTGGGGCGCCAGATCCGCCAAAGTAATACCGATTCGCCACTGATCACCGTGGTTGGCGTCTCCGGCGATGCTTGGCCAGGCGCTTTGGACCGCGCGCCGCTGCCTGTCGTCTATCGGCCTTACGAACAATGGGCGTTCGGTCCGATGACGCTGGTGGTCAGAACGGCACAAGACCCCGCCACGCTGGCTCCGGCGGTGCACGCCGCGATTCGCGCGATGGATCCCAACCTGCCTATTCTCGCGATCCGCACGATGCGAGAGATCGTGTCGTCGACCGTCGTTGAGCGGCAGTTCCAGATGACGTTGACGTCGGTCTTTGCGATTCTCGCGTTGCTCCTCGGCGCGGTCGGACTCTACGGCGTCGTCAGCTATTCGGTGGCGGCCAGCACGCGCGACATCGGCCTCAGGATCGCGCTTGGAGCCCGACGAACCGACGTCTTTCGGTGGGTGTTCGCGAACGGGATGCAGCCGGTGATTGTGGGGCTCTTTCTGGGTCTTCTCGGAGCTGTCATCAGCGCGCGAGCGCTGCGGAACCTGCTTTTCGAGGTCCCGCCAACCGATCCGTTCGCGCTCGGGCTGATGTCACTTGTGCTGCTGCTGACCGCGGGGCTGGCCTGCTATCTGCCTGCCAGTCGAGCTGCCAGCGTCGATCCTGCCGCGGCGCTCAGATCAGGATAGTCCGCCCCGGTTCACATCGCTGCTACGGTTAAAACCATGTCACCGACGTCTCGAACGTTGCTGCGTGATGTCCCTCGATCGCTTCGGACTGGCGAGAGACTATGCGGCGGCGATTGAGTGCGATGAAGAACGAGGAGTCGCGTTCTGTTTAGCTATCCCAAGACCGCCGAGAGTGCCGAGCCCGACGGCCATTTATGAGATAGCTTCTTTAGAGTGTTACCGATGTCGTGAGACTTCGTGTCTTCGTGCCTTCGTGGCATCCGATGTGCCCCGCGACATGTGTGATTCAGGCGGACGCGTGACTATCGCCTGCGAAGACGCGGCGCGGAGGCCTCAATCGCGCGTTGCCTGACACACGATTCTTGCGATGACAGGATAGTGATCGCTTGGCGGCAGCGGTCCCACGATGGCATCGTCCACGACCGCCGACGCGCACCTCAGTTCGCCGCGCAGCAGGATCCAGTCGATGCGGTAGTTCCCGAGCCCAGCGTCCACCGCGGGCGCCACGTGCGGCACGACGAAGTGATTGAAGGTGACCACGCCGGCGTCGTCATGGCCGGCGTCGTTCCACGCGTCTCGGAAGCCGCCCTCAGCGGTGAGGAAGCGATGTGCGTCGCCGCCAGCCGGCGCGTTGAAGTCGCCGGCGACGATCACCGCGGCCGCGCCCGCGATCGCCTGCAGTTCCTCGCACACGACGCGCGCCGATGGGAGCGTGCTGTCCTGGTTCGTGTCGAAGTGCGTGGAGGCGAACACCAGGTCGCGGCCCGTGCCGCGATCCCGGAGCACGACCCACGCACATGCACGCGCCCCGTAGTCGTTCGCGAACGACACGCTGCGCTCGATCGACGGCGTATCCGACAGCCAGAAAACGCCGCGGTCGCGCGCGTCGAAGCGATCCGATCGATAGAACCCGCGCGGCGGATTGAGATCGTCCCAGTCGTCGCCGGCAGGGCCGAACATCGTCCAGCCGTGCATCGCCGCGGCGATGTCCCGTGCCTGCGCTTCGGTCGGCTCCTGGATCGCGAGGAGATCCGGGCGGTGGGCGCGAATCGTCTCGATTGCGGCGGCGCGGCGCTGCCGCCAGCCGAGCGGGCCGTCGGATCCGTCGTCGTAGCGGATGTTGAACGTCATCGCGGTCAGCATTGTCGGTTCCAGGAAAGAAAAACGAGAACGAGCGATCGTACAGGCTTGACAGTACAGCTGAGCTAGGCGCAGACTTAGCGTACCCAGCCACACCATCAAGGGTTTCCAGCCCGGATACGTGTCGCGATCTCCGTCGTGCAGCGAAGATCGAGGATCGACATCCAGCCGGAAGGGGTTACACCTGTGCAGACTCGTCCACGTTTCCGTACGGCGAGCCTCGCCTCGGCGCTCGTCCTCGTGTTTGGCGTCGCACCCGAATGCGCGTTCGCCGGCGGCAGCGGCGCGGTCCAACCGCCCAAGCAGTCGCAGACGCCAGCGCAGCGCAAGATCACCACTCCTCTGCTCCGTGAAATCGATCGCGCGCGTCGCGAAGGCGCGGGAATCCAGACCGATCCGAATTCCGGCGTCGTGATCGATGCAAAAGCGCGCGCGCTGGTCGAGCTCCGCTGCGATGTGACCGACGCGATCCGGAAAAAACTGCGCGACGCCGGTGCGACGACCGTATCGAGCCTGCCGGCGTACCGCTCCATCCTCGCGTGGGTTCCGCTCGCGCGATTAGAGGAGCTCGCCGGAGACGCCGCCGTCTACGGCATTCAACCGGCGCCGCAATCGACGACGAACCGCCGGAAAGAAGGACGGCAATGAGGCGATCGTTCGGTCGTATTGCGACCGTGTCTCTCGTCATCGTGCTCGTGTCGGTCGCCGGCTACCGCGCCGTCGCCGCGCTCGGACAGGCGGCGCCGCAGGCAACCGCGCCGACCGGCATAAGCCCGGCGGGTCTGACCCAGATCAACGCGCTGCTCGCGGAGAAGCGGGCGCTCACGCCCACCCAGCGGAAGATCAACTCGCGCCTGCTGCACGCGAAGCGCCAGTTGACGCGGGAAACCAGCGTCATGACGGTCAACATCACGCTGCCGCGCTCGGCCAGCGGCAAGGTGCAACTCGAGCTGCGCGCGGAGATCACCGATCGGCTGCTCGCCGCGCTTCGCGCCTTGGGAATTGACATCGTCGCAACGCAGGCGTCGGGGCGCAGCGTGCTCGTCGACGCCGACCTCCTGCAGATCGAGCAGATCGCCGCGCTGCC
>DATFWL010000262.1:0-10369 GCA_035259385.1 Vicinamibacterales bacterium | reverse complement strand
TTCGTTGAAACGTCTCATCCAGGAAGGACTGATCGTCGAATCGGGTGACCGCCCGGCGCCCGAGTTCGACGATGCCCGGCGCCGCTATTACAAGCTGACGCCACTCGGCCAGCGCGTGCTCGATCTCGAGAGCCAGCGGCTTAAAGATCTCGTCCGAATGCTTCACGCGAAGCGCCGCCAGGAGGCGCGCTCGTGAACGTCTGGGTGAACGGCTGCGGCCGCATCTACCGCCGCCTCGCCCGGGCATTTCCCCACGAATTTCGGACGATCTGCGGCGACGGCCTCGAGCAGCTGGGCGAGGACCTGATGCCAGTGGTATGGCGCGATCGGGGCGTGGCCGGCATCACGCGGCTGTTGGCCGACCTCGCCATGCGTTTGCCTCTGGAGTATTTCGCGACGTGGGCCGGCAGGCTCAAGGAGCTGACGATGACCAGTGATCTATTTGAAGGAACGTGGCGGGCCACTATCGAAAAATCACAATGGGATCCTCGGTACACGCCGGAACAGGCACGCATCACACTCGAGGCGACTCCAACCGGATACCTGATGGTGGCGTACGGTATCAAGGACGGGCAGGCGGTTGCCGAGCGGCCAGCCCCGATCATCGCGGACGGACGACGCCGCCCAATTGTCGATCTGAACGGCCGCCCTATTGCCGGCGTGCCACCGGGTGCGATGGCCTTCGGCAGCCGCCCCGATCCCCAAACAATCGAGGCCGGCGCCGAAGTCGACGGCAAGACCCTGGGAAAGAGAACCTTCCGAGTGTCGGAAGACGGCAAGACGCTCACGGTGACGGTCGAAGGCATGGGCATCAAAGGACCGTTCAAGACAGTCGCCGTGTTCGACCGCGTCGAGCCGGATCCTTACGTCCCTCACGGCTAGACATCTGAACACCGCCTGCCAGGGCGACGAGAAGGGATCGCCGTGCGCTGTTTTTCAGTCTCGCGGTCGCGGTGGCGAGTGCCGTGATCTTCGGCCTGGTTCCCGCGATCCAGGGCGACACGAAGCGATCTGACGGCGGTACTGAGAGCTGGCGACAGTGTCGCGCCAGGTCGTCGCCGCCGCTGGGGACGCGCGATTCTGGTTGGCCGACACGTGGTCATCTCGGCACAACGACGAACGCGCACGAACGAATAGCCGACATCCAACCGGAGAGTGTCAATCCGGGACAATACGTCATTCACACTTTAGCGTGACCAACGGATCCACCGTCGATGCCCGTCGAGCGGGAACATAGGCCGCAATCACCGAGACGCCAAGGAACAATCCGCCAGCTTCGGCGAAGGTCGCCGGATCGAGCGGTTGAGTGGCAAACAGCAGCGCCGACAGGAGACGCGTTGCTGCAACCATCGATGCCAATCCAACGACTGACCCTGCAGCAACCGGTGAGATCACGCGTTGAAGCATGTTGCGGACGACGCGTCGCGGCGTTGCGCCGAGCGCCAGCCGGACGCCGATTTCGAAGCGGCGCTGAACGACGGTCTGGGCGGCGGTAGCGAAAATCCCGCTGACCGCGAGCAGCAGGCCAAGTGCTGCGCACACGGCGAGCAGCATCGTCGCAAACCACCGCGAAGCGAGCGAATCACCGATGAGTTGATCCATGGTGCGAACATCGGTGACGAAAGCTTCACGATCAACTCGAGCGATCCGGCCGCGGATGTCGGCGATGAGACGAGACGGATTCGTGGTCGTCTTGACCAGCAACGTAATTGCTGATTGCGGGAACAGCATTTCAGGCAAGTAAACTTCGAGCTCGGGTTCTTTATCGAGGCCGGCATAGCGGACGTCTGCGACAACACCGGCGATGGTCACCAGTCCTATCGTTCCTATCCGCCCCACGTTCAACCGCCTGCCCAGGGCTGACTGTCGCGGCCAGTAGCGCGCAGCCAACGCGTGATTCACGATCACGAATTGTGGACGGCCTAGTTCCCCGATTCCGTCACGCTCGTCAAAATCACGACCTTCAAGCAGTGGAATCCGCATGACCCGGAAATAATCGGGACTCACCACACGGTGTCGCGCGACTGGCAGGTTGCCCGGCTCGGGCGGCGGCGCTCCCTCAACGGTAAACGGCGACCAGAATCCTCCAGGCCGCATTGGAACGCCCTGCACGACGGCCGCAGCGCTCACGAGAGGATTCGTCTCGACCGCGTTGACGACGTCGCGACAGAACACGACGTTGTGCCGCCAATCAAACTTGTTGTTGGGCAACGAAATCGTCATCGTCAGAACATTGTGCGACTCGAAGCCAGGATCGACGGCCAGCAGACGAACGGCACTCTTGAACAACAGGCCGGTGGTCACAATCAGCACCATCGTCAGCGCAACCTGCGACGCGGCGAGCAGGTTGATCATCCGATTGTGCCGACGCCCGGCACTCTGCCTCTGCGTGTTGCGCGGTGCGCCGGACGCGCCGGCGATCGATGTCCACGCAGGCACGAGGCCGGTCACGCAGGCGGTCGCAATCGCGAGTGCCGTGGTGATCACAAGGACGAAGCCATTGGCGCCGACGCCGCGAACGAGCGGCACATCGGCCGGAAACCAAGGTGCCAGGAGTCGAACGCCTACGGACATGACGGCTATCCCAAGAGCCGCGGCTGCGAGCGCGATGATGAGCGATTCGCACAGGTAGTGCACGGCAATCCGGAAGCGGCTCGCACCAAGCGCCAAGCGAAGGGCGACTTCAGGCTGTCGTGCCATGGCCGCAGTGAGGAGCAGCGTCGAGACGTTGCCGACTGCGACGATGAAGACGAGCACCGTCGCGAGCATCAGCATGAAAACCACACGCCTCGTCGTACCGAGGACCTGACTTCGAAGCGGAACGACTCGCACGGTCCAATCCCGGTTCGTGTCTGGATACGCATCCGCCAGCGCTCGCGAGACCACAGTCATTTCGGCCTGCGCCTGCTCGATCGTCACACCGGCATGTAACTTTGCGACCGCGTCCAGCGTACGGTCATCCCGCTTCGCCTGTGCGGGTGGAAAGACCGGTATCCAGAAATCGACGTACTCATCCATGCTGCCGGGCGCCATGCTGCTGACAGCCACGTCGCCGCGCTGACCCGACGTCAACGGCGGGAAATGGACCTCGTCATCGACGACACCGAGCGTGACGTACGGCGTCGCGCCGGGTCGGCTCAAGTTGATCACGTTCACATCCACCACGGACCCGATCAGCGCGCCATGGGCAGCAAACCGACGTTCCCACACACCGCGACTGAGCACGATCGCGTTCGTACCGCGATCGCGCGGCAAGAATGTCCTGCCGTTCACATGCGTGATGCCGAATACTTTGAAAAACTCCGGCGTGACCGACAGACCGTGGAGTCGCTCGCTCGAGACGCCGCCGGTCAAATCGACGGTTCTCCACCGATAGCCGGCGATTGCCTCGAACGATGTCGTACGTGTTTGCCAATCGGTGAGGTCGAGCGGTGACGCAAGTCCCGCGTCAGGCGTCGCCGACAAATGGCTGGACCGCAGCGCGACCAATCGGTCGGCGTCAGGGTACGGCAGCGGGCGCCGCAGCAGCGCGTCGCCCAAGCTCACGATCGCCGCGCTCGCGCCGATGCCAAGCGCAAGCGTCAGGACGGCGACGAGGGCAAACCCGGGATGTTTTGTGAGCGAGCGACACGCTTGCCGAAATTCTTGCACCAGCGATATGGACCACCCGGAAAAAACGGGTTGCCGCGCCTCGTCGGGCGGTCGACCGGCCGCGATCAGTTCCGACGTGCGTTCGTCGGTGTGAAATCGAAGTTCCTTCTCGCCGTCATCAGGCGCCATGTATGCGTCCAATCACCGCCGCGACGGACGGCCGACGTTTTGCCGAGAATACAAACTACTTAGAGTGCGTTGCAGAATTTAGCTCAAGGCGGGTCCTGTCCGCGAACAGCCCCACCGGGTGCTCCCAGAAAAGCACTGGTCACGGCCGACGGCTCCGCGCCCGGCGAGGCGGCCCCGTTCGCGGCCACCCGCGAGCGAGCTCATTCTGCAACCTGCTCTTAATACCTAGTCGTTCAACATAACGATTTCAACGCTGGTCCATCCTGTCAACGGTATGGTGATGAATCGGACGAGATCAGAAGGTCTGACACGATTCCTCCACGTGCCACCGCGAAGTGCGCCAGCCATTGGAAAGACAGTACATCTGAGATCGGATATTCGTGAAGGGAGGTTTTGCGCTGGCCGTGATCGCCTGAGAGGCGAGATCACGGTCGTGAATCACGGATCTCACACGGCGGGATTCAGGCCGCACATTCGATGGAAGTGTCGCGCAACTCACTTCGGCGTGAGCTTCAGCAGCTTGCTCGTCGGCGGCGTGTTCGCGGTCACTGCGGAGCCGCCGCTGTCAGTCAACACGTAGACGGCGCCATCCGGTCCGACCCGCACGTCACGGATCCGGCTGCGCAGTTCGGCGAGCAGCGGTTCCTCTTCGACCACTTTGTCGTCGACGATCTTCAACCGCACGAGCGTCATGCTGCGCAGGCCGCCGACGAACAGGCTGCCCTTCCAGTCGGGAAACAGCGTCCCGGTATAGAACGCGAGACCGGACGGCGCGATCACCGGGTCCCAGTAGTACACGGGATCCTGCAGGCCGTCCTTGTGCGTGAGGCCGTCGCCGATCGGCTTGCCGGGATAGTCGATGCCGTGCGCGACGAGCGGCCAGCCGTAGTTCTTGCCTCTTTCGATGACGTTCAGTTCGTCGCCACCGCGCGGTCCGTGTTCGTCCGCCCACAGACGGCCGCTGCGCGGGTCGAGCGCCAGTCCTTCGGCGTTGCGCGAGCCGTAGGCCCAGATCTCCGGTAACACGCCCGCCTTACCGATGAAGGGATTGTCCGGCGCCGGCGCCCCGTCGGGCGTGATGCGCAGCACCTTCCCGAGGTGCGTGTCCAGCCGCTGAGCGACATCCCACGGCGGTGAATCGGATCGGTCGCCAATGGTGAGGAACAGATTTCCGTCCGAGCCGAACACGAGACGGCCGCCGGTCTTGCCGCCGAGCCGCTTCGAAGGAATCCGCGGTTCGGCGCGGAAGATCACCGTGACGTCGGTCAGCCGTGGTGTCGCTTCGTCGAGGCGGGCTCGCGCCACGCAGGTGTTGCTGTTCGTGCCGCCGACGTAGTCGTAGAAGCTGAAGAAGATTCGATGGTCCGTGGCGAACGCAGGATCGAGTACGACGTCGAGCAGTCCGATGTCGGCCGCATCAGGAGACCGGAGCACCTCGAGGCCATCGAGCGGCGCGGACAGCCGGCCGTCAGCGTGCCGCAGGCGCATCTTTCCGGGCAGCCGCTCGGTGATCAGCATCTTGCCGCCGGGGAGGAACGCCAGGCTCCAGGGCGCCGTGATTCCCTCGGCGAGCGTGGTGATCGTATACGGCTGCGTCGCGTGGTACGGCGCACGAGTCTGCTCCGCAAACTCAGGCTTGTTGTCCCGCTTT
The DNA here is from genome assembly GCA_035259385.1 of Vicinamibacterales bacterium. Taxonomy (GTDB): domain Bacteria; phylum Acidobacteriota; class Vicinamibacteria; order Vicinamibacterales; family CAVVIG01; genus QHWK01. The sequence continues at coordinate 4,938 of DATFWL010000262.1, read as the reverse complement.
TCTGTGGGCCGCGAGTCGACCGGCCGGCCCTCGACGAGTGCGGACGGTACCGGTACTGTCGCGACACGCTCCCCCGCCGCTTGCGCGGCAGCGACCGCCGGAACGAGTGCGAGCACGAGTGTGCCGACGAGACAGTCTGTCCTCGACGTCATTCACCGGATTATATGACCGGCGCGGAGGCCTGGCGTCGGCGCGGATGGCCGACGCCGGCTTTCGTCTTTCAAACGTGAGGTTGCGCATTCGACGCCCGGCAGACACGGCTATCATTTGGGCGGTGTTATCGGCACCAGTCCGCGTAGCCATGTCGATCGAGTTGTCGCACGGAGCAGGAGCAACGTGTTACTGAACCAAGCTGAAATAGTCGAGCGCTGCGGCGTTGAGCCTCCCGGTCGACGCGTGCTCAGGCGCCTCTTCATCACCCTCGGACTCGTTGCCGTGACCTGTGCCGCGCCCGGCACGCAACAGCTGTCCGGCCGGCTTGTCGCCGTCATCGGGATCACCCGCGAGATCGCTCCCGTCGAGGCGCGCCTCCAATCGCCCACCGTCGAACGTATCCGGGACGTGGTGTTTACGTCGGGCACAATCGACGGCGCGCGCATCATGACTGCGCGCGTCGGCGTGGGGAAGGTGAATGCCGCAGAGGCGACCACGCTGCTGCTCGACCACTTCTTGCCGGCGGCCGTGATCTTCTCAGGCACGGCGGGCGCGGTCGATCCCGATCTGAATCCCGGAGATGTCGTTGTCGGCACGGCGGTCGGACACCACGACTTCGGCACCGTGACCGCCGGCGCTTTCGTCCGGGGACCGACTCGGGATCCAGCATCTGGCCAGCTCGACCCGGTCTTTTTTCCGGCCGGCGCCGAGTTGCTTGCGGCTGCGCGGCGAGCTGCCGTCACCCTGAAACCGGCCCGTCTGCCCGACGCCGAACCTGGCCTCGTCGCCAGAATCAGCGAAGGCGTCATCGTGACGGGCGATTCGTTCATATCGAGCTCTGTGCGGCGTGACGAGCTGCGCGGCGAGTTGAAGGCGAGCGTGGTGGAGATGGAAGGGGCGGCCGTCGCGCAGGTGTGCGCGCGCTTCGGCGTTCCGGTGATCGTGATTCGGAGCGTCACCGACCGCGCCGAGGCGCAGGCCATGCCGAGCTACCAGCGGTTCGTGGACCTCGCCTCCCGCAACGCCGCGGATCTGGCTGTCGCCACGGTCCGCGAGTGGCAGAAGCCGTGAGGCGGTCGGGCGGCTCGCCGGCTGCTTGATGCGGCGATCGACCGCCTTTCGGCAATCGGTTGATAGCGGCCTCGTCGAGAGTGACATATGCTCGGGCGACTGCCTCGAGGACGAGCATGCTGTTGTTCCTGATCGCGCTGCTTTCAACCGCCGTCGCACCGCCGTCGGACGGCGGGTGTGATCGCCCGGAATTCCATGCGCTCGATTTCTGGATCGGCGAGTGGACCGTGGTCGCCGCGTCTGGCGAGCCGGTCGGTACGAACCGCATCGAGAAGATCCTGAACGGATGCGCCGTTCAAGAGAACTGGACTGAGCCGTCCGGCGAGGAAGGGAAGAGCCTGTTCTACTACTCACCGTCGGAGCACCGATGGAAGCAGGTCTGGATAACGGATAGCGCCACGGTCCTCGGCGGCATGAAAGAAAAACGCGCGTTGCCGGTGGTCGGCGCCGGCATCCGCTTTCAGGGCGAGTTGGTCGATCGAGACCGTGTCGTCCTCGATCGGACCACGCTCACGCCGCTTGGCGACGGGCGAGTCCATCAACTGATCGAGACATCCTCCGACGGCGGCACAACATGGAAGGTGCAGTTCGACGCGATGTATGAGCGAAAGAGTCGCGTCATCTCGGTTGCTGCCAATACGCCGGTCCTTACGTGCAGCGGCACGTGCACCCCGGGCGGGCCAACCGTTGTTCTCGAGGCTGGCGCTGGCAACGGGGCCGAGACATCGGCCGCGCTGTCGGCATCGGACACCGCCGCCGTCCGCGCGGCGACGCTCGCGTATCGAGATGCATGGCTCGCCAACGACGCGAGCCGGGTCATGGCGACGTTGACCGAGGACGCTGTGCTTCTTCCGAGCGGCCTCGCGCCGATTCAGGGATCCGCCGCCATTCGAGACTTCTGGTGGCCGGCGGCCGCGCCCGCGACAACCGTTATCGCGATGGAGCTGACCATCGGCGGGATCGATGGAAGTGGCAATGTCGCGATCGTGACCGGGCGAGGCACGTTGACGTTTACGACGGGCGGTGCGTCCGCGCCGCGGTCGCTGGCGTCGACGTTCATCAACGTGCTGCGGCGGCAGCCGAGCGGCGCCTGGTTGATCGCCGAACGAATGTGGTCGGACCTGCGGTAGCCGAGGAGTTCGCGATCGCCCCACGCGAGTGGCGGCCGGCTCCTCGCAGCCGCGACGGCGGAGTGCCGAACGCACGGCGGAACGCAGCAGTAAAGTGGCTGTGGCTGCTGAACCCGAGCGCGAGCGCGATCGAAGTCAGGTCCCCACCCGCCGATAGCGGCTCGAGCGAGGTGAGCAGCCGCAAGCGCAGGCGGTAGGCCGTCATCGTTTCGCCACACACACGCACGAACGCCCGACACAACTGAAACGGCGACAAGCCGGCGCGGTGTGCCAGCTCCGTCAGGCGCACGGACGCTCCCGGATCTCGGGCGATGATCTCGCGCGCGTGCTGGACCGCGTCCTGCGAGGTAAGCGCCTCGCGCGAATTGCGACCGAACGCCACCGCAAGCGCGTCGCGAAGCAGCGCCGAGGCGTGCTCCTCGACGGCGAGGCCGTCGCATTCGCCGCGCGCGAGGCGATCGAACACGCGGCGCTGATGCGCATACAGCGACACCGCCGCGACGGCGCACTGATGCGGAAACCGCACTGGGTCGGCGTCAGCTGCAGCCGGCGACCAGGTCCGCAGCGCGTCGCGGACCACGTCGTCGCGAAGCGCGATCCAGTCGCAGCGATCGCCGGCGTCCGAAACACGCCGACGCCGGTACGCGCGGCCGCGGCTGTGAAAGGTGACGACCGTCGGATCCGCCACGTACCACGGAGCGCCTTCGTGCTGAATCCAGACCGGCGTGCGCGAGAAGACGATGCAGTGTGCGGTCGACGGCATGCCGCCGCCGAACAACGGATTGTCCGTCGGGCAGGCAAACGTGCCGGCCGCGGCGGTATCGCCCGAGAACAGGAGCGTTTCGGTGGGCAGCAGCCGATCGAAAACGCTGCAATCAGTTGATAGCGATGCGCACGCGCGAGGGCGTACCCTGGTGCGCGGAGGACGACTGGTGGTACTCACGGCGTTGTTCATTCTATCCCTCGTCCAGGCGCCGGCTCAGAACCCCTGCGCAACCGCCGACCACCATCAGTTCGATTTCTGGATTGGCGACTGGGACGTCACTGCGCCCACCGGCGCGATCGCCGGGCACAGTCACGTCGAGCGGATCGCGAACGGATGCGGCGTCGAGGAACAGTGGACCGGCGCGCGTGGCGGCACAGGTCGCAGTCTGAACACGTTCGCTGACGGACAGTGGCATCAGTACTGGGTCGGCGCCGGCGCCAGTGTGCTCAACCTCAGCGGATCGTTACGCGGCAACGTGATGACGCTCTCGGATGCGAGGAATCGGCTGATGTTCACGAACAACGCCGATGGCACTGTTCGTCAGCAATGGCTGGCGACGAACGATGGCGGCAAGACGTGGACAACCTCATTCGATGGCAAGTACACGCGTGCGGCGCAGCCCGCGCCGAAGCCGCAGGGTGCGACGTACCGTGCACCAAGCGGGCTGACGCTCCGTCTCCCGTTGAGCGGCGACACGTCGCTCACCGAAGTCACGGTGGGCGAGATGACGTTTCCGGCTCACCTGGACTCGGGCGATCATGCACACGGCGCGGTCGAGATGTTCTACGTCGTGTCCGGCGAACTGGAGCACGTCGTCAACGGCAAGAGCAAAATCCTGCGTCCAGGCATGGTCGGCTATGTGAAACCGCCAGACAAGGTCCGGCACAGGACGGGCGACGCCGGCGCGACCGCGATCGTGATCTGGGCGCCGGCAGAGGAAGCGTCGCGGATCGTGTCGCGCTGGACGAAGGAACCGTAAAGAGGTGTTCCGGCAGGACTCTATCTCGACGCCGACTGATCCGACGGGCGACGCATCACGAGCCGATGCGAGGGATCGCGGCCGCGCCGGTTTCGTGATCCACGACCGCTAAGAACAAGCCGCGTTCGCGACAATCCCGCACGTATCCGAATGCCTCGATTGTTATTCCCGATTTCTTCGAGTTCTACCTGATTTTTCTACATTTTGGATTTTTGGGGCGACCGCCGTTCGCGGCGACGTCGATCACGACGCGTCGAGAGGTGGCTGGCCCGACGGCGTTCTCGGCACCGCGTCATTGGATAATTAACCCACTGCTCCCTGCGGGAGCGCGGAACGCGCCGACACGACGGACGCCAACGCCAGCGCGAACGTGACGGCCGGGAGAACGCGTCGCATGGCGCGGCTGGTATAGTGCGTGGCGTCCGCCTTCAGCACGGGCCTTTCACCGACGGAGCCGCCATGGTGCATCTCGCTCGAGTCGCAGTGGGGCTGGCCGCCGCTGTGGCGACGGTGGCCAGCCTCGGCGCCCAGGCGCCGGCCTCCCGAACATCGGGTCAACGCGACCTGCCGAACCCGTATCGCCTCGTCGAGAACTGGCCGACGCTGCCGGCCGGCATGAACGGGGGACGCTGGGGCGAGCTGATTCGCGCGGATCTCGACCGCCGCGGCAACATCTGGGTCTTCCACCGCTGCTTCAACACCGAGCCGGCCGGCTCCGCGACGTGCGTCGGCCGCACCGATCCGCCGATCCTGCAGTTCGATCCGTCCGGGCGCCTGCTCTCGAGCTTTGGCGGCGGTCTGTTCGCCTTCCCGCACGGCTTCACGATCGATCCCGACGG
>DATFWL010000261.1:0-5636 GCA_035259385.1 Vicinamibacterales bacterium | reverse complement strand
ATCAACGGATCCGCACCACGAATCGTCTCGAGCGTCTGAACGGCGAAAGCCGCCGGCGCACGAAAGTGATCCCGCGGTTTCCCACTGAGCGCTCGTGCTTGTCCTTGCTGTACGCGAGCTTGATCACCGCGTCGAGGCACTGGCGAGGGATTCAGATGACGGTCCGGGACGTGAAGCAGTTGCAGCAGCTCCGCACGGCTGTCGGGGCGAAGGAGGAAGCCGCGGCGTGATGAAGAAAACCGTGAGCAATCGACGGGTGATCTTCACGGGTGGCCCCGGTGCGGGGAAGACTACGCTGCTTACCGCGCTTGCGGGGCGGGGCTACGTTTGTATGCACGACAGCGCTCGAGCCATCATTCAGGATCGCTTGCGCCGCGGCTTGAGTGCTCGACCCGATCCGGCGGAGTTCGCGACGACGATCCTGCGCATGGACATCGAGCGGTATCGACAAGCTCCCACGGAGGCCGACCTCGTGTTCTTCGATCGGGCGATTCCGGATGCGCTGTGCATGCTGAATGATCTGGGCCTTCTGTCGATGGCGGAAGCCGAACAGTCCGTTTTGGACTTTCCGTACTTCCGCCAAGTCTTCGTGGCGCCGCCGTGGGAAGAGATCTACACGACCGACAACGAACGCGACCAGCGATTCGGCGAATCCGTCCGTGTGCATCGCCGCGCGAGTGATTGGTATGGTGCACTCGGCTTCGAGTTAATCGAATTGCCCTGTGTGTCGGTCGAGCAACGTTGCGACTTCGTGTTGCAGCGGTTACGGGTGTCGTGAGACAGAAGGGCACCAATGCCCCTCAGGCTTTTACAGGTGAGTTTAGGACTTGACCTGCCGGCCGGCCAGCTCCGCGATCCCTTTACCGCCTGCCTGTACGAGCACGACCTGCCCATCATCGGCCTCCGGCTCTTCGCGGCGGCAGTCGGACAGACCGCCATTGCGCCAAATCAGCAAGACGGACGATTCGAACAGCAGTCGAAGGTGACGATGCGTGGCGGCCGCCATTTTCGTTCATCGCGCCGAGCATGAGCCGTCGAAACGCGTCGCTCACCGGCGCTGGCCCCTTTGACGGCAACCATCTGCTGCGTCGACGTGGCCACTCCGCCGGTCAACAGCATCAGATCCAACAGCGTGAATGCCCCGAGCGTGACAACGTTGGAGTAGGTAAAGATGTCGAGCGCACGCTCGCCGCCCGCCAGCGCGTCCCATCCCAGCACGTTGCGTAGGCTCATGTTCCACGCCGGCGCCGCAGTCGTATTTCCATGATGGACGACCGTCAGATCGTGACGCTCGGCAAGCGCCGCCAGCTTCGCCTTCGTGAATAGGTTGAAGTGCCGCGGGAAATGCAGCATACCCCAATGATTGCCAAAAATCCTGCACATCGGAGCATCTGGGTCCGGTGTCTCCACGTACAACACACCTCCGGGACGCAAGTGATCCGCGACCCACTCAAATGTTCTGTCCGGATGAGACACATGCTCGATCACATGAACGGCCGTGACGGCATCGAAACGACAAGCCGTCGCGCACGCTTCGATCGGACCCTCGAGCAGCGCGATCCCGTCGGCCTCCAACTCGGCCCGAGCGACCGGATCGAACGCGAGATCATTGGCATACAGGTGGAGATCTGCCCGACTGACACGGCGCAACAACTTCAGGAGGCGTCCGGCGCCTGCGCCGATGTCGACGACGCTGGACCCATTCGTGATATGGCAGAGCACGTGACGCAACCGATAGCGATCGAACACACGGCCCTTGACCCAGCCGACGAATTTCGATGGGTAGTACGCCGAGCGGCGGTTACCGGTTAGGTAACCTTCATAGATCAATGGAATTTCCTCGGGACTGGGCCGTTCCGCGAGATAGAAGTGGCCACACTCAGCACACCGCGTGAAGGTAAACCGGTTCCTGCATGTTCTGAACTCAGTGTCGTGTCCGGATCGCCACGGCTGACCATCGAAACGTCCACAGATGCAGCAGGCCACACGCTCCAGCGTCAGCAGGCGCTCGGACGCCGTGGCGGTGATCACGCTGGTGCTCCGCTTGTCGTCTGGAAGGCGTAGAACAAGTTTCAACACCCGCTTTTGCTCGGCGATCAATGGCGTGGCAAATGGGAAGCCGGTCGTGAACGCTCGCGGCACGCATTCGATCGCAAAGATCTAGTTCCCATCTCGCCAGGTGAAGCTGCGAGCAGTCGGGCCGACTGGGTGTCGACGCCGTGGACGCCGCACATGCTGCGCTCGACTCTCTCCCGGCGCGTACCCTCGAAACCTCGGAACGACCCGGGACGTGCCGACGAACGGTATCTGCCGATGAAAGCACACGCCACGCGTCCATCCAGGCAACGCGGTCGCTGAAACAAATCGGCCGCCGTCGATGATGCGCAACGAGAGCGGCTGGCGATTTCGCGGCTGGCGGTTCGGACCATAGCGCGTCACTGCGCACCGCCAGTCGTCAACTTGAGCTGCAGCTCCATTTCAGCAACTCTTCTGTCAGGCGAGCCTTGACGCGGTCGCGAGTGGCATGATTGATCGGTCCGACGACGAGGGCCGATTTCTCGCGTACTCGTCGCTCATATCGATCGTTGAAGACAATGTTCCATCGATCGAGCGTGTCAACGGCCGAGAGACGCTCGATTTCGTAGTCCAGCGCAAACTCAGCGAGGACTTCGGCGACCAGTCTCTTGAAGTCGTGCTCCGACAGATCGTCGGTCACCTTTGCCACCCTATCGGTGTTCTTCGACGGTAATGCCGCTGACGTCGTCGACGATCGCCAGGTCGCCGTTCGAAAGCGGAACGAGAACGCAAAGCGGGGACAGTCGGTCTGTAAAGCCGCGCTGCCTCGTGTCCGCGACCATCAAGTCCGATCCCGGCGCAAGCTGTGAAGCGGCGAAGCGGCGAGTGCGAACGAAACCAAGATGGATCACGTGGGCATCGATTACAGCGAGCCCGGCACGTGCCGGCAGTAGGTCCGTTAAATGCACGCCCTGCAGCAAGGGCAGCGCACAGGCCGGCGAAGGTGAGAGAGCCTGCGATGCACGCGGCAATCTGGCCAACTCTGGCTCGCGCCATCTGATCTTGGTGTCTCCGGATCGGATCGTGATGGTCGTGTCTGGGAGTGCCTTGACGTAGACCTGAGCGGCGTCCGCGCGTCCGTGACGCTGAGCGAGCAACGGCGAGGCGCTGCACGCGACACACACAAGGAAAATCGGAGCGCACCTGCCTCTCGCCCCGACCATCGGCGTCCTGATCAACAACATCGTTCTGCCTGGTGGAATCTTACGCTCGTCCGGTATGGAGAGCGTCAGGACGCGAGAGAGCCCGTAACGATAGTTGTGGCAATCGTATGCGATCAGCCAGTCCGGTCGCGCTGAGGCGCGCGACGCGATCGCCCCAGATTCCGCGTGAAATCGACCCGCCCGGACTTTTTCTACAGGTTCACTTCGTCGGCTGCGACGAAAGATAGTGACCGAAAGATAGCCAAATGGTCACGCTCGATTCCGGATAGCATCGCCGCTTCACCGCGTCGTCATTCGTTGAAGGGTTCACGGGGTGCCGGCACACCCGTGGCTCTCGAGCCGTTCACTCTATCAGCGCTGATTGATGAGCCCGCACTTCACGCGGCGGCGGATCCTGTTCGCGCTCGCGGCGATGGCGATCGCGGCCACAACGTCGGTGGCGCTGCTGATCGGGGTCGACGTCTACCTGCACCGTAAGTTCGAGCGCTCCGCCGGGTTCAACATCTGGGGCTACCGTGGCCCGATCGTCCCGCGGAAGCAGCCCGGCGAATACCGGGTCGTCATGCTCGGTGGCAGCACAGTGTACGGGTACGGGACGACGTGGGAACTATCGATCCCTGCCGTGATGGAGCAGAACCTTCGCGGCCGTACCGCCGGTCCGTTCCGGCGTTTCAGGGTAATCAATCTCGGCTACAACAACGAGGGCGCCTACTCCTTCAAGTACACGCTCGATGACTATCGGTGGCTGCAGTACGACCTCGCGATCCTCTACGAGGGGTACAACGATCTGACGGCCGATCCGACGCGGCCCAACCTCTCCGTGTTTCGCCACGACTCGCCGGTGTTCAGGCTGACCGGGTACCTGCCGATCTTCCCGATCGTGTTCAAGGAGAAGGCCGCCGCGATGATGACCGGCTCGACGGCCGGTTTCTACCTGCCCGCGCCGAAGGACAAAACGGTGTTCAGGCCGGACCTGGCGACGAAAACGGCCGCGGAAGTGCTGCGTGGCGCGGGAGAGATTGGCGAGTCGCTCGAACGGCAACTCCAGCGCGTCTCGGCCGAGCCGGTGAAACCCATCGACGATCCCGCGTCGACCGGGTGCAAGTCACCCTGGGAGGCGTACTGCCGCTCGATCGCGGTCGCCGTGGAGTTCGCGCTCGACCACGGCTACCAGGTGCTCGTCGCCACACAGCCGTACGGCGCCGGTCAGTACTTCCGTCAGCGCCACGGCGAGCAGCAGTCCGAGATGGTCGCGATGCTGGACCGGACATTTTCAGGCGACCCGCGCCTTCGTTACGTGAATTTCGGCGATGTGGTCGACCTGACGGACCGGAGGCTGTCGTTCGATCGCATGCATCTCACCGCGCTCGGCAACCAGCGAATCGCCGCCGCGTTCGTGCAGCCTGTGCTCGAGATGGCGGTGCAGCTAGAGCAGCATGACCAGTGATGCCGGCGCCGATGGCGGCGGTGATGTCGGACGGCGACGTGCGTGAGCTCCGACGGATTGGCTCGCTGCGCGCGTACCAAACAGAACGGCTCGCGCTCTGGTCGTACCGCCACCTCCTGTCAGTTCAGGCGCTCTTGGAGCGGTTCAGAGACGACGCCTCAGTCGATGCGTTCTGGGCGATGTCCGACGACGATCGCGGCCCAATTTGGGGACCGCCATTCGACCTGACCAAGGCCGAGCAGGAGCATGACCGACCCTGGAAAATCGTCGGTCCGGGCGACCGATCAACACGCTTCGGCGCGCAAGTGTGTCAGTTAGTGTGTCAATCCGCGGCTGACGCGCCGAATCGAAGGCGAAGAAACGGGAGTTTTCTTAGCAATCAGTGGTGAGCCGGGAAGGAATCGAACCCCCAACCCGCAGATTAAGAGTTCGACTGGGCGGTGTCCGCTGGATGCCGCCCTTTCGTTTTTGTTCGGAAATTCGCGAATCTGACGTCCACCCCGTGCCCTAAAATCCGCCCGGATCCACCGGCGTTGTGGTCAAAATTGGGGTCAAAATTGGCTTCCCAGGAGAGTTCGCGCCGGCTTGATGCCGTCCGCAGTTTAGAACTGGCGCCGCGGCCGCGGTAAGTTCGCGCCCATGGCTCTCGCCGATCTCACCTCGCCGTCCGCAGTGCTCGAGGCGGTCGCTGAATTCGCGATCTTCGCCGCTTTGTGTGCATCACGAATTGATTGAAATCGGCTGAATGAATCGTGCGAGATCGCGAGACGATCGGATCGGTCGGGCGGTTGCCCATTTGAGTTTCAGCAGGAGCATCGCTTCATCGCGCATGCCGCGCGCCCGGCGCAGAACGCCCTTGATGGTTGTGTTCAGCGATTCGACAACACCGAAGCGGACCGGATGGTCGCAGTAGGCGGCGATGCCGTCGAAGTGGTTCACCAACGTGTCGC
>DATFWL010000260.1:0-7622 GCA_035259385.1 Vicinamibacterales bacterium | reverse complement strand
CCACGACCGTCTGTCCGTCGCCAAGCCAACCACGCGCCGTGGAGCGCGGCACGCCGAGATCCGTGGCGATGGTCACGTCCCCGGTGCGTTGGACGAGATCCCGAAGCCGGTGATCGTAGCGCCGCTGACGGCGGCCCGTGCTCGTCATGGGGATGATCATCGGCCGTTCGCGCAAGCCGCTCAAGTGCTCGACACTGCGGGCCGTCCGACGGCGTCGGATGGTCCGCTAAGTGACGAGAACTCGCTCCCGAAGGTGCACAATGTCCTTGGAGACCGCTCGGCCGCGCATCACGTGACGCTCGTCTATCCGCAGCGACCGATCATCTGTCGGACGTGTGGCATCCGCACGGAGCGCGTGGAGTTCGCGGACCCGAAGGCGCGCATCACCCGTCGTCTGCGGCAGCAGATCGGCGTGGACTGTCAGTCGATGCCTACCAGTCATGCAGCCATCCGCCATGGCGTGAGCTGGGACAAAGCCCGCCGCGCCGAAAAGGCTTTCCTCGCGGAGTGGGATCGCACGCGCGTGAAACGCCGGCCACGGCACATTGGGCTGGATGAAATTCAACGGGGCAAGGGGCAGCGGTTCTGGACCGTCCTGTCGGATGTCGTGCATGGTGAGGTGATCGGTCTGCGCCAGGACCGGACCGAAGCCACCGCGACGGCACTGCTCGCCGAGGATTTGACCGCGCGGCAACACGCCGTGATCGACGCGGTCTGCACGGATATGGATCGGCCGTATCTGAACGCCGTCGGCGCGACGCTGCCGAGCGCCGAGATCATCTTCGACAAGTTTCATGTGCTGCAGCATGCATCGGCAGCCCTCGATGAAGTCCGCCGCCAGGAGTTCTTTCGCGCCGGTCCGGTCATGCGCGAGCACGGCCGCGGCAAACCGGTGGCTGTTGTTGCGACGGTGGAAGACGGTGCGCGGATCGAAACGCAAGGAACTCCGGGCGTTGTTTGCGGCGAACCGCCGACTGTTCAAAGCCTATGTGCTGCGCGAGCAACTCGATCGACTCTGGACATACAAGACGCGGCCCGGCGTCCTCCATTTCCTGATGGGCTGGTTCAAGGCCCTGCGTTGGCAACGGCTGCCCGAAATGGAGCGGCTCGGTGACTTCCTGCTGAAACATATCGAGGGCATCGCTGCCTACTGCGACCATCCGGTTCGCTTCCGTGTCGTCGAATCCGTCAACACGACCATCGAAGCCGTGCTCCGGCGAGCACGTGGGATGCGCGATGAAGCGATGCTCCTCCTGAAATTGGACTGGGCCACCGCCCACCCCATTCGGTCCGCTCGAGACTTGGCGCGCTTTGTGGCCGTTCAATCGCCGTACTCAAATCCGTGAAGACCGGAAAAGTTCGACGCTTGATCAACAGCTCGTTCGATGAGGGCGAGCCCGCGCTGTCGCCGGACGGCCATTGGCTCGCGTATTCGTCGGATGAATCGGGCCAAAATGAGATCTATCTGCAGCCGTTCCCGGATCTCAGCCGAAAGTGGCAGGTGTCGACAAAGGGTGGCGAAACGCCGGCGTAGGACTCGCACGGGCACGAGCTCTACTACCTGACCGACAATCGCCGCAAGGTGATGAGCGTGCCCTTCCATCCGGCGTCTGTTCCATCGGATCGCCGCAAGTGATCGCGGAGGGACAATTTGGAGATTACGCTGTCGCCCCGGACGGTCGATTCCTCATCGTCAAGGCGGGCACACCACGGCCCATCACCGAGATCACGCTCGTGCAAAACTGGTTCGAAGAACTGAAGCGCCGCGTGCCGGCCCGCTGATTTCAGTTGGAGCCTCGTTCGTTCGCGTGTCATCGTGAAACTCAAGAAGGCGTGCATTTCTGCGGCAGAGTCGACCGCAGACAGGTCGCGGCCTGCCGATGCCATGCGATGACCGTCTCCGGTTTGACGATGACAAGTGCCGTTCGCCATCTACTCCATGAAGCGCGACTGCCACGTCCACAGCCAACGGTGCCTTCACCAGGTGCAGCCGTCGTGGCCGCGACCGCTGCAGCACGTGGGGCTGATGGCGCAGCGCCAGGACCTCGAGTTGGAGAGCGGCGCGGGACCGGACAACGCCGCGAAGCATCGCAAGCAGGGAGATCAGCACGGAAGTCCTCACCGATGGCTAGAGCCCTCGCCGACGACAAGTTCAACGGCGCCAACAGGTACGGACTGTCTAGAAGGCGCAACTCCTCGCGGCGCGTGGCGACGTCGGCATCAGTCGAATGGCGCACCACGCGACGGTAGACTATGAGGTCGCGAGCCCACCGACCTGCGCGCCGCAACAATTCTCCCCATGGCGCAGACTCTGGTGTATAAGAGGGCCACCCCGGATCATCGAGCCGAGTCCCGTCAACCACCCCACATGGGAAGGTCCCGAGGGAGGCCGTATGAAACAGCGCCTGTTCGCGGCGGCGGCGGTCATCGCGGTTATTGTGGGTATTGCGGTCGTGTACTCCCGTCAGTCCTCGGGGCAACAGTCCGCTCCGCCAGTTCAGCGGCAGCAAGTGAACGTCGTTCGCGTGAAGCCTGACATGATCGATACGTGGATCGATTTTCAGGTACAGCGCACGATCCCGGCTCTGAAGAAAGCAGGCGTGGTGCAACGTGAGGCCTATCAGGCGGCGTACGGTCCACTGGGGGAGTTCCGGCTGGTAACGCCAATCGCCAAGTTCGCCGATCGGGACAATCCCGGCGTCATCGAGCGCGCGCTCGGGGCAGCCGGCGCGAAGGAGTACAACGACGCGTTGCGCAAGATGATTGCCAGCCAGACGACGTACGTGATCCAGCGGATCGCCGACGCCTCGTTCGATCCGACGCCCGATGCAACCTTCAACGTTCTTGTGCTGTCAACGAATCACGTCGCACCGGGCCGGACCGGCGAGTATCTGAATGTGCTCAAAAACGATCTCCTGCCGGTGCAGAAGAAGGGCCAAGTCAAGCGGTTCACGGTCAGCCAGGTGATCTTTGGCGGCGATCCCAATGAATATCGCACGGCGACGTTCGTGGACAACTTCGCGGCGCTGGATGCGGGACCTGCAGCGATCCGCGTCCTTGGGGCGGAGGGCGCGGCCAAATTGCAGGAGAAGACGTCCGGGATTGTCACAAGCGTGCAGCGCGGAGTGTATCTCCGCAATGACCAATTGAGCTTCCGCACGCGCCCGACGTCGTAGCGACCAATGAGGTCGCGGTGCTGGAGCAGGCAAGCGTCTCTTTTCTTGCCTGTTCCATTTTTTTGCACGCTACATCAGCGTTCCTCGACGGCCGGTGAAGAGTACGTATCGCCAAGGACTCCGTCAGGCGGCGATTTCCCTTGCTGGCGGGCGAATGACCACGCGGCGCCGTTCGTGCGCGAGGATCACGAGGACCAACGGGAGCCACATGGGGCTGGGCGGCACGACGAAGAAATCGGCCACGGCGAGTTGCTGGAAATGGTCGGCAAGGAACGTGCGCCAGTTTGCGATGGTGGTTTGTCGCGGCGGACCGTGTACTTCGCGACAGGCGCCTGAGAGACGTCGATGGCCCAGTCTCAACAACTGACTGTGAATCCGAGGCGCGCCCGACAACGGATTTCGCGTGGGACATGGTCTGAACCAATGCACGGACGTCGGTTGGGACAGCCGGTCGTCCAATTCGTCGTCGACTCTTCCAGGTCCACCAGAAGCGAGCGCCCTGCCGATGCCGTGCGATGACGGTCTCTGGCTTGACGATGACGAGCGCCGTCCGCCATGCGGTTCCACGACCGTGGCAGCCACGCACAGAGGCACCGATCCGCATTCGCGATTCGCAGCCGTTTCGGCCGCGACCGTTCAAGCACCTGCAGCTGGTGGCGTAGGGCCAGCAGCTCAAGGTGAAGAGCGGCGCGCGACCGAACGAATCCCCGAAGCGGAGCTGTCTTCGCGGACATTCTGCAATTCTCTGCGCGAGTTCTCGTCACGTCTGGCAGCACGAGCGTCTACGGGACAACAGGGCTCTGAGCACGACTGACCGGACGAGACCGGGATCCGCGAGTGCGGACGCTATCATGCGCTTTGGCAGAGCGCTCTCGCAGGAAGCGCGGGGACCTATTCGACGGTCTGAGGGCTGGGGCGCGTCGGCGTCCGCGTTTAGGAACCCCACCACAATTCGACGACGCCAACCTGACCTCTCGCGCCGTGATTCGCTGACCGAGGTCGTTATGGCGTCTGGATCTTCGGAGGATTCCATCGTCTCAGCCAGTCCTTACGGCTTCGTCGGGTCGTTGCGGATGACTTGTCCGCCCTTCATCACGAACTTCACACGCTCCATCTCCGCGATGTCGCTGAGCGGATCGCCGCTGACGGCGATGACGTCGGCGTACTTGCCCTTCTCGAGGCTGCCGACGCGGTCCGACCAGCCGTAGTTGAGCACGTTCGCGGCGGTGAGAAACGCCGTCTGCAGCGCCTGCGCCGGCGTCATGCCCCATTTCACGAAGTACGCGAACTGGTTCGCCTGCTTGCCGTGCGGATAGCGCTCCGGTACGGCGCCGCTGCCGAAGGGCGACGGCACGCCGGCGGCGAGGAGCTTCCTGAACGTCAGCTCGCCCATGGCGAGGCGTGAGGTTTTTCCGCCGGTCAGCTTGCGGTCGGACTCGTCGAGGCCGATCAGGTCGTCGAGCGTCATCATGACCGGCACCTTCTTCCGGACGATCTCCTTCAGCAGCGCGTCATCCTTATAGAGCTCCAGCAGATGCATCGGCAGGTCCACGCCCGCCTCGACGCACGACCGCATGCCTTCGCCGCCGTACGTGTGGCAGGCGACTTTCAGCCCCATGCGATGCGATTCGTCCACGATGGCCTGGACTTCTTCGAGGTTCAGCGACGGAATCGCGACGAGCGAGCCGTCGGGGCGGAACTCGCGCAGCTCGTCGCCGACGAAATCCTGCGTCGTATAGATCTTCGCCCAGTCGGTGCCGTGAAGCTTCAGCTCCCGCACGGCCGCGCGCGCGAGCCACGGGCCGTTGATGTTCTTGTTCTCCGTGAATCCGCTGAACCATCCCGTCGTCGTATTCGGCGTCTGCACCGACGCGCGCGGGTTGAGCGACTGTCCGGCGACCTGCATGCGCGGTCCGCGGACGAGGCCGCTGTTGATCGCGTTGCGGAGCTCGACGGTGCCGAAGCCGCCGCGCGAATCCATGTCGACGATCGTGGTGAAGCCGGCGTCGAGGTCGCGCTGCGCGCTCTGAATCATCACGAACGTGTGATGCTCGAACGACTCGTTTGGGACGTTGAGCGCAACGTGGACGTGCGCGTCGATCATGCCGGGCAGCACGGTGGCGTTGCTCAGATCGATCACCCGCGCGCCGGCCGGCACAGTCACGCTGGCGCCGACGTCGACAATGCGTTCGCCGCGGATCAGGACGACATGATTCTGGAGCATCGTCCCGGCCTTCGCGTCAAAGAGCCGTCCGGCGCGAATCGCGATCGTCTGTTCCTGGGCGATCAGCGTCGCGATCGCCGCGAGACCCACGGCTACCACGCACGCCGCGCGCCTAAACATCGTCACGCCCAATGTTCACGATGAAATACCTCGCGGTCGTGGTACCGATGTTCTTCGCATTATGCAGTTCGTTGGAGCCGATGACGCCGACGTCGCCCGGGCCGAGGCGATACGGCTTGCCGGCGATCGTGAGCTCCATGACGCCTTCGCGAATCAGCATCATTTCCTCGCGCCGATGCTGGTGCGGCGGATGATTCACCTCGGCCGGCGCGATGTCGCTCTGGTGCGACTCGATCTTGAAGCCGGTGTGCGTCTTCGCCGTGAACATCCGGCGCTGCTTGTTTTTGCCGTTGGTCGTAACGGGGATCTCGTCGAAGCCGAACCGCTCGGTCTTCATCACAGGCAGGTGCTCGACGTCGTTGTCGACGTTGCTGGCAGGGACGACCTGGGCCGCCGCGAGCGAGGGAAGGAGGAGACCGAAGTCGCGGCGTGAGCACTTCATGTGCAGACTCCTTTCGCGAATGACCGCGAATGCCGTGACTATACAGGATAACTAGCCCGGCTCACTGGCCAGCCGCGCGGCCTGCTTCGGGTCGAGCATGAAGGCCGTATGGGCGGCATGTGGCGGCTGAAAACCTCGTCGGGCGATTGGCAAGCCGCTGTCGAGAGCGGATCGACCTGAGTCGTGACCTCACATGACGAGGACGGTCGCGTGCCGGCTCGCTCAAAAGGCACGTTGCGACACCAAGTCCTGATGGCCAGGACGATTTGGGCTCATGTGGCCCCGAACACAGGCGGCTGCTGGAAACCGATGAATCGTGAGCTACGCCGCGGAGCGTTCATAGTGGTGGTGCAAGCCACCGAGGTGGGGATCGCTACGATCGCGCCGGTCGCCGGCGGGATAGGGCGGGAGATCGGTGAATCTTTGTTGATCGAGAGATGAATGCGCGATTTCAGGTAGTACTCGATGTACGCGGCCAACGCGCGGCGCAATCCGTGCTCATTCATGATGATGATGTGATCGAGGCACTCGCGGCGAATGGATCCGATCAGGCGCTCCGCGTAGGCGTTCTGCCACGGTGACCGTGGAGCCGTGAGAATTTCCTGAATGCCGATCGCCGCCGCCGTGGTCGTCCACCCGTAGAAGGCTGAAACACGATCGTGGAGCAGATATCGGGGAGCTTCGTTCCAGGGAACGCTTCGCGGAGTTGTTGCGCCGTCCACGCCGCCGTGGGTTGGTCGGTGACCGCGACATGCACGACACGACGGCGCTCGTGCGCCAGGATCACAAGCACAAACAGGAGCCGGCACGTCGCTGTCGGCACGACGAAGAAGTCGGCCCGCAGCGATTTGTTGGCGATGATTGTCAGGAACGTGCGCCACGACTGTGATGGCGGTGTGCGTGGGCGGGCCATGTACTTCGCGAACGTCGCCTGAGAGACGTCGAGCCCTAACTTCAGGAGCTCGCCGTGAATCCGCGGTGCTCCCCACAGCGAGTTCTCGCGTGCCATCGTTCGTATCAGCGTGCGGCGTCGGGTGGCACAGCCGGTCGCCCGCTGCGTCGGCGACTCTTCCAGGTCCAGAAGGCACGCAAGCCCTTACGATGCCACGCGACGACGGTGTCAGGCTTCACGAGGACAACGGCCGTTCGCCAACCGCTCCACGAACGTGACAGCCAGGCCCACAGCCATCGGTCGGTGTTCGCAAGACGCGCTGTCGCCGTCGACATAGCGGTTGACGAGGTCGTCGTCTTGAACGGGTTTCCCGCGGCCCGTTCACATAGAACGCACCGAACGAAGTGATCTTGTCCATGTCTGGATAGGGCACGCTGATCGCGGGCGCTCTCAGACTGCCGTGCGGCGCAAACCGGTGGCGCCGTCCCCGGCGAGGTGCGCGATCGGACGTGTCGCGACACGTCGCGACGAACTGAGCCCACAACCCTGCAGGCGGCTGCCGGGTCTGGCATGGTGCCGGTTGACAGGTCGAAAAACGGGGGCTATTAAGGATGACCGGAATCAACGGCGTTCTCGCGGCTTCTCGCCTGCTGTAACCAGAGATGCTCGAGGTGGACATGAAGATGCGGTTCGGCGCGGCTTGCGTGTTCGCGATCGTCGCCGTCATCTCGCCGTCGCTGTCGGCGCAGTGGCCCCTGTACCCCGTGG
>DATFWL010000259.1:0-2221 GCA_035259385.1 Vicinamibacterales bacterium | reverse complement strand
GTAACCGTTCGACAAACACCGTAGTTCCATAGCTCGTAGGTTGAGCGATTCTTGTGCCGGAGGTGTCGGATGCAGGCACAAGACGATCGTCGAACCCAGATGCTTGACCTCGCCCGTCGCTGGCAGGCGAGCGGAACGAAGGCGCGCGCGTTTGCGCAGGAGCATGGCGTGACGCCGTGGGTGCTGTATTACTGGCGGCAGCGGCTGGCGCGCGAGGATCGCCCCGTCCGGCGGCGGCGGCGCTCGAGGCCAGTGACACTGGCGCCGGTTCATGTCGTGAACGACGCGGACGGCGACGTTGAGATCACGCTGGTCAATGGTGATCGCGTGCGCGTATCGGCGGGCGTCTCGCCCGCCCTGGTCGGCCACATCGTGCGGGTGCTGCGAACGCCATGCTGATGCTGTCACCGGCGGTGCGCGTGTACGTCGCCACCGGGACGACCGATCTGCGGCGCTCCATCGACGGACTCTCGATGCTCGTTCGCGAGCGACTCACGCTGGATCCGCTCTCGGGGCATCTCTTCTTGTTTCGGAATCGTCGCGGCGACCGGGTGAAGATCCTCGCCTGGGACCGGTCAGGTTTCTGGGTGCTCTACAAGCGTCTCGAGCGCGGCACGTTCGCGTGGCCAGCCGAAACCGACGCAACGCCCGTCGAGATCCGGAGCGCCGATCTGCTCCTGCTGCTCGCCGGTACGGATCTGACGCACACGCGGCGGCGCCGGTGGTACGAACGCGTGGCGTGAGATTGTACGGCGATCGGCACTCGCGTATGATGCGCGTGTGCCGGAGGTCATCAGGGATCTCGCGCAGGCCCAGACCCGCATTGCCACGCTCGAAGCGGAGCTGATGCGGCTGGCGCATGAGAATGTGACGCTGCGGCAGCAACTCGATCTGCTCTGCCAGAAACTCTTCGGCAAGAAGTCCGAGCGGGTCAGTCCCGATCAGCTCCGCCTGGCCTTTGCGCAACTCGCCGAGGAGCTGAAGCCACGCGACGAACCGACGGAAATGGACACCGGCGAGCGGCCGGGAAAACAGCATCGTCGGTCGGCCCGGCCGACGGGGCGACGGCCGTTGCCACCGCACCTGCCACGCGAGCGCGTCGAGGTCGACGTCTCGGAGGCGGAAAAGCGGTGCGTGTGCGGCACGCTCAAGACGCGCATCGGTGAAGCCGTGTCCGAGAAACTCGATTACGTGCCGGCCCGCGTCCGCGTGATCGAAACGGTGCGGCCGAAGTACGCCTGTCCGCGCTGTCATGATGGCGTCACCGAAGCGCCGGCGCCGCCGCAAGCCGTCGAGCGGTCGCTGGCGACCGAAGGCCTGCTCGCGCACGTCGTGGTGTCGAAGTACGTCGATCATCTCCCGCTCTATCGCCTGGAACGGATCTTTGACCGCGAGCATCTGGATCTGTCCCGCGCGACGCTGTGCGGCTGGGTGGCCGACGTCGCGACCGCACTGGCGCCGATTGGCGACGAGCTGCGGCGTCAGGTCGTCGCCGCGACGTATCTGCAGACGGACGACACGCCGATCACGATTCTTGAGGAGACGGGCAGCCGCAAGGGCCGCATTTGGACGTATCTCGATCCGATCGCGCGGCAGGTCGTGTTCGATGCGACGCTGACCCACGAACGCGATGGTCCCGAGGCGTTTCTGGCGGCGTTCGCCGGCGATCTGCACGCGGACGCCTACACGGGGTATGACGGCCTGTATCGCACTGGCCGAATCCGGGAGATCGGCTGCTGGGCCCATGCGCGCCGCGGCTTCGTCGAGGCGCTGTCGACCGACGCTCGCGCCGCGCCGATGGTCGCGCTGATCCAGGAGCTCTATCAGATCGAACGCGCGATCGCCGACGAGGCCGCCGACATCCGGCGCGCTCGCCGGCAGGATCAGAGTGTCCCGATCCTGCGTCGGATCGCTGCGGAACGCGACGCGCTGGCGACCGCCGTGCTGCCGAAGTCACCGCTCGGCGACGCTGTCCGCTATGTGACCAATCAGTGGGCCGCCCTGCAGCGCTTTATCGAGGACGGCCGCTTTCGAATCGACAACAACGGCGCCGAGAATCAGCTGCGCGCGATTGCCGTCGGTCGGAATTATGCGGAGTCCGCGATTAGGCGGAGGTGGTTCAGGGGGCGCTCGGACGCGCATCGTGAGGACGGAACTCGGAGTGCGCATAATCACAAGTGGTCGAGGAAGGCCAGGATATCTTCAGAAGGCTTGAAGCGTC
>DATFWL010000258.1:0-13618 GCA_035259385.1 Vicinamibacterales bacterium | reverse complement strand
AGTGGCGTCGCGTCGATGGAACAAGGGCGGTGCTCTTCCTGCGGGGTCCCAAGAATCCTGTCCGGGACCGCATCGAGGAATTGGCAGCAGCCGCTGGAGTGCTGGGCGAGAGCGTGTATATGTTGCCACCGGTTCTCGAGAAAGATCTCATCGGAGCGGCGCACGACGCTGACGTCGGGCTCATTCCCTACAAGACCGACTCGCTCAACCATCGCTTCGCGTGCCCGAACAAGCTCTCCCAGTACCTGCACGCGGGGCTCACGATCCTGAGCAACCGGCTGCCGTATGTGGAACAGTTGGTGCGGGAGGGCACGCTGGGGCTGTGCTACGATGTGCGCGCGGCGGGATCGTTGGCCGCTGCGATCCGTGCTCTGATCGACGATCGTGAAGCGGTCGAGTCGTTCAAGAAGAACGCGCGATCGTACGCGGAGAGTCACTTCAACTGGGAACGATTTGAGGGCGCCCTGCTGAGACTCGTCGCTGAGGCGTAGCTTCAACTCGCGCTCGGCCGCTACGCCGCGAGTGGCGTGAAGATCCTGTCCGTCGTCCAGTCACCGGATCGATCACGATGAGTTTTGGGGGCGCCACCAGTTCGCGGACTTTGAGGCCGCAACGGCGGGACTCCGCCAGTGGGAGACGCGGTACAACTACGAACGCCTTTCGCTCGCCCTGAAGGGGCGGACACCGGCCGAGAAACTCGCGGCCGTCTTGCCCCCAGCAGCCGCGTGATGCCGGCCGAAATGGAACACTGTCTCCCGCCATTACTTACCGGGGTCAATCTTGACGAGATCCAGCACGCGGTATGAAGGCTCTTGCCGGGCCGTATCGAGGCGCGCTACACTCTGGCCACGCTGGCGATGAAGGGCTCGGTGCGTGCGCCCGGAGTCGAGTCTGGGATACTTCGCTCCCCATGGATCTGCGCGGAAAGCGGCTTCTGGTCATCGGCGGGGCCGGCTTTATCGGCTCACATCTCCTCGACCACCTAGTGTGCGAGGATGTGGCGGAGATCTCCGTCTACGACGACTTCACGCGCGGCACGCGTCCAAATATCGCCGCGGCGTTGCGCGACCCGCGCGTAAGGATCTTCGAGCTGGGCGGAAGCATCCTCCACACCGACATCCTCAACGCGGCGATGAAGGGAGTCGATTGCGTGTTTCATTTGGCCGCGCTCTGGCTGCTGCATTGCAACGACTTCCCGCGCTCCGCATTCGAGGTGAATGTCGCGGGGACGTTCAACGTGCTGGAGGCGTGCATCGCCAACAAGGTCCAGCGGTTGATCTACTCCTCGTCGGCGTCGGTCTACGGCGACGCGCTCCAGGTCCCCATGACCGAGGACCACGCGTTCAACAACCGGACGTTCTACGGAGCCACCAAGATCGCCGGCGAGCAGATGGCCCGCGCGTTCCACCAGCGCTTTGGACTCGACTACGTGGGCCTCCGCTACATGAACATCTACGGCCCACGCCAGGACATGAAGAGCGTCTATACGAGCGTCATCATGAAGGTGCTGGATCGTATCGAGGAAGGAAAAGCGCCGATCGTCTACGGTGATGGCTCCCAGACCTACGACTTCCTCTACGTCGAGGACGCTGCGCGCGCGAACATCGCCGCGGCGAAGGCGACCGCCACCGACCGCTGCTACAATATTGGCCGCGGCGAGGGAACGAGCGTCAAGTCGCTCGTCGAAATGCTGCTCGCGGCCACAGGGTCGCCCCTGAAGATCCAGTACGAGCCGGCCGGTCAGACCTTTGTCACCCAGCGCGTCGGAAGCACCGACGCCGCGAGACGAGATCTTGGTTTCGAAGCGACGACCGACCTCGCCGAAGGGATCCGACGGATCATCGCCTGGCGTCGGGAACAGACGAGATGACCGTCCCGCTCACGAAGCCCGACTTCGGCGTCGCCGAGGAGCAGGCGGTCGCCGAGGTCCTTCGCTTGGGCTGGGTCGTGCAAGGACCGAAGGTCGCACAGTTCGAAGCCGCGATCGCGGCCTACGCCGAAGCGAAGCACGCCGTCGCCACCAGCTCCTGCACGACGGCCCTTCAGCTGATCCTGACCGCGCTCCGCGTCGGGCCCGGCGACGAGGTGATCGTTCCCGCGTTCACGTTCATCGCCAGTGCCAATGCCGTCGAATACGTCGGCGCGACACCGGTGTTCGTCGACGTCGATCCCCGAACCTACAATCTCGAGGTTCGCGGGATCGAGGAGCGCATCACGGCACGCACGAAGGCGATCATGCCCGTGCACCTGTTTGGACTCGCGGCCGACATGGAACCGATTCTCGCGTTGGCAAGAAAGAGCGGCCTCGCTGTTGTCGAGGACGCCGCCTGCGCGACCGGGACCCGCTACCGCGGCAAGCGGGTTGGCGCGCTCGGGACCGCCGGCGCCTTCAGCTACCACCCGCGCAAGGTGATCACCACTGGCGAAGGCGGCGCCGTCATGACGAACGATGGAGCGCTCGCGGAACACGTGAGGGTTCTGCGCAACCACGGCGCGCGTCGGTCTGATCTTGAGCAGCACAAGGCTGACGCGTTCACCCTCCCCGAGTATGACGAACTGGGCTTCAACTATCGGATGACCGACCTGCAGGCCGCGCTCGGCGTGGTGCAGATGGCGAAAGCCGACCGGCTCATTGGCGACCGGCGCACGCTCGCCGAGCGTTATACGAATGCGCTCGCTGGAGTTCCCGGCCTAGACACGCCATTCGTTCCGGACGGATGCGAGCACGCGTACCAGTCGTACGTCTTGCGCATCGAGGGAGGCGCGAAGACGCGCGACGAGGTAGCCGTCGCCTTGACCAAGGACGGGATCTCCGTGCGGCATGGGACGCATGCCGTCCACGCCTTGGGTTACTACCGCCGGAAGTATGACCTGAAGGAGTCCGACTTTCCCGAGTCATGGCGGGCCGATCGAAGCAGCTTGACGCTTCCGCTTTACTCCACGATGGACCACGCGACACAGGATCGCGTGATCGACGCCCTCCACAAATTGCTGCGCAGTTGAGCGTGTGCGGCTTCGTCGGCGTCTTCGACTCGAGCGGTGCTAACGGCCTCGCGCGGACCGTTCGCCGCGCGACAGCGCGGCTGGCTCACCGCGGCCCCGACGACGAGGGATTCCACTTCGACGGACCAGTCGGCCTCGGTCATCGACGCCTCTCCATCATCGATCTATCCGCCGCCGCGCATCAGCCGATGACCGGCGAGGCGGGTGTGGTGCTCGTCTACAATGGCGAGATCTACAACTTCCGCGAGCTCCGCCGCGACCTCGAAGCTTCCGGATGCGCGTTCGCCTCCCGCTCCGACACCGAGGTGGTTCTGCGTGCCTACGAAAGATGGGGAGTCGACTGCGTCCGCCGCTTCAACGGCCATTTCGCTCTTGCCGTCTGGGACGCGCCAGGCCGTACGCTCTTCCTGGCGCGCGATCGCTACGGAGTGAAGCCGCTCTACTGGACGTTTGACGGCCGCCGCCTCGTGTTCGCATCCGAGGTGAAAGCGATCCTGGAGTGGGACAGAATGCCGCGCGCCGTGTCGCCGACGGCGCTGAATGAGTACTTCACTTTTCAGAACGTGCTATCCGACGTGACCCTGTTCGAAGGTATTCGACTTCTCCCGCCGGGGTGCACGCTGACATTTGACACTGCCGCACGGACGACACCGGTCCAGCGTCGTTACTGGGACTTCTCGTTTCCAGAGCCTCTCAAGATCGACGACACGGACGCCGAGCGGGAGCTGGTCCGTCTGTTCAGCGCGGCCGTCGAGCGCCAGCTCGTATCGGACGTGCCGCTCGCGTCGTATCTCAGCGGAGGGATGGACTCGGGCTCGATCGCCGCAGTCGCTCGCCGCCGCCTGGGCCGCATGGCGACGTTCACGATGGGGTTCGACCTCTCGTCCGCATCAGGTCTCGAGCTCGGCTACGACGAGCGCGCCGCGTCAGAGATGCTTGCGAACCTCCTGAAGACCGAGCACTACGAGATGGTGCTGCACGCGGGTGACATGGAACACGTGATGCCCGAGCTGATCGCGCATCTCGAGGAGTTGCGTGTCGGTCAGTGTTATCCCAACTACTACATGGCGCGCCTCGCCAGCAAGTTCGTGAAGGTCGTCCTCTCCGGCGTGGGTGGCGACGAGCTCTTCGGTGGATACCCGTGGCGCTACTACCGCGGGCTCAAGAGTCGTAACGAGAACGACTTCCAGCGCAACTACTATGACTTCTGGCAGCGGCTCGTGCCCGACGAGGAGAAGCCGCAGCTCTTCCACAAGCAGCTGCTCGCGAAAATGGGAGGGCACTCCACCTTCGACGTCTTCTGCAGCGTCCTCCAGGGAGTCGACGTTCCGTTCGACCGCCCCGAAGGGATGCTTAACGCCTCGCTGTACTTCGAACTGAAGACGTTCCTGCACGGGATCCTCATGGTGGAGGACAAGGTCAGCATGGCGCACTCCATGGAATCGCGCGTGCCGTTCCTGGACGACCCGCTCGTCGAGTTCGCGCTTTCGCTTCCCCCGCGGCTGAAGCTGCGAAACGTCGCGGAGGCGGCACCGGCGACCGACGAAGACGACGTGGGCAAGCGCCACCGCCATCTCGACGGAAAGTGGATCCTCCGGCGCGCGATGCGCGATCTCCTGCCCGCGGAGGTGATCGAACGACCCAAGCAGGGCTTTTCGGCGCCCGACGCCAGCTGGTTCCGCGGCGAGAGCATTGACTACGTCAACCGGCTGCTGCGCGCGCGCGACGCTCGGATCAACGAGTACCTGGAGCCGGTCTTCGTGGTGCGCAAACTCGATGAGCACACCTCGGGCCGCACGAACCATCGCCTCCTTATTTGGTCGCTGCTCAGTCTCGAATGGTGGCTGAGGACGTTTCTTCCATGACCGATGCGCCACAATGAAGTGGCACTCCCAGGCGGCAGGGGGAGTATGAGTAGACGCCGGTCCCGATCGGTGGCCGTTGTCGCATCAGAGCGCAGAGCGTCTTCGTGAAAGAAGGAGTAACAGTAGGCGATCGCTGTTTAGTCGGAAACCCACGACGCCGTCAATCGCGATCTGGCGGCGTACACCGCAGTCGGCGTTCCGGCTCGGTCGGTCGGTATGTTGTCGTCGAGACCCACTGCGTGACGGCTCAAGTCGACTGCGCGCGCAAACCGAATCCGGTGGCGGAGAAGAAGCGATGACACCCTACACGCTCGACGCGTACCGGTCTATCCTGCGCACCGCGATCGCGTCGGGCTACGCGTTTGCGCCCTTCACGGGTCTGCCTGAGGCCCCCGCGAAGCGGATTCATCTGCGGCACGACGTCGACTACTCCATCGAGATCGCCGTGGAGATGGCCGAAGTGAACGCATCGCTCGGTGTACGCGCGACGTTCTTCGTGCTGATTCGCTCCCAGATCTACAACCTGCTCAGCGGGCGATCACTTGCCGCGGCGCTCCGCATCTTGGACCTCGGCCAGTGGATCGGCCTGCACGTTCCGACTTCCGCGGACGCGGCCGCGACCGACGCCGCGCTCTCGGCGTACATTCGCCGCGATTGGGAATTTCTACAGGGCGAGCTTACCGCGCTGTCGCCGGTCTTCGCGTGGCACAATGCGACCGGCGACGTCCTCGACCGTTTCGCGACAACACCGGAGGTCGCGGGTCTGGTGAACGCGTACTCGGCGCCGTTCTTCCAGGTGACCCCCTACTATTCCGACACGAACATGCGGCACACCGGCGAAGCCTTCGCCTCGTTCGTCGGCCCTGACGGGCCGCCGGTGCTCCAGCTGGCCTTTCACCCGCTCAACTGGGTGGTCGGCGGTGCCGACATGAACGAGATCTTTGCCGCTACCTGGGCCCGTGTGATCCGCGAGCGCGAGCATGACTTCGCCACCAACCGGGTATATTCGAGTATTTTTCCCGAGGGGATGCCGGTAGAGCTCCTCGGCGAGTTTTCGGAACGATGGCTGACGGCCGGTCGCGGACGCTGAGAGGCTCGAGCGTCGCGCTCGCGCCGCTCGTCGACGCCGATCTACCGAGGCTGTTTGCCTGGATCAACGACCGCGAAGAGGTTCTGACCAACGCCGCGTACCGTCCAGTCAGCGAGACCGATCATCGGGCGTGGTTCGAATCGATCCGACAGCGGAGCGACGTCGTCATCTTCGGGATCCGGACGCTCGTGACCGACGCGCTCGTCGGATCCTGCCAGCTTCACTCGATGCATCCCGTGCATCGGATCGCCGAGCTGCAGATCCGTCTCGGTGAGAAGGACGCGCGCGGGAAGGGCTGGGGTAGCGAGGCGGTCCGGCTCCTTCTGGACTTCGCGTTCCGGGATCTGAATCTGGAGCGCGTGTTCGTGCAGGTCTTTGCGACCAATGTGGCGGCGATCCGCGTCTACGAGAAAACCGGATTCTCGCGAGAAGGTGTCCTGCGGAAGGCTGCGCACATCGACGGAGAGCGCGTCGACGTCGTCATGATGGGGATCCTTCGGGAGGAGCATGCCGGCATCTAGGCTCGTCGCAATCCACCAGCCGAATTTCTTTCCGTGGCTGGGTTACTTCAACAAGATCGCCTTCGCGGATGTCTTCGTGATCCTGGACAACGTCCAGTCCCAGAAGACCGGCGGCACGTGGTCCAACCGCGTCAAGATGATCGTTCGAGGTAAGCCCGGCTGGGTCACCATGCCCGTCGATCGCTCCTATCACGGCGTCCGGCTCATCCGGGAGATGACCAGCGTACCGACACGGTGGCGCAACGACGTCCTGCGCATCGTCGAGAGCTCGTACGCGAGCTCCACGCACTTCTCCGAAGTCTTCCCCGTGCTGAGCGAGCTGATCCGGACGCCCACCGATCGGGTCGTCGAGTACAACGTTGCGGCCGTGCTTGCGCTCACGGAACGGCTGCGATTTGATCCGAAGAAGCTCGTGCTTGCTTCGTCGCTCGATGTCGATGGAACGGCGACGGACCGACTCGTCTCGCTGGTGAAGGCCATTGACGGCACGGTGTATCTCGCTGGAGGAGGATCGTCGGGCTATCAGGACGACGCAGCGTTTACGGCCGCCGGGCTCGGCGTCGTCGATCAGGGGTTCCGGCACCCGGTGTACCCGCAGGGAGGCGCGGCGGAATTTGTCCCGGGGCTGTCGATCATCGATGCGCTGATGCATTGCGGATTCGAGGACACGCGGGCGCTACTGCTGGAGAGTCGGCCGCCGCTTCCGCCATGAAGGCGCGCCCCGATCGATCGAGGATCGTGAATGGCCGGGCGACCAAGTGCTTGCTGAACTGGTCGCCCATTCGTAACGGGCGCTAGGGGAGACACGGTGGACGTCGTCGTCCTCGACCAATCCCGCGAAGAAGCCTACGCGCGATTCGTTCGCGCGCGCCCGGACAGCTTGCTCTACGCATCGCTGAAGTATCGTGCGTTTCTGAAAGCGCTCCTGCACTGCTCTGACGAATATTTGCTCGCCGTCGAGCACGACCGGATCGAGGGGATCCTGCCGCTGATGAAGCTCGACGTTGAAGGCAAGTGCTTCTACAACTCGCTCCCCTACTACGGCAGCAACGGCGGGGTCACGGCGAACACACCCGAGGCGACCCGCATGCTCGTCGAAGCATACAACGAGCGGGTGACGCGGCCCAACGTCGCGGCGGCGACAGTCGTGCCGAACCCGTTCGAGCCGGCGGTGACGGGTTACGTGAAAACGCACGAGGACACGCGCATTGCCCAGTGGATCGATCTCGAGCCGAGCGATGCGAATCTCGACGCTTTCCTGGCGCGCGTCGATTCGTCAGCACGACGCAACGTGCGCAAGGCCCTCGAGTCGAACATCACCGTGACGGCGGATGCGACGCAAATGGCTGCGCTGCGCGACATCCATCGTCGGAACATGGCGTCCATCGGTGGACGCGCGAAGAGCGACGACTTCTTCGAACTGGTGCCGAGGTGCTTCGAAGCGGGGCGGGACTGGGAACTGTACGTGGCCTCGCATGAACGGCGGGTTATCGCAGCCCTGCTCCTCTTCTACTTCAATCGCAGCGTGGAATACTTCACGCCGGTGGTCGAGGCATCCCACCGTGAACTGCAGGCATTGCCGCTGCTGATCGCAACCGCCGTCGGCGCTGCCGTCAAGCGTGGCCACACGCGTTGGAACTGGGGCGCGACCTGGGAAGGCCAGACCGGCGTGTATCGCTTCAAGAAGAAATGGGCGGCTAAGGAAATGCGCTACACCTACACGACGTGCGTCAACGATCCAGAGCTGCTCACGCACACCCCTGCCGAAATACTGGACCGGTTCCCGAATGCGTACGTAGTCCCCTTCCGCGCTCTGTGCCAGAGCTTACACCCGCGCCACGGGGCGACGACATGAGCAAGATCGTTCTCTTCGGCGCCGGCAGCCAGGCGGAGATCGCCCATTTCTACCTCACGCGGGACAGTCCGCACGACGTGGTCGCCTGCACCGTCCACCTGCGTTTCATTCGAGAATCGAACTTCCAGGGCCTGCCCGTCGTTCCCTTCGAAACCCTCGAGCAGACGCATCCGCCTGCAGACTTCAAGATGTTCGTCGCCGTGGGTTACGCCAAGGTGAACACGGTCCGCGCTGGTGTCTACGGCGAAGCGAAACGCAAAGGCTACGAGTTGATCAGCTACGTCAGCTCCAAGTGCACGCACTGGGGCGATACCAAGATCGGCGACAACTGTTTCATTCTCGAGGACAATACCCTGCAGCCATTCGTGACCATCGGCAACGACGTCTGCTTGTGGAGCGGCAACCACATCGGGCACCATGTCTCGATCGGGGATCACTGCTTCATCTCCTCACACGTGGTGATCGCCGGCCATGTGAAGGTTGGGGCATACTGTTTCATCGGCGTCAACGCCACCATCCGAGACTCGATCACGATTGGACAGTCGTGCGTCATCGGCGCCGGATCCGTGATCATGCGGCCATGCCAGGACAACGAGGTCTATGTGCCCCCGCGAACCGTCAAGAAGAGCGCACCAGCGATCGAGTGAACGTCTAACCGGGAGCACGCCATGACGGACAATGATCGGCCCGTATTCCAGGACGTCGAATCGCTCTACAGCGACTATATTCGGCGGCATGGGTGTGACCCCAGGAGCGTTGGCTGGCGGGACGAGGCCACCCATCGGCTGCGCTTCGACAAGCTTGTTCAGGGCTTGATTCCGAACGCCTCCAGCGAGCCGTTCACCGTCAACGATCTCGGCTCTGGGTACGGCGCCATGTTTCGGTATCTCGATGAACGCTTCGGCAAGCGACTAGCCCACTATTGTGGTTACGAAATCAGCGACGCGATGATCGAGGCATCTCGAACCTTTGTGGCCAACGACGATCGGTTCGAAATCCTCAAAGCGCAGGCCCCGGAGCGGAGTGCGGACTACTCGTTCGTGTGCGGCACCTTCAACGTCAAGCTTCACACGAGCAACGCGGACTGGGACACGTTCGTCAAGGACATGATCCTGCGCGTGGCAGAGCAATCGACGCGCGGGCTCGCGTTCAACCTGCTCACGTCTTACGTCGATTGGAAGGAGCCGCACCTCTTCTATGCGGATCCGGCCCAGTACTTCGACTTCTGCAAGAGGAACGTGTCACGCAAAGTTGCGCTCCTGCACGATTACCCGCTGTTTGAGTGGACCATCATTGTGATCAAGTAGATGCGCCTCCAGGACCATGTCATGATTTGGAAGAAACTGGGGCTCATCTTCAGACCGGACTCCCATAAGCCCTGGATGTTCAGCCATGCGTGTCTGCCGGTTCCGATGCGCATAGCGGAGGATGCGTTTCGCGTGTTCTTCGCCAGCCGGGACAATCAGAATTGCGCGCATGTCGGGTTCTTCGATCTGCGCTTGCGGGAACCGTTCCAGGTGCTGCGAGTCTCGGCGAACCCGGTGCTGGCGCCAGGTCCATTGGGAACGCACGATGAGCACGGCGTGTATCCGTCATCGATCGTGTTGTGGGAGGGGCGGTACTATCTCTATACGAGCTGCTGGCTTCGCGGCGAACGACCCTCCATGAACTACAACTCAATCGGCCTTGCCATCAGCGATGACGGCGAGCGGTTTTACCGCTACAGCGTAGCGCCCATCATGGCGCGATCCGAGTACGATCCATGTTTCGTGGCCATGCCGACGGTGAGACTCGAGGACGGGCGGTGGCGAATGTGGTATTCCTCGGGCTACCGATGGACCGACGTGGGTGGCGTTCTCGCTTCGTACTACAAGATCAAGCTTGCTGAGTCTCCGGACGGAGTGAACTGGAAGCCGACGGGTCATGTGGCGATCGAGCATGCTAGCGAAGACGAAAGGAACATCGCCCGAGCCTGGGTGATGAAGGATCGACGCGGTTATCGCGCGTGGTACGCTTTTAACGGCGGCCCAGGCTATCGCATCGGCTATGCCGAATCCGATGACGGCTTGAGTTGGCAACGACAGGATCACCGTGCTGGAATCCAACTCTCGCAGAGCGGCTGGGATTCGCAGATGATTGCCCATCCCGCGATCGTGCAACAGGATGGCCGATGGTTCATGTTCTACAATGGGAACCACTACGGCAAGGACGGCGTCGGGCTGGCGGTCGCTGAATCGTTGGAATGAGGGCAGACGAAAGTCTGGCACCAGACCGAGTGGTTGCATCGAATGCCACGTTGGACACACTGAAGAATCCGGAACCGGCAACCAACTCGACCGACGGGACCCCGCGATCTACGCCGGCGGCCGGTGTGCCGGCAAGTCGCCTCGGTTGGGCAGTTCATCTGGGAATCCTCTTGCTCATCGTGGGATCCAACTTCGTCGTGCGCAGTCTCCTGGACAGGGCAGGTACAAACGTGAAGTCGTTCCTGGAAACCAACTATCCGAACGCATTGGCGGAGGTGTATGCGCAGCCGTGGTGGGCGTATTTCTTGCCCATGAAGGCCCTCACGGGAGCTTGGCAGACGACCAGCCTTCTCCTGGTGCACGCTCTGGAACATGTTCTGAGCAGCCCCGCGGAGGTCTTCTACTTCACCAACGCGGTGTTGGTTGTGACCTGCTACTGTCTCTCGTGGAACGTATTCCGCTCAAAGGTCTTCACCGTCACGTTCACGCTTTGTTTCGCGTGGTCCACCTTTAACCACCATGTGTATGTCATCTCCGGCTCGGTGGCGTTGCCGCTCATCGTGAGCTACTTATTGTGTTTTCTGTTCTGTCAATTCAAGTTGATGCAACCCGGATGTAACTATAGGGTGTGGGCACCGGCGGGCCTGCTGTCGCTAGTCGTGTACGCCTTGGCATACGAGTCCTGGCTCGATTGTGTCGCCTGGATGTGGCTGGCGTATCCGGTTCTGATCGTTCTGGCGTATCGCGCAGCCGACTATCAGCGCGTCAAGGTCGCCGCTGCTATAGTCGCGGTCACGACGGTCGCAGTCCTTGGATATGTGGTTGTGAAAACGCAACTCGGTTTCGGCCAACAACCCGGCAGCGAGTCCGACGTCGTCATGAACTACGGTCTACAACATGCCGTGATTGCTCTTGAGGATGTGATCGCGAACTGGTTCACGCTCGTCTTCATCGCGATCACGACCTACTCACCACCCATCTTGTTCAATGGATCGATCTCTTCGTGGCGCTACGGAACCGAAGAGCTGATCGCGCTGCAACATGGCTATCACGAGCAGAGGGCGTACCTGGTAGGCTACAGCCACCTGTTTCTGTGGCGCTTCTACGCCGGCTTTGCGGTGGCGGCTTTGCTGTATGGACTCTGGAGGACTCTCGGCGCGGCTTGGCGCGAGGTCAGCACCACGAACGTTGCGAACTCTCTCTTCCTGCTGATGACGCTGATGCCAGGCGCCACGCATATGCTGGTCAAGTATCGTCCCATGCACAGCGCGCCGTTTCTTGGCTACCACAGCTACTTCGGGATTGTGGGAGTCACGTTGCTGATCTCCTACGCGATGATGTGGATTCACACGAATGGGCGGCACCGCTGGTTGGCGTGGGCCGTCATTGTCGGCGTGTGGGTCAATGTGGGCTATTGCGCGCTTTCGCGCCCGTCTATGCTTTCGCACATGGCGGTGGAATCCGGTTTCGCACCTTACCCGGACGCATGGAAGAACCTGAAAGAGCTGCACCGACGATAGCGCCGTGCGAGATACGCCGCAACCGATGGCGTGCCAGTTCCGCGGCATTGCCGATCGTACGGGCCGTGTCGCCTCAGGATGTGTACAAGGAAATCCCGAGGGATGAAGGAACTGGCGAACTGCCTTGTCGATTCCCTCCCGGTATTGCGTGGTGAACCCCCGGAGGCATACGGCGTCGTTCTCATGGGAGTCGTGACGATATGACGGCGGCCACGCCAACGGATGAAATCATCTTCACACTGGTTATCCCCGCCTATAACGAAGGGAATAACCTGTCGTCGGTGCTCGACGATGTGCTGGCCACGCTGGTCGAATCGCCCAAGGCTCAGCCGTTTGAGGTGTTAGTCGTCGATGATGGCAGCACCGACGACACGGGGCAAGTCGCCGATGATTACGCCAGGCGATTCCGGGATATTCGTGTATTCCATCATGCGACGAACCAAGGACTTGGCGTCGGTTTGCGGACCGGATTTTCCCACTCGCGCGGCAAATTTGTCAGCTGGATCGCGGCCGACGGTCAGGTAAAGGCGGAACAGGCGGTGAAGCTGCTGAACATCGCTGAGAACGCTGACTTCATTACCACCCGTCGCGTGGCGGTGACCGTTGAAGCCGGCGCAGAGAACAGGCCGTGTCTACGCAGAATCCTGAGCTGGTGCATGCACATTCTGTGTCGCGCGTGTCTCGGGGCTTATCCGAGCCACTTCACCGGCATTTACATGGTGCGCGGCTCCTATCTTCGCTCTGTGCCTCTCTGCTCCCGAACGGGCCTCGTGGGCATGGAACTCTACTTTCAGAGCCTGGAACGGCAAGTTAGACTCGCGCACGGGGAGATGGCGGTCTGCCCGCGATTGAGCGGGAAATCGAAGGTGGCAACGCCGTCGGGCATCATGAAAAGCATCATCGGGATGCTCAAGATGCGGTGCTACCTCCAGAAGAGCCGGGGAATCACGCTCGCGGCAACTGGTACGTCCGCAAAACCTACCTCCGGGGCCGACTGACGGGATATGGCCGTCAGCTCATCCACTCAAGCGGTGGACCGAGTGACCCCAGATGCGCCGCCTCCGACGACGATGCCGGTACCTGCGCGCACACCCTGGCCGCGGCGGCTCGTGCGTTACGGCATCGCCTTCGCCATCCTCTTCGGGCTGTGGTATCTCGATCGCCTGCGTCTCGAAGACTTCGGCCGCGCCGGGCTCGAGTGGCGCTGGGCGCTGGCGGCACTGGGGTTGTTGTTGCCCGTGTATTTCGTCGCGGCGGTACGCTTGCAATGCGTGCTGCGCAGCATGGGTGCGTCTTGCACCCTCGGTCAGGCGTTGTCGTTCACGTTCTACGGGGCGATCGCGGAGCTGGCGTTGCCGTTTGTGTTCGGCGGTGATCTGGCGAAAGCCGTTTATGTGGGCCGATGCTCGAGCCGTGCCACGGCGGTCGCCACCGTGCTCGCCGATCGACTGGTCGGGTTGCTCGGGTTATGCGTGTTCGCGCTGCTGGCGTCCGTTGCGCAGATTCGGCTGATCCTGG
>DATFWL010000257.1:0-113435 GCA_035259385.1 Vicinamibacterales bacterium | reverse complement strand
CCATTCCGATGTCAGCGGCGCCGAGTACCAGAACCCTGCGTCCGTCGCGCCGCGAGTCGACGCGTTGAGCAGGATCTGCCGTTCGGCGTTCGCGTCGGGGCGTTTCGATACGAGGTTGACGACGCCGCTCATCGCGCCGGCGCCGTACAACGACGATGCGACGCCCTTGATCACTTCGACGCGTCCGAGATCGAGGGGAGGAATCTGCATGAGGCCCAGCGACACCTGTTCGCCGAAGAGCGGCAGGCCATCCGACAGGAATCGCGTGTAACGCCCCTTCATGCCTTGAATCCGGATGCTGGCGGCGCCGAGCGACGGCGACGTCGCCTGGACGCGCATCCCGCCGGTCTCGTTGAGCAGCATGACGACGTCGCCGGGGGTCATCATCACTTTCTCGTCGATCTCCTCGTGATCGACCACTTCGACACGCATCGGCTGATCTTCGATGCCGCGTTCGGTGCGCGTGGCCGACACGGTCACGTGTTCTTCGACCGATGCGGTGCGGCTCAACTCGAGCGCGACGGTCTGTTGCTGGCTCGCGCCCAGTTCGACGGATGCCGATGCCGGCGCGAAACCGGTCTTCACGACGACGATGTCCGCGTGTCCGGGCGGTACGGTGAACAACGTCAGCCCCTCGGCGTCCGTCTTCTGCGTCAGTCCGTTGACGACTACGTCGGCGTCGCGAACCGGACCATCGGGGCTGCGAACTTCGACCTGAAGCCGCGCGGCTTCCTGGGCCAGAACGTTCGTCGCAGTCAGCAGCAGGAGCACGCCAGTTAACAGCCGTCGCATGCAGATCTCCACGGGCGATCGACGTAAGACACGGGCGTGCTGGAATAGGCGTGCGCGTGTCGCGGTTACGGTTCGATTCGCGTGGGCGCTAGATCCGCAGGCTCAGCGGAGGACTGGTGCTGGACGCAGACAGGGGAGCCGAGGAGGCGAACAGCGACAGCGGTGTTCGGCGGACGACCGCGTGCCGCGATCGGACAGCTGTCAGGACGACAGTGTGACGCGTCGCGCCGGCGACCACCAGCGCAGCGCCGATGCAGAGCACGACCGTGACGACGATCGCTTCATCGCCGCTGTCCTGGAACGTGCGATCCCAGCGTCCTGTCGCCTCGAGCGCCTGGACGCCAACACACAGCGCCAACAGCGTCGCGGCCAGCAGTCGGCTGATGGTCACTCGCACGACGCGCATGATAGCACGGCAGGATCACGGCGATCCGAGTCGGCCGCAGGCCTCATCGAACGCCGTCGCGTCAAGGGACTAGAATCGATCGTTCCGATGATTCGCCGGCGCGAGTGAGAGAGGGGGAGATGATGTCGAAAGCAGTCCTGGACGCGGACGAAATCCTGCAGCACGCCACTCCGATTGCCCACCAGAAAGGGCACGAGATCCAGCCGTGGGGACACCTGATTCGCATGCCGATTGCTCTCGCCGAGTCGGTGTGTAAGGAAAGTATCGAGAACCTCAACCAGCTGCTCGCCGACAGCATGTCGCTGCGCGATCTGTACAAGAAGCACCACTGGCAGGTGTCGGGCCACACGTTCTATCAGCTGCACCTGCTGTTCGACAAACACTACGACGAGCAGTCCACGTTGATCGACGCGATCGCCGAACGTATCCAGCTGCTCGGCGGTGTCAGCGTGGCGATGGCCCACGACGTCGCCGAGACGACGCTCATCCCGAGACCGCCCAGGGGGAGGGAATCCGTTCCCGTCCAGATTTCCCGCCTGCTGCACGCCCACGAGATCATCCTGAAGGAAGCGCGCACGATGGCCAGACTGGCGTCCCAGCGAGAGGACGATGGCACCAACGATCTGCTGGTGAGCGATGTGATTCGCACCAACGAGCTGCAGGTCTGGTTCATCGCCGAGCACGTCGTCGACACGCCGGTCGTGCGAACGGAATAGTGGAGCCGCGCGGCGAGTTCTCGGCGGGCCCGAGAGCTCGCCGCGGGTCACGACGCGTCCGCCGCCCGCGATGAGCGCCGAATACCAGCAGCCGGTTCAGGACGTTCTCGACGCGCTCGGGAGCCATGCATCCCGGGGACTGCTCGCGGCCGACGCACGCGCACGCCTTGCGCAGTACGGACCCAATCAGCTGGACGCCGAGCGGCCGGTGCCCGCCTGGCAGAAGTTCCTCGCCCAGTTCGCGGACATGCTGGTGATTCTGCTGCTGATTGCCACGGCGATATCGGCGGCGCTGTGGCTGTACGAGCGCGATTCTCCGCTTCCGTACGAAGCGATCGCGATCAGCGCGGTGGTGCTGTTGAACGCGATCATGGGGTATCTGCAGGAGCGGCGCGCCGAGTCGGCGATCGCGGCGCTGCAGCAGATGGCTGCGGCTCACGCGCGCGTCGTGCGCGATGGCGCCGTGACGAGCATTCCGGCCGCGGAAGTAGTCCCCGGCGACATCATCGTTGTCGAAGAAGGTGACACTCCACCCGCCGACGCCCGCATCATCGAGTCGACCGCGCTGAGCATGGCGGAAGCGGCGTTGACCGGCGAGAGCCTGCCCGTGGCCAAGGACGTCGACACGATCGAGGGGAACGTCGCGCTTGGCGATCGCATCAACATGATCTACAGCGGCACCTCGGCGACCTATGGCCGGGGGCGGGCGGTGGTGGTCGCGACCGGCATGCGGACCGAGATGGGCCGCATTGCCGGCATGCTGGCGCACGTGCCGGCGGAGCGCACGCCGCTGCAGAACGAGCTCGACTACGTCGGGAGGCTGCTGGGCGTCGTCGTCGTCATCATCGCCGTCGTCATGATCGCGACGATCGTCGCGGTCGAACACGTCCGCGCTCCATCCGCGCTGTTCGACGTCCTGATTCTGGGTGTCGCGCTGGCGGTCGCCGCGGTGCCCGAAGGATTGCCGGCCGTCGTCACCGCCGTGCTGTCGATCGGCGTGCAGCGGATGGCCCGGCGCCGCGCCATCGTGCGCCATCTCAGCGCCGTCGAGACGCTGGGCTCGGCGTCCGTCATCGCGTCGGACAAGACGGGGACGCTGACGCGCAACGAGATGACGGTCCGCGCGGTCGTGACGGCGAGCGGCCAGGTCAGCGTCGATGGCACCGGGTATGCGCCTGTTGGTGACGTGTGCGACGCCGCGGGCGCCCCCGTGGCAGGCAATCTGCGGTTCGAACTGGAGCGTGCGCTGGCGGTCGCAGATCGGGCCAACAACGCGTCGCTGCAGCAGCACGACGGACGCTGGTCAGTGGAAGGCGATCCCACCGAAGGCGCGCTCATCGTCGCGGCGCGGAAGGCCGGCTTGCGGGCGGAGCAGCTGACGCGCCGCTTCGCCCGCCTCGGCGAGGTGCCGTTCTCGTCAGAACGCAAGTTGATGAGCACGCTCCACACCGATGCGGAGACCGAAGGACGCGTGCTGCTGTTCACCAAAGGCGCGCCGGACGTGGTGCTCGCCCGGTGCACGCAGGAACTGGTGGGCGAGGGACGGCGGCCGCTGACGGAGGCGCGTCGCACGGAGATCCTCGACACCAACGATGCGCTGGCGGGTCGTGCGCTGCGGACGCTCGGCGTGGCGTACCGCGCGTCGGTCGACGGGACGCTCACGGCTGAGACGCTGAGCTCGGACGTCGAGTGCAATCTGGTCTTCGCAGGGCTGATCGGCATGATCGATCCGCCGCGCGACGAGGCGCGGGAGGCGGTCGCGCGCGCGAAAGGCGCCGGCGTCCGTGCGGTCGTCATCACCGGCGATCATCCGAGGACCGCCGCGGTGATCGCGCAGGATCTCGGGGTGATGCGTGTCGGCCGCGCCGTGACCGGCGCCGAGCTGGAGCGCATGTCCGACGGCGCGCTGGATCGCACGGTCGCAGACGTGTCGGTGTACGCACGCGTCAATCCGGAACACAAGCTGCGAATCGTGCAGGCCCTGCAACGGCGCGGCTCGATCGTCGCGATGACCGGCGACGGCGTGAACGACGCGCCGGCGCTGAAGCGGGCGGACATCGGCGTCGCCATGGGCGTCACCGGCACCGACGTCTCGAAGCAGGCTGCCGACATCGTGCTGGCCGACGACAACTTCGCGACCATTGTCGCCGCCGTCGAAGAGGGCCGCTCGATCTTCTCGAACATCCGCAAGTTCCTGCGGTACCTGCTGTCGTCGAACATCGGCGAGGTGATGACGATGTTCTGTGGCGTCGTGCTGGCGAGCGCGATCGGCCTCGAGCCGCAGGGGGACGCGGTGGTGCTGCCGTTGCTCGCCACGCAGTTGCTGTGGATCAACCTGGTCACCGACGGCGCTCCGGCGCTTGCGCTCGGGCTCGATCCGGCGGACCCGGAATTGATGCGCCGTCCACCCAGGCCCGCCGGCGAGCGGGTGATCACCGGACGGATGTGGGCCGGCATTTTTTTCGTCGGCATCATCATGGCGGCCGGTACGTTGTACGTCCTCGACGCGTCGCTGCCGGGCGGGTTCGTCGAAGGGACGGGCACGATTCGCTACGCGCAGACGAGGGCATTCACGGCGCTGATCCTGTTTCAGCTGTTCAACGTCTTCAACGCGCGGTCGGACACGCAGAGCGCCTTTCGCGGGCTGTTCGCGAACCGCTGGTTATGGGGTGCCGTGATCCTGTCGGTCGCGCTGCAGTTCGTCGTGCTCCACACGCCGTTTCTGCAGCGGGCGTTCTCGACCGAGCGCCTCGGCGCGTCCGACTGGCTGCTCTGCACGGCCATTGCGAGCACGGTCC
This sequence comes from Vicinamibacterales bacterium, assembly GCA_035259385.1. Taxonomy (GTDB): domain Bacteria; phylum Acidobacteriota; class Vicinamibacteria; order Vicinamibacterales; family CAVVIG01; genus QHWK01. The sequence continues at coordinate 108,723 of DATFWL010000257.1, read as the reverse complement.
TCTGGCTGCGCGAGGCGGAGAAGTTCCTCTACCGGCGGGTCGCCGGGCGCTCTGCGATCGACGATGGCGCTCTCCTGAGCGATCCCCGCTCGTGAGGCGGCGACGGCCACACCGGAAGGACACACACTGAAAGGACAACAGTGTCATGGCGGATGTCCTGCCCGCGATTTTCTTTGGACACGGCAATCCGATGAACGCGCTGATGCACAACGCTTACACCGACGGGTGGCGCCGGGTCGGCGACGCGATCGCCAGGCCGCGCGCCGTCCTGTCGATTTCCGCGCATTGGTTCGTGCCCGGGACCGGTATCACCGTCAGCACCGCGCCGCGGACGATTCACGACTTCGGCGGATTTCCGCGCGAGCTCTATCAGGTGCAGTATCCTGCCCCTGGTGATCCACGGCTGGCGCGGCGCGTTCAGGCGCTGCTCGCGCCGCTCCCGGTGACGCTCGACGAGTCGTGGGGCCTCGACCACGGGACCTGGTCGGTCCTCACCCACGTCTACCCGGCGGCCGATGTTCCAGTGGTGCAGCTGAGCATCGACGAGACGCGGCCGCCCTCCTTTCATTACGACATCGGCCGACGGCTCGCGCCGCTCAGAGAAGAGGGCGTGCTGATCGTCGGCAGCGGCAACCTCGTTCACAACCTGCACGCGTATGCGTGGGGGCGCCACATGCCCGATCCGTACGAGTGGGCAGTTCGCTTCGAAACGGACGCGAAGGGGCTGCTCCTCGCCGGCGATCACCAGCCGCTCGTCGACTACGAGTCGCTCGGCCGCGAGGCGCGGCTCTCGATTCCGACGCCCGATCATTACCTGCCGCTCTTGTACGTGATCGGCGCACGTCAGCAGAGCGACGCGATCAGCTTTCCCGTTGAAGGGGTCGACGGTGGCTCGATCTCGATGCTCACGGTTCGCATCGGGCCGGCCTCGAGCGACGTGCGCGCCGCCGGGTGACTCGCGAGCCCGAGCGTATCAGATCGGTTGGCGCAGCCACGCTTCGACCTGCGACCGGTACGCGCGGCTCAGGGTCAGCTCCGTGCCGTCCTTGAGGAAGAGCGTGAAATCGCCGTGGGAGAGCGGCTGCAACGCACGGATGCGCGACGCGTTGACGGCTGCCGATCGATGAATGCGCACGAAGCGGCGAGGGTCGAGGCGCTGCAGCAGCTGCGTCACGCTGGACCGATAGAGATGGTTCCGCTTGCCGGCGTGCAGGTAGACGTACACGCCGGCCGCCTCGATCCAGTCCACGTCGTCGACGTCGAGGAAGACGATTTCTCCGCTCGACTTCAGCACGACGCGCTCGAGATACCCGGATCGCGTGTCCACGCTGCGTCGTTCCTCTGCGGCGGCGGTCAGCTCGTCGGCACGGCTCCGGGCCTCGGCCGATGTCAGGTAGCGGCGCGCGCGCCTGATCGCGTTGTCGAACCGCTGATCGCTGAACGGCTTCAACAGATAGTCAATCGCGTGGGCGTCGAACGCCTGAATCGCGTACTTGTCGTACGCGGTGACGAGGATCGTCACCGGCAGCTCGTCAGGTCCGAGCTGCTGGAGGACGCCGAACCCGTCCAGCTGCGGCATCTGGACGTCGAGAAACAGCAGGTCCGGCCTCAACGCGCGAAGGACGTCGATCGCTTCGCGCCCGTCTGACGCGGTGCCGACCAGGTCGACGTCCAGCTCGCGCTGGAGCAGCTCGGTCAGGCGCACCCGCGCCGGTTTCTCGTCGTCGACCACCACGGTTCGGATGCTGTTCATGCCGGCGCTCACGCGACGCGGTAGGGGAACGTGACGTCCACACAGGTGCCGTGCTCGTCGTCGCGGGTCACATCCAGCGAGTATTCATCCCGCCCGTAAAGATGCTCGAGGCGCGCGCGCGTGTTGCCAAGGCCGATGCCGCTGTTGCGCTCGAGGGACCATCCGTCCGGCAACCCCGGGCCGTTGTCGCGGACGCGCACCTGCAGCCGGTCGCCGCTGCGCCACGCACACACGTCGAGCGCGCCGGCTGCGGACAATCGCGACGTGCCGTGACGAATGGCGTTCTCGACGAGCGGCTGCAGCAGGAACGTGGGCACCGCCGCCGCCACCACCTCCGGATCGACTCGGACCTGCACGTCGAGCCGATCGGCGAACCGTACGAGCTGCAGCTGGATGTAGCGGTCGATGAAGGTCAATTCCTGTTCGAGCGGAATCTCCTGCCGGTCGGCGTGCTCGAGCGACAGCCGCAGCAGATCGCCGAGCTGCTCGATCATCAGCCGCGCCTGGCGCGGCGCGCTCTCGACGTAGGCGGAGATGGAGTTGAGCGTGTTGAACAGGAAGTGCGGATCCAGCTGCGATCGCAGCGTCGCCAGACGCGCCTCCGACAACAGCCGCTCCAGGCCGGCGGTGCGAATCTCGCGGTCCTTCAGATCGTTCTGGTACTCGAGCGCCACGCACACCATCGCGATCGCCCAGTAGACGAACGTGCCGAGGCGGTAGGTGACATGCGACGCGGTTTCGAGCAGGGTCACGCCGACCCATTGCGGGTCGTTCGGCGCGTCGAGCAGCAGCGTCACGCCGCGGAACAGATAGGTGTAGACGATGGTGAACACGATGCTGAGCGGAACGTGGATGAGGAGCCGCCTCACCAGCGCGTCGGGCGGGACCGGCAGCTTCCGGTTCACCCAGTAGATCGCCACCGACAGCACTCCCCACGGCGACCACTGCGCGGCTGCAGCCTTGAACGCGTCGAGCCACGAAATTCGCACCCACTCGTACGAGCCGGTGCGGACCTCGCCGCGCGTCGTGTAGGCGAGCACGATCAGCGTCCAGAACCCGACCACGAGCAGCCATCGCGGCAGCGGACGCGACGTCACCTTCGTGAGCTCGCCAGCTTGCTCCGACGGCGTGGCCAAGGTCGTCGGGAGCGCGTCGATCATCGTGCGTTCCATCATCTCGAGCCTCATGGCCGTACCACTATGTCATATCGTCAGCGCGGCGGTCGTGTCGTCGAACAGTTCGTCGACCGACAGTCGACGTGGAAGGACCTTCTGCTCGTACGACCATTCGATCGCCATCTCAAGGCCTTTCCGGTTCGCCTCGAGGCCGATCGGCGGAATGGTGGTCCGCGCCGACTCAGGCGCCAGCGCGCGGCTCTCGACGAGCATCCGGAAGATCTCGCGAACGATCTCCGGCCGCTCCCTCGAGAGGTCCTGACGGACGACGAAGATGTGATTCAACGGGATCACCCCCACGCGTTCGTACCATCGTCGCCCTGCCGCGATCGCGTCGGGAACGAGCGTTCGCACGCGGGGGTCCTTCGGCATGTCGTTCCCCATGATCGCGGCGGCAATCCTGCCCTCGAGCATCAGGTCGGTCAGCATGACGCCGGCACGCAGGCGCTGGCAGTTCGACGGATCGCGGTATTCGATCAGGTGCGAGTCCTCGACGGTGAGCCACGTCACCTTGTCCAGCTCGACCCCGTACTCATGCTGCAGAATGCCTCGAGCCCACACGCCGGTCGTCTGCGAGTAGGTGCGAACGCCGACCGCCCGCCCCTCGATGTCCTTCGGGCTCAGGTGTCCGAGCTCGTGATTGAAGGCGATGCAATGGTGCTGGAGTCGGCCCGAAATGGGGAGCGGCAGCATCACGAACGGCTTGCCCCAGGCTCGGGCCTGGAGATACGTGATGATGGCGAGCTCGCCCGCGTCGAACGCGTGCCCGCGGATCATCGCCTTGAATCCGTCATGCGCGGGTTTCGGCCCGCAGTAATCCAGGTTGACGAGGCTGGACGTCACGCGGCCGTCTTTCATCGCCATCGTGACGGGAGCGTCGGCGAGGTTGGTTTTCACAGAGACGACAGCGGCAGAAATTGATGACATGCGATGACTCGATCCTCCCTGATTCACGTCGGCCGGCCGTCGACCGACGCCTACTTCACCGCGAGGATGTCTTTCGCCTTTTCAATCGCCCCATAGGTGCGAACCGGCGCCGACATCATGAACCGGTAGCCCTCGGCGACCACGCGATGCACGTTGCTCGACGTCACGTGCGGATGGCCCACCGGCACGTTGTGTTTCTTGCAGGTCGCCAGCACGTGATCCATCGCTTGCCTGACCTGCGGATGTTCGTACTGGCGCGGGAAGCCGAGTTCCTGGCTGAGATCGCCTTCGCCGATCAGCACGCAGCCGATGCCTGGCACCCGCTCGAGCATGTCGTCGAGATTGGAGAGGCCTTTGACGCTCTCGCACATGACGAACACGAGGAGCTCGCCATCCGGGTTCAGCGGCCACACGTCGGCTTTCGCGTAGTACTCCTGCTGCGTCAAGCCCCAGTAGCGGCACGCGGACGAGGGACCGTCGCCCCGCACGCCGGCCGGCTCGTACAATTCGGCGCTCTTCGGCCGCGCATAGCGGCACGACGCCACAGCGTTATAGGCCTGTTCGGCATCGCCGACGTGCGGCCAGACGATGCCGTAGACGCCGCGGTCGAGCGCCTGCTTGGCGAACGACTGGTTCCGTTCGACGCCGTTGGCGGGCACGCGCACGATCGGCGTCACCGCCGGCGCCAGCGATCCGGCGGTGAAGATCTGTCTCCGGTTGAGCAGATACTGCAGCGCATCCTGCAGGCCCCGCACGTCGAACGGGTTGTGTTCCATCTCGAAGATGATCCCGTCGTACGGCGCGGTGCTGAACTCGATCGCCGTCTGCGGATCGGCGTGCGCGAAGGACGCAAACGCAGGACGCCCCTGCTCCCATGCGCGGATGATGTTGTTCAAGCGACCTGTGTCGGCCATGGTTTGCCTGTTACCAACGTGTCGTTGCGGCCTTTCACCTCTACTCGTCCGCCATTCGCCACGGCGCGAAGTGCTCCTCGGCGCGGCGCACCAGCGACGTCAGCACGATCCCGAGCAGCATCAGCACGATGATCGGCACGAACATCGAGGCGGTGTCGTAGCGATTGCCGTACTTCACGATCAAGGCGCCGAGGCCCGTGATCGCGGTAAAGAACTCGGCCACCACCATGCCGATGATCGCGCGTCCAATCGCGAGGCGCAGTCCGGTCATCATGTAGGGAACGGCCGACGGCAGGATGATCTTGACGAACACCTGACGTTCGCTGGCGGCAAACGCGCTGCTGACGTCAATCAGCGCGCGAGGGACGTTCCGAACACCCGCCGCCGTGTTGATCAGGACGGGGAAGACCGCCAGGATCGTGACCACGAACAGCTTCGCGAGATCGCCGAGCCCCAGCCACAGGATCACCAGCGGGATCACGGCCACGAGCGGCGTCGCGTAGAGCGCGTTGATCAGCCAGTCGGTCGCGGCATCCACGGCTCGATAGCGCCCGATCAACAGACCGAGCGCGATTCCCACCGTCGCGGCCGCGACAAAGCCGGCGACCACGGTCTGCAGACTGCTCGCCAGCGCGCCGAGTAACTCGCCCGACGCGATCATCGCCGCGCCGGCCTTCGCCACGGCGGTGGGATAGGAGAGAAACAGCGGGCTGGTTCGCCTCCCGACAAATTCCCATGCGCCGATGACTGCCGCCATCGATGCGACGCGAATCATCCAGACTCTGCTCCTGGTTCGTGGAGGAGCCGCAAGATCCTCGATCGGCAGGTCGCCCGTTCGGGTCGCAGGGGAATCCGCGAGCGGCAGGTCGTTCTCCGATTCGCGCCTCTTCATCAGCCAGATCTCCTGTGACCGATGCGGAGCCCGGAAGGACCCGCCTGTCCTGCGCGTGCCGTCTCCGCGCTGCGAATCAGCGACCAGATGATCGCGCGTATCTTCTGAAAGAGGAGATTGCCCCGCAGTTCCGGCAGCTCAGGCCTGGGATAGGGGAACGGTATGTCGATCACCTGCTTCACTCTGCCAGGCCCGGCGGCCATGACCACGACGCGGTCGCTCAGATAGATCGCCTCGTCGAGGTCATGGGTCACGAACAGGGTCGTCTTGCCCGTTTCCGCATGGATGCGGAGCAGTTCGGCCTGCAAGACCTCACGCGTCTGGGCATCGAGCGCGCTGAACGGTTCGTCCATGAGCAGGATTGCGGGATCGATCGCGAGCGCGCGCGCCAGGCCGATGCGCTGCTGCATTCCACCCGACAGCTGGTGCGGATAGTGGTCGGCTGCATGCCCCAGGCCCACCAGGCCGAGCAGCGTCCGCGCGCGTTCAGCCCGGTCCGCGGCCGGGACACCCTGAAGCTCCAGCCCAAACTCGACGTTGTGCAGCGCGCTCCGCCAGGGCAGCAGGCTCGCGTGCTGGAACACGAATCCGCGGTCGCGCCCTGGCCTGGTGACCGGGACGCCGTCCACCAGAATGGTGCCGCCATCCGGGCGGATCAGACCCTGGATGATCTTGAGCAAGGTGGTTTTCCCGCAGCCGCTCTCACCGATGAGCGAGACCACTTCTCCCTGCCGGACGTCAAAGCTGACATCGCCGAGTACGTTCAGGACGCGGTCCTGGCTCTGGCGCGTGCCTCGAATGCGGAAGACCTTCCGCACATTGCGAACCGCCAGCTTCAAGGTTTCACCGGTCATGACGCGGTCCTCTGGATGCCGCTCTTGGGTCGCGTGATCATCCCGAAATTCCGGCGGACTCGCGTGCGACTGCATGACGCGTCTCTCCGGAGTGTCCGGCGGTCGCGAGAATCGGATAGAGCGTCTGGGCCGTCCTGGCGAAGATCCACTCCTGGTCTTCCGCGGCGAGGCACTGAAGCGTCTTCTTCGCCGTATCTAGAATCGCGGACAGCGGTCCGTGTGACGCCGGGTAATTCGAGCCCCAGGCGACGCGATGACTGCCGAACACCTCCATCAGCTTCGGAAAAAACGTCTCAGGCGTCGCGTTGCCGGCGGTTGCCTTCTCGACCGTCCGCGGCGTCAGCTTGAGATAGACGTTCTCGAACGGCTGGAGGCCGAACAACGACGCGGCTTTCTTGTAAGGCGCACCGTCCGAGATGTCGGGCCGGCTCAGGTGGTCGAGGATGATCTTCACGTTCGGGAAGCGCTTTGCCAGCCCGGCGACCTGCGCCAGACCAGACGGATCGGTCTGCAGGCATATCGAGAGCCCGGCTTCCGAGCACAGCTCCCAGGCCGGGAAGGAACGCGGACTGTCCAGCGCACTCGGATCGAACGCTCGAGTGCTGCCTCCCGTGAACAGCCGGAGCCCGGTCACTCCGCGTCTGACCCAGTTTCGAATCTGCGCCGGGGCATCCGGCTGCAGCAGATCGACCGACCCGACCGCCGTCAGACGGCCCGGATATCGCGCGATGGAATCGGTCAGGTAGCTGTTGTCGTACCCGTAACAGGTGGATGCCTGGACGATCGCTGCCTGCTGAATCCCTGCCGCGTCCATCGCTGCGACGTATTGCTCGATCGTGATCGGCCTCTCTTTCGACCAGTCCGACTGAACGCCGAAAAGAGGGTTCCGCGGATACCGGCCGTCGTCGCTCGCGATGATGTGCGGATGAATGTCGACGTGATGTGCTGGTGCCATGTCTATCCGTTTGATGACGAGGCCGCCGCCGCAACCATGCGCTGCTTCAGCAGCGCATCCAGCCGTGGATACACCCGGCGCGCGTTCGACTCGAAGATCGTGTGACGTTCGTGCGCGCCGAGGTGCGAGCAGGCATCGAGATACCGCTTGGTGTCGTCGAAGTACTCGCCGGTGTTCGGATCGCGGCCCTTGACCGCACCGATCATTTCGGAGCCGAACAGGATGTTGTCCGCAGGTATCACCTGGGTGAGAAAGCGGATGCCCGGCTCGTGATACACGCAGGTGTCGAAGAAGACGTTGTTCAGCAGCGGTTCCAGGGGCCGGCCGCTCTGCTCGAGTGACAGGCCGCGATAGCGTCCCCAGTGATACGGGACTGCGCCGCCGCCGTGAGGAATGACGAACCGCAGCGTCGGAAAATCGTTGAAAAGATCGGACAGCACAAACTGCATGAACGCCGTCGTGTCGCCGTTGATGTAGTGCGCACCCGTCCCGTGGAAGCAGGGATTGCAGGACGAACTGACGTGCACCATCGCCGGGACGTCCAGCCGGACCATCTCTTCGTACAGCGGGTACCAGTAGCGATCCGTCAACGGCGGATCCTGCCAGTAGCCTCCGGATGGATCCGGATTCAGATTGCACCCGACGAACCCGAGCTGCTCGATGCACCGCTTCAATTCAGGGATGCAATTGGCCGGAGGCACGCCGGGCGACTGCGGCAGCTGGCACACGCCGACGAAGTTCTCCGGGAACAGCGTGCAGACGCGATGGATCAGATCGTTGCAGACCTCGGCCCACAGCAGGCTGGTCCGCTCGTTGCCGAGGTGATGCCCCATCTGTCCGGCGATCGGCGAGAACAGCGTCACATCGCCGCCGCGCTCCTTTTGCAGCTTCAACTGGCCGCCTTCGATCGCCGCACGAATCTCATCGTCGCCGACGATCAGATCCGTTTTCCTTGGCGCGTTCGCTGGATCGTGAACGCTGTCGAGCTGCTTCCGGCGCCAGGCGTGCAGCGTTTTCGGTGCGGTCGTGAAATGTCCGTGGCAGTCGATGATCATGGCAATCCGCAGGAACCTCTCTCAGGAAGTCGCAATCCACTCAGCCGAGAAGCTTCTGTGCCTCCTGTGCCAGGGACATCTCGGCGACGCGATCGAAGGGCAGCATCTCGCGCTGAATGTGGAAATCGAGGTTGATCTGCTGCATGTAGCGGACCCTCTCCGGCGAGAGCATCAGGTCCGTTGCAAAGGGTTTGAACGCCTGCAGGTAGTTCCACTCGCCCAGGTGCTCGCGTTCCGGCGCGTTCGGAAACACCGCCTTGCGGGCTCTCAGGAACGCGTCCTGAGCCGAGGGCTGGTGAACGAAGCGAAACAGTCTGGCGTAGGCGGCCAGGACGCGCACCAGCACATCTCGCTTCGACTCAATCACCCGCCTGGACGTCCAGCCCGCCTGGTACGTGAACTCCTTCAATTCCACTGACATGTTGCCGTTCTCGATCGCGTGGACGTGGTACGCACCGGCGTCGTCGAAGAACGAGGCCGGACCGGCGCCGGCGTCCACCGTTCCAGCCATGACGCCCTTGAAGGTGTCGGTGTTCGACCCGATGTTGACGAAGCGGACGGCGGACACGTCCACCGCATATTTCCGCAGCAGCGTCGCCGTCAGCTGGTGGATCAACGCGCCGATCGATCCGACGCCGACGACCTTGCCTTCCAGATCCTTCAGCGACCGCACCGTCGGCTTGGCGCTGAACAGCGCCAGCGCCGGAATCAACGTGGCCGCGTTGATGATTGCCAGGTCTGCACCCCGCTCGATCGCGGGGAACACCTGTCCAAACCCCGACATCGGCGAGACGTCGATCGATCCGCTGTAGATGCCGCCAAGGATCTTCGACCCGTCCGCCATGGCGACCACGTCCGGGGTGAGGTCGAACGACTCGAGGAACTTCTGCTGACGCAGCAGCGCCGACATGGTCAGGTTCAACCCGCCGGCGGCCGTGGCGATATGCACCGCATTGGACGCGCCGGACGACCGCCGTCCGCAGCCGGCGGCCGCAGCGAGGGCGGCCGCGGAGAGCCGCGTCAACAGCGCCCGGCGTGAAAGACGTTCGCTCATGTCAAGTCGTCGGAACCGACGAAGAGTTCGTCCAGCCGCATGCGGCGCGGCGTCAGACCTTGTTTGAAGGCGGTGGCCTCCAGCGCCGAGATCGTCGCGAGATTCGGCTCGATCCCGTACGGCAGGGGATCGCGTCCGACGATCGTCCGCAGCGACGCGTACTTCCTGTCGGACGCGTGGTCGGACGTGCCCGAGTCGAGCGCCGCCAGCCAGTCGTCCTTCGCCCTGGAGAATGCCCGGAACAGCGACGCCGCCACCCACGGATGGTCTTTCAACATGGAGTCCTTCACCACGATCACGCCGTGAATCGGATAGACGCCGGTGCGTTTGTACCAATCCGCTTCCAGTTCCTTCGCGTTGGGGAACAGATCCGGGTACGGCGCGTCCACGGTCTTCCAGCCACTCGCGGGATCGCCGGTGCGTCCGACACCGGCGTTGCCCTGGAAGCCGGCGGCCAGCTCGCCGCGCGCCATCATGTCGGCGAGCGACGTTCCGCCCGTCGCGCGGACGACGTTCGGCGGGAGCCGCAGGTGAGCCACGTGCTCCTCGTCGTCGACCACCCAGGTGACCTTTGAGGAATCGAGACCGAACTCGTCGATCAGGACTCCCCGGGTCCAGACGCCAGTGGTCACCGAATACGCGCGGACGCCCACCTTCTTTCCTTCCAGATCCTTCGGCGTGGTGATGCCCGCATCGGGGCGGACGAGCAGGCCGGCATGGTGAAACCGCCGCTGGACAAAAACCGGAAGCGCGACGAAGGGCGCGCCGTACGCGCGCGCGACGATGTATGTCGTCGCCGCCAGCTCACAGACATCGAACTCGACCTGCCGGACCATGCGCCTGAACGCCGCGACCTGCGGGGTGACCGTGACGATCTCTGCCTCGACGCCGTCGATCGGAATCGATCCGTTTCGCACGGCGGCGGTGTGCGGATAGTCGGCGACCGCCATCGTCAGTCGAACAGGATCGTTCGCGCCGGTTGTTCGCTCACGCCCGCGCGCGCGACTGGGTGAGGTCGTCTGTGTCGTGCTCATCGCACGGCTATTTGAGCCCGAGGACGCGCTCGCGGAAGCGGTTTTGTTACGAGCGGGACAACGGCGTCACAAGCCGGTCTCCGCGCTGGCCGGTCACGCGCTAGTGTTTACGGCCGGAGCACACACACCGCGTGAGCACGAACTCGACACCGATCGCACGTCGCCGTTTCTTCAAGTGGTGCGGCGTGAGCGCGCTCGTTGCCGCGAGCCGCCGCGCCGCGCCGCTCGCGATGACCGGGGCCCACGAGCGCGGACGCGCACAGGGTCACAAGGCGTCGCGCACGGTTCTCGACGATCTCGGCGTCTGGGTCGCCGCCATGCGCTACGACGATCTGCCGACCGCCACGGTGAAGAAGGCGACGTATCTCCTTCTCGACACGCTCGGCTGCGCGCTTGGCGCCGTCGACGCCGCTCCGGTGCGGGTCGCGCGGGAGGTCGTGTCGGCGCGCGGCGGCAGCGCCCAGGCCACCATCATCGGCGTCAATTGGAGGACGTCGTCCGACGAGGCGGCGTTCGTCAACGCGATGGCGATCCGCTACCTCGATTTCAATGACTACGCTGCCTTCGGGTTTCCGCATCACCCGAGCATCAACGTGGCGCCCGCGCTCGCGATCGCGGAGATGCAGGGGATGTCCGGCAGGGATCTGCTGCTCGGGCTGACGGTCGGCTACGAAGTGCAGGTGAAAGTCCGTGACGCATCGGAAGGCGGCCGCCGCGGGTTCGATCTGCCGTCGCTCGAAGCGCAGTACTCGTCGGCCGCGGCCGCCGCACGCCTGCTCGGCCTCGACGCGGCCGGGATCGCCAACGCGGTGGCGATCGCGGCGTCGTACGCCAACACGCTCGGTGAGGTCCGCAGCGGCGGCGAGCTGTCGAACGCCAAGGGCACCGCCGAAGCGATCGCCGCACGCAACGGCACGTTCGCCGCGCTGCTCGCGCGGGCGGGCATGCAATATCCGCGGACGATCGTCGACGGCGAAAGCGGCTACGGCAAGGTCGTCAACGGCGGCCTGAAGGACGCGCTCCTGCGCACGCGGTCGGGCGATCACGAGATTCTCAAGAGCTGCGTGAAGATGTGGCCGAGCATCGGCACCTCGCAGGCGCCGATCGCGGCCGCGCTCGAGATCCGGGCCCGCGGCGTCCGCGCCGACTCGATCCGGCAGGTCACGCTCCACCTGAGCGACTTCGGCTTCAGTCAGCAGCAGGGATTCGCCGGCGCGATCACAACGCGCGAGCACGCCGACCACAGCGTCTGGTATCTGGTCGCCCGCGCCTTCATCGATGGCGACGTGCGCATCGAGGATTTCGACGAGCGCCGCTTCCGCGATCCGGAGGCGCTCGGGTTCATCCAGCGCATCACGGTGCTGTCGGATCCGGCGCTGACGACCAGCGGCGGAGACGTGCTGGGCGCGAGGATGGAGGTGACGCTCCGCGATGGCTCCGTGCACAAGGCCGACGTGCCGTACCCGCCCGGCAGCTATCAGAACCCGGCCACGGACGATCAGGTGAAGCACAAGTTCCTCGCCCTCGCCGGGCGCACGCTCGGACAGGCAGGCGCCACGCGCGCCATGGAGGCCGTTCTGGCAGTGGACACGAAGCACGACCTGAAGGACTTGATCACCGCGCTCACGCCGGCGACGCGGGGTGACCTGTGAGCATCCGCACCATCGCCATCGTCGCCGCGGCCGTCGCGACCGTTGCCGCGCAGACCGCGATCGGGCAGCTGCGTCAGCAGCAGCCGGGTGCGCAGCAGGCGCAGCAGCCTCCGGCCAGGCGCACCTACGTCAGGCTTGCGAACAACGCGAACGCCTTGCTCGTCGAACCGCTCGAGCCGGGTCCGAAATCGCGCATCCTCGCGATCAACACCCACCCCGATCACAACAACAACTTCGAGTACTTCGTCGGCCGCGAGCTCGTCGCGCGCGGCTATCGCGCGCTCGGCATCAACTACTACGGGCCGGAAGAGACGATGGAGGAGTTCCTCCCGGCGATTGCCGCGGCCGTGAACTACGGCCGCGCGATACCCGGCGTCGAGAAGGTCGTGTTCGCGACGCACAGCGGCGGCGGCCCCGAGCTCACGTTCTACGAAGAGGTCGCCGAGAACGGACCGTCGGCGTGCCAGGGGCCGACGCGCCTTTACCCGTGCAAGGGGCCGGGGCTCACCGGACTGCCGAAGGTGGACGGTGTTCTGCTGCTCGACATCAACGTCGGCGCGCCCCATCGCTCGATCTCGATCGATCCGGCGGTCGACACCAGCCATCCGCGCCGGCGCGATCCGCTGCTCGACATGTACGCGCCGCAGAATGGATTCGATCCCGAGACCAACAGCGCGAAGTATCCGGCCGAGTTCGTCACGCGCTTCTTCGCTGGCGTGCACGCGCGGAGCGAGCGGTTGATTGTGGACGCTCAGGCCAGGCTGAAAGCCATTGAGAACGGAGATGGTCCGTACCGCGACAACGAACCGTTCGTCGTCGCCGGCATGGCGGTCAACGCCGTCGGCGCACGGCTCAACATGGCCGACAGCCGGATCCTGTCGCGGACCCACGCGCCGCACCTGCATCTCAAGGCCGACGGCACGACGCCGGTCGAGATCGTGCGCTCGAGCCGAGGCGGCGCGGCGACCGTGCCGCAGCAGCGCGACACGCTGCGCGACACGGCGCAGAACACGACGGTGCGCCATTTCCTGTCGTTCCTCGCCATCCGCACCACGGCCGACTACGCGCTGACCGAAGATTCGATCAAGGGGATCGACTGGCGATCGTCGGCGAACAGCGCCGTCGGCAGCGTCGAGAACATCAAGGTGCCGACGCTGGTCATGGCCGCCACCTGTGCGATCCACCTCATCCCGCTCGAGACCGTCTTCGATCATTCCGCGGCGCCTGACAAGGAGTTCGTCGCCGTCGAGGGCGCGGACCACGGATTCCAGCCGTGCCGGCCGGAATTCGGCAACACCGCGAAACGCGCGTTCGACTACGCCGACGCGTGGCTGAGCAAACCCGGACGCTTCTGATCCAGGAGGGAATGTGATGAACACGCGTTGGCAGAGACGCGTCGCGGCGTGGGTTCGTGTCTTCGTGGCGGCACTGTGCGTCTCGTTGTTCGGCGGCGCGCGGGCCGCGCGCGCCCAGGGCACCAGTGCGGCAGCGATAACCGGCGTCGTGAAAGACGCCTCCGGCGGCGTGATGCCCGGTGTGACCGTCGAAGCCTCGAGCCCGGCGCTGATCGAGAAGGTCCGATCGACGGTCACCGACCCGCAGGGCCAGTATCAGATCATCGAGTTGCGCCCCGGCACTTATACCGTGAGCTTCCAGCTGCAAGGCTTCGCGACGCTGACGAAGGAAGGCATCGAGCTCACGTCGAACTTCACCGCGACGGTGAACGCGGAGCTGAAGGTCGGCAACCTTGCCGAGACCGTGACCGTGTCCGGCGGCTCTCCCCTGGTCGACGTGACCAAGGTGACGCAGCAGAAGGTGATCACGACCGAGGAGTTCAACACAGTCCCCACCGCGAAGAGCACGCTGTCGCTGATCGCGCTGATGCCGGCGGCGGCGGCGCCGCCCTCGGCGCAAGATGTCGGCGGCGGCAAGGGCGAGACCTCGGTGCGCATGTCGATTCACGGCGCGCGCCAGAGCGATCAGCGCATGCTGTTGAACGGGATGTCGTTCAACATGCTCGACAACCCGACCGGCCGCACCTTCTTCATGAACCCGCTCGGCTCGCAGGAAGTCGTCGTCGAAGCCGGCTCCGGTGGGTCGGCCGAGTACTCCACTGGCGGCGCGCAGGTGAACATCATCAGCCGTGACGGCGGCAACCAGTTCTCCGGCACGCTCTTCGCCGCGGGGACCGGCCATGGACTACAGGCAGACAACCTCACGTCCGAGCTGCAGGCGCAGGGACTGACGTCGGTCAACAACATCAAGACGATTTACGACGGCAACGTCGTCGTGGGCGGCCCGATCGTGAAGGAGCAGCTCTGGTTCGTGACGGCGCACCGCCGCAACGGCCGCCGGACGCAGATCGCCAACCTCTATCACGACGCGAACCTCAGCGACTTCGTGTTCACGCCCGACTTCAACCAGCCGGCCGAAGCGGCGGAAGACCTGCGGTCCGACAACCTGCGGCTGACGCTGGCGACGAGGAACAGCCAGAAGTTCAGCTTCACCTACGACTGGCAGCACAACAACTCGCTGAACCAGGGCGGAGAGCTCGATTCGGGCACGGTGGCGATGGAGGCCGCCGCCCGCGCCAACGCCTACTGCAATCAGGTCAGCGTGCTGCAGGGCACATGGCAGTATCCGGCGACCAACCGGCTGCTGTTCGACGCCGGGATCAGCGCGATGAACAACTACTACTCGGTCGGGTTCGGGGACATGCCGTGCGGGGGCATCGCGAGCGGGATCCAGATCCGCGACACCGGCACGGGATTCACCTACAACGCCACCGGCATCCGCCAGCGCAACGTCGCCGATCCGATGATCATGCGCGCCTCGACCTCGTACGTGACCGGCGAGCACAACGTCAAGGTCGGGTTCAACGCGCTCATGACCCGGAAGTACGACGACTATCGCGAGCGCGGCGCGGTCGACCTCCCCGTCACCTACACGTTCAACAACGGCACGCCGACGCAGCTCACTGAATTCGTGACACCGCGCGTGAACCCGGCGTTCGTCCGCCCCAACCTCGGGATCTTCGCGCAGGACCAGTGGATGCTGCACCGCCTGACGCTCAATCTCGGTCTCCGCTACGAGTACCTGAGAGCCTACTCCGGCGAGATCGACGAGCCAGCCGGCTTCCCGGGCAACGCCGTTGCCCACTATGACAAGGTCGACTGCCTGCCGTGCTGGCACGACCTGAATCCGCGGCTGGCGGTCGCCTACGACGTGTTCGGCGACGGCAAGACCGCGGTGAAGGCAGGTCTGGGCCGCTATGTCGAGTCGCTGAACACCGGCTACGCGACGACGTTCGGGCCGAGCGCGGCGATTGTGCTCAGCACCACGCGCGCGTGGACCGACAGGAACGGAAATTTCTACCCGGACTGCGACCTCGCCAACACCGCGTTGAACGGCGAGTGCGGCGCGATGGCCAATTCGTCGTTCGGCCAGCTGCAGTACAACACGGTACCGGAGGCGGGCTTCATGTCCGGCTTCGGCAAGCGACAGTACAACTGGCAGCTGTCGGCGGGCGTCGACCACGAGCTCCGGCCGGGGCTGGCGGTGAGCGCCGCGTACTACCGGCGCTGGTTCGGCAACTTCACGGTGACCGACAACGCGCTCGTCACACCGAACGACTACGACCCGTACTGCATCACCGCGCCTTCCGATCCGCGCCTCGGGTCGATCAGCGGATCGCAGGTCTGCGGCTTCTACGACATCACCCCGACCAAGTTCGGCCAGGTGGCGAACGTCGTCGGGCTCGCGGACAACTTCGGCAGCCCGACGGAGATCTACAACGGCTTCGACGTGAACATTGCCGCGCGGTTCGGAAAGGGCGGCACGCTCTCGGGCGGCTGGAACATCGGGAACACGTTCGTGTCCGGCTCGGCCGGCGGGACGACGTTCTCGCACACGAACAACTGCTTCGTCGTCGATTCTCCGCAGCAGCTCTATCACTGCGAGAGCCAGAACCCGTATCAGAACCGCATCCGCCTCAACGGCTCGTATCCGCTGCCGCTCGATCTGCAGATCGCCGCGGTCTATCAGGGGCTGCCGTCGGCCAACTACGCCGCGCTCTACACCGTGTCGACGACGGCGATTGCGCCGTCGCTCGGGCGTCCGCTGGCGGGCGGCACCCGCAACGTGACGATCGACCTGCTCGGCACCGGCGCCGAATACCTCGACCAGCGCATCCAGCAACTCGACCTGCGGCTGACGAAGATGTTCCGCTTGACGGGCAGCAACCGCGTACGCGCCAACGTCGATCTCTATAACGTGTTCAACGCCAGCACGGTGCTGAACGTCATCTCGACCTACGGTTCGCGGTGGCTCCAGCCGACGCAGATTCTCGACGGACGGCTGCTGAAGTTCAGCGCGCAGATCGATTTCTAGAGATCACGCTTCACTATGAAACTCATCCGCGCAGGAGCATTTGCACTGTCGACGATGGCGTTGTCGATCGCGTGGCAGCCGGTCCCCGCCGCGCAGCGGGGCGGGGGTCGGGGTTCGGGGTCCGGAGTTCGGGGTTCGGAGCTCGTGCCGCGCACGTCGTACGTGCGGCTCGGCGGGCGCGGCCAGGGCACGAGCGACGCGGTGTTGTACGAGCCGGGCCGGGGAACTCCCAAGAACGGCGTCGCGCTGATGTTCGGCCATCCGAGCGAGAGCAACTTCAATCACCCGTCCGGGCGCGAGCTGGCGCGGCGCGGCTACCGCATCCTGATGGTGAACGTGCAGGATGGACGCTCGAACCCCGACGCCTACGCGCCGGCGTACTCGGCGGCGATCAAGTACCTGCGCGGTCTGCCCGGCGTCGACAAGGTGGTCATCGTCACGCACAGCGGCGGCGGGCACGAGATGGCGTTCTACCAGAACGTCGCCGAGAACGGCGCGAAGGCGTGCTCGGGGCCGGAGAAGATTTATCCGTGCCGTCGGGAGTTGACGACCGGCCTCGAGAAGGCCGACGGCCTCATCCTGCTCGACTCGACGCTCGGTGCCTTCCACGCGATGAGCTCGGTCGATCCGGCGGTCGATTCGGCGACGCCGCGCGCGCGCGATCCGAAGCTCGACATGTTCGACAGCCGCAATGGCTACGACCGCGACAAGCGGCGCGCGTCGTATACGCCCGAGTTCTCGCGAACGTTCTATGCCGCGCAGGCGGCGCGCAACGCGAAACTGGTCGGCCAGGCACGCGCACGGCTGGCGGCAGTCGACAACGGCGAGAGCAACTACTCGGACGACGAGCCGTTCGTCGTGCCCGGCATGGGCGTGAACGCGACCGGCGCGCGCCTGTATCAGCCCGACGTGCGCGTCGTCTCGAAGACGCGGGCGCCGCACCTGCTGCTGAAGGCGGACGGCACGACGCCGACGGAGATCGTCCACTCGGTCCGGCCGCCGTCGGGCGCCAACCCGGAAGAAGCGCTCGGCTCGCTGTCGGTGATGACGCAGAACAGCACCGTGCGCCGCTTCCTGGGGACGTCCGCGATCAGGACGAAGCCGGACTTCGCCTTCACCGAGGACGACATCGTCGGCGTGGACTGGGCGTCGGCGATGAGCAGCACGCCGGCCAACGCGGAAGGCATCACGGTCCCGACCCTCGTGATGTCGATGACGTGCCACTACCTGGTCGTGCCCGACGAGATCGTCTTCAATCACCTCGCGGCGCGTGACAAGCAGTTCGCGCTGGTGGAGGGCGCGACGCACAACTTCACGGCCTGCCGGCCGGAGTACGGCGACACCGTCGCGCGAACGTTCGATTATGTCGACGGGTGGCTGACCCAGCCGGGCCGGTTCCTGCCCGGTTCGTCGAGCGGCGATCGCCAGGCGCGGTAGAGCGCCGCGGGTCAATCACAGTACGGCGCACGACAAGCCATTGCGCGGATGCAGCGGTCAGGGTCCGCGTGCCAGTTCGTCACGAAAGCCGCGGCTGATGACGAACGCCATTTCGAACCGTTCGACGTCGACATCCAGTCAGATCGGATAGACGAGGCCGCGGCTCGTGGCGCGGTTGTTGCGGACGAGAATCAGAATCGCGGCGGCGGCGGCAATCGGAATCGCGCTCGCTACGATCAACACCGGACGGAACGAGTAGCGGTCGGCGACGATTCCGGTCAGGTAGGTCGCCAGCACCGTGCCGACGCCGGCGCCGGTGCCGCTGAGGCCGCTGACCGACGCGACCGAACCGGTCGGATAGAGATCCGCCGGCAGATTCAGGATCATCGTCGAGAGCGCGGCGTACGCGAAGGTCGCGATCGCCAGGCAACTGGTGAGGCCGACGAGCGATGTCGCGTAGGCCGCGGGGATCAGGAGGGTCATCGCCGCGGCCGACGCCGCGATGACCAGCTTGCGCGCCGAACCAACCGGCCAACCGCGCGCGATGAGCGCGCTCGAGCATCCGCCGCCGAAGAAGTTGCCGAGATCGGCAGCGAGAAACGGCACCCAGAACGCCAGCAGGCTGTCTTCCAGCCTGAAACCGCGCGAGACGAGGTAGATGGCAAACCAGTCGGTGATGAAGAACCACACCGGATCGGTCAGCGCCTTGCCGAGCACGATGCCCCAGGTCTGCGGCAGGCGGAGAAGCGCGCCATAGGTCGGCGTCGCCGGCGCATCGGCGGTGAGTGTCGAGTCGGCCCCACCACCGCGGCCAGTAAGGATCAGCGAGCGCTCATCAGCCGAGAGACGTGGATGATCCTCGGGTGACCGGTAGATCGCGTGAAACAGTCCGACCCACGCGAATCCGAGGGCGCCGGTGACGATGAATGCCGGACGCCAGTTCCCGGAGAGATGGAAGATCGCCAGGACGAGCGCCGGCGCGATCGCGGCGCCGATCGATGAGCCGCTGTCGAACAGCGCGACCGCCCACCCGCTTTCGCGGCGCGGAAACCATTCGGCGACGGCTTTGGTCGCCCCCGGCCAGTTCGCCGACTCCGCTGCGCCCAGCAGAAACCGGAACGCCGCAAAGCTGCGCAGCCCGGTCGCCAGCGACGTCAGTGCAGCGATCGTCGAGTAGCAGGCGACCGTGAGGCTCAATCCGGCCCTCGTGCCGAGCCGGTCGAGGAGCCGTCCGGAAATCATCTGACCGCCGCCGTACGCGACGCGGAACGCGATGACTACCCACGCGAAGTCGGCGTTGCTCCAACCAAACGCGGTCTTGAGATGCGGCGCCAGCACATTGAGCGTCTGGCGATCGATGTAGTTCACGACGGTCGAAAGAAACAGAAGCGCGGCGATCCCCCAGCGCAGGCGACCGGCGGCGGCACGGGGACTCACCGGCGTCGAATGCATGCGTGGCCGAGGGCCGCGACAGCCGCTCGGATGCGCGACGCTGCCTCCCGCGCCGCGGCGTGGGCGAGGCCAGGGGGGTCGTCGAAGACAGCAATGGGCATCGGCATGATGTGGCCCGCATCGAGCGCCGGCAGACGCGGCCGCGGATCATATAACGATTGAATCGCTTCGCAGCCGTTCAGTTCACAGGCTGCGTGATCCTCGGGCAATGGCGGGGTAGACTCCGTGCTGCCGGAAGCGCATGACAGGAGGGTCCATGCGAGCTCGAGTCGCACTCATCGCCGCACTCGCGATCGTCTACGCGAGCGCCTTGCGTCTGACCGGACAGGCGCCCGGCGGTGTCGCCGCGCAGGGGCAACGCTCGGGCGCGCGTGGCTGGGCGCAGGACATGGCGATGAAGATCGCCGAGCCCTTCGCACTGGCCAGCGTCGGCGACGTGATCATCGTCAGGCCGGCCTCGCGGCTGAACGATGCCGGCCTGCAGAGCGCGCTCAAAGTGATCCACGACAGCGATGTCGGGTTCGGCAACTTCGAGTCGCTGATCCGCGACGAGCGGACGTTCAACGGGCCGCTCGGCGGAAGCATGACCGGCACGAAGGAAGTCGCCGCCGATCTGAAGGCGATGGGCTTCACGCTCATGAACCGCGCCGGCAATCACCTGATGGACGCCGGCATCGAGGGCATCGTCGAGACGACGCGGCTGATGGACGAGGCAGGCCTCGCCTACGCCGGGTTCGGCCGGAACCTCGACGAAGCACGCGCGCCCCGCTTCGCCGAGACGCCGAAGGGACGAATCGGCCTGGTCGGCATGTACAGCGAGATCGCCAGCGGCCAGTCGCGGCTGGCGGCGACGTACCGCGTCGGCATCACCGGCGGCCGTGCGGGCCTCAACCCGCTGAACCTCACCCGCGCGATCGCGGTCACGCCGGACCATCTCGCGCTGCTCAGGCGGGTCAAGGACGGCGTGTTCGCGCACCGCACCGAGTACGCGAATCCGGTGCGGCCGCCGTCCGGCGATTCCGACACGTCGATCGAGTTCTTCGGCACGCTCTACAAAGCGGGCAGCCGGCCGGGCGAACTGACCTACGCGATGAATTCACGCGACCTGCAGGACAACCTGCGCAGCATCAAGAACGGCAAACAGTACGCCGATTTCATGATCGCGACGATCCACGCGCACCAGGGCGATTCGATCCTGCAGTCGTTCCTGTTCGAGGATCGGCCGCCGGACTTTCTCGTCGAGCTCGCCCACGCGTCGATCGACAACGGCGCCGACGCGTTCGTCGGCCACGGTCCCCACGTCCTGCGCGGGATCGAGATTTACAAAGGCAAACCGATCTTCTACGACCTCGGCGAGTTCTTCCGCGAGTGGGACTGGAGCTGCGACTGCAACATCAGTCCCAACGGCGACGTCACGCAGGCGGAGAACGTGGTCCGCGGGCTGGAAGCGCGCGGCGTCGTGGAGCCGATCAATTACGAAAGCGCGATTGCGGTCAGCCGGTACGACAAGGGACAGCTGCAGGAGGTGCGGGTCTACCCGATCTGGGCGCGGCACGACAGCCCGCTGTCCCGGCGCGGACTGCCGATGACCGCCCCGCCGGAAATCGCGCAGCGAATCCTGCAGCGACTGCAGAAGCTGTCGCAGCGGTTCGGGACGACGATTGCCGTCGAAGGAAACGTCGGCGTGATTCGCGTCGCGGCGGCACGGCCGACCTCACCGCAGTAACGCAGGACACTCACATGCGCACGAGGCTCGCGTTTCCACTCGCGCACGATCTCACCGATCTGCGGCGTCCGCCCGAACCGGGACCGGGTACCGCCCGGCCATGACGCTCATCACCCCAATCGTTCAGCGCTGGATCGACGAAGGGCGCCGCGACCCCGATGGGTTGTGGGCGCGTGCGGCCGACGATCTGCCATGGTTCCGGAAATGGGACCGCGTCTTCGAGTGGGACAGGCCGACGTTCCGCTGGTTCGTCGGCGCGCAGACGAATCTCGGCTACAACGCCGTCGATCGCCACGTCCTCGACGGCGACGGCGGCCGCGCCGCGCTCGTGTACATCAACGAGCGTGGCGATCGCGTCGTGCTGACCTACGCGCAGCTGCTCCACCAGGTGAAGCGCATTTCGGCGGCACTGCGCAGCCTGGGCATCAGCAAGGGCGATCGAATCACGATCTACATGCCACCCTGCCCGGAGTCGATCGCGCTGATGCTGGCAACGGTGCGCATCGGCGCGATTCATTCGATTGTCTTCGCCGGATTCGGCGCGCGGGCGCTCGGCGATCGCATCGCCGCCAGCGGATCGCGCGTCGTCTTTGCGACCGACGTCGTCTATCGCAAGGGGCAGAACGTCGCGCTGCTGCCGATCGTCGAAGAGGCGCTCAACGTCGCCGGCGGATCGGTCGAGCGCGTGGTGGTTCTCGATCGTGACGGCACGCCACGCGGCGGATCGCACCTGTCGTGGGCCGACTTCCTGGCCGGCGGTGACGGTCATGACGCGGGCCACGCGATCATGGAGTCGAGCGAGCCAGCGTTCATCCTCGCGACGTCCGGCACGACGGCGACACCGAAGCTCGCGATTCACACGCACGGTGGCTACCAGGTCCACGTCGTGACGATGGGCAAGTGGTGCTTCGCGCTGAAACCGACCGACGTGTGGTGGGCGACCTCCGACATCGGCTGGATCGTCGGCCACAGCTACATGGTGTACGCGCCGCTGCTCGTCGGGTGCACGACGATCGCGTTCGAGGGCGCCCTCGACTACCCGCAGGCGGACGCGAACTGGCGGACGGCGGTCGAGGAGTTCGGCGTCACCGGCATCTTCACGTCGCCGACCGCGGTCCGCATGCTGATGCGCTACGGCAATGCCCCGCTGCTCTCGATCGATCACTCACGCCTCGAGCGTGTCGTCTGCGCCGGCGAAGTGCTCAACGCGCCGGCCTGGGATTGGCTGCAGAACACGATTCTCGGCGGACGCGTGCCGGTGATCGATCACATGTGGCAGACGGAGACGAGCGGGCCGGTGTTCGGCAACCCGTACGGTCTCGGTATGCTGCCGATCAAGCCGGGATCGGCCACCATTCCGCTGCCCGGCATCGATGCGGCGGTCGTGTCGGTCGACGGCAGGCCGTGCGCGGCTGGCGAGAAGGGCATCATGGTCCTGAAGCGGCCGTTTCCGGGCCTCACCGCCGGCCTGTGGGGTGAGCCGGATCGCTACGGCCGCGACTACTGGCAACGGATTCCCGGCGTCTACTACAGCGGTGACGCCGCCCATGCCGACGAGGACGGCTACGTCTGGTTCAGCGGGCGCGCCGACGAGATCATCAAGATCGCCGGCCACCGCATCGGCACGATCGAAGTCGAGAGCGCGTGCCTGAAGCATCCGGCTGTCGCGGAGTGCGCCGTTGTCGGCCGACCCGACGAGGTCCGCGGCGAAGTGATTTCGGCGTTCGTGCTGCTGAAGCACGGACAGACGCCGTCGGCGGAGCTGCGCAAGGCGGTGATCGAGACGGTCCGGCGCGAGCTGGGGCCGGTCGCGGTGATCGGCGAGTTGAACTTCGTCGGGATGCTGCCGAAGACGCGCAGCGGCAAACTGATGCGTCGCGTGCTCAAAGCCGTGATCCTCGACCGTGATCCAGGTGACATCACGACGATCGAGGATGAAGGATCGGTCGACGAGGCGCGACAGGCCTGGCTCGCGATGAAATCGGAAATCCGACAGGTGTAGCGCGGTCGAGCAGAGGCAGCTTTGGCGTCCGGCGAGATTGGGGTTGACAACGTGTGTTCTCAACTCGAAATCGCGTTCGAACAAAGGAGATCGCCATGCTGAAACCACACGCCGTCGTCCTCCTGCTGATTCTCGGTGCAGCGAGCCTGCTCGCCGCCTGCGGCGGCCTCGCGTCCCGACCGCTCGCGCCACACGCACTCGACCGGCTCGTCGACATCGAGACCCGGCCGGACGCCACTGGCGAGCAGATCTACGAAGGTCGCGTCTACGCCCTCGACGGTCGAACCGATCCGCTCTTTCGTTACGAGCGGCGCGTGGTCGACGCCGGCACCGCCGTCACCTCGACCCATATCACGCACGATCCGAGTGGCGCGGTGGTTGTCGTCCAGAGCGCCGTTCACTCCCGGTCCTACGCGCTGCAGCGGGCCGATTTGATCCACCGTCAGACCGGAACCTCGGCGTCCGTCGTGGTCGCGAACGGCGAGGCGGCGTTCACACTCAACGACGGCGAGCGCGAACGGACGTCCCACGAGCGCGTCGCGGATCCGGTCGTCGCCGGGCCGACGATGTTCGGGTTCATCCTGGCGCATTGGAACGAACTCGTGAGCGGCGCGCCTCTGCCCATCCGCTTCGCGGTGCTCGAGCGCGGCGAGTCACTCGGATTCGTGCTCGACAGGGTCGATGGCCCGGAGGGACTCACCGTGATTCGCATGAAGCCGACCAGTGTCCTCGTGAGGCTGGCCGTCGCACCCACGTACTTTCAGTTCGACACTGCGTCCCGACAGATCCTCGAATACACCGGCCGCGTGCCGCCGCTCGAGCGCTCCGGAGACCGACTGACCACGCTTGACGGCCGCGTCGCCTACACGTTCCGCGCGCCGGCATTCCGGTGACGAAACAGTGTCGTTCCGCTGGAGGTGCGAAATGACCCTTCAGATTTCCGGACCGCCACCACGGCTCGGCCCGGGCGAGAACAAGTAGACTCCTGCGGATGATTCGCCTGGCGCTGATCGGCTACGGCCGCGCCGGCCGGACGTTTCACGCGCCGCTGATTCGCGCGACTCCCGGACTCGAGATCGCCGTCGTTGCGTCGAGCCGTCCGGAAACCGTCCGCGCCGATCTGCCGCAGGTCCGAATTGTCCCGTCGGCCGAGGACGTGTGGGCGGATGCGTCGGTCGACGTCGCCGTGATCGCCACGCCCACCGCCACGCACGTCGCGCTGGCGGCGGCGGCCATCGAAGCAGGCAAACACGTCGTGGTCGACAAGCCGTTGGCCGACTCGCTCGAGGGCGCGCGGAGGCTCGGCGCGCTGGCGTCCCGCACCGGCCGGCTGCTGACGACGTTCCAGAATCGACGCTGGGACGGCGATTTCATGGCGCTCGAATCGATCGTGCGCGACGGCATTCTCGGCGAGGCGACGCACGTCGAATCGCATTTCGACAGGTACCGTCCTGCGGTCCGCGATCGATGGCGCGAACGCCCAGGTCCGGGCTCCGGCGTGTGGAACGATCTCGGGCCGCACCTCGCCGATCAGGCGCTGCGGTTGTTCGGTCTGCCCGACTGGGTGAACGGCAGCCTTGCTGCCCACCGCACTAGCGGACTCGTTGACGACTGGGCGCACGTGATTCTCGGCTACCCGCGCCGCGTCGTCATCCTGCACGCGTCGATGCTGGCGGCTGCTCCGGCTCCTCGGTTCGTCGCCCACGGCTCGCGCGCCAGCTGGATCAAGTACGGAGTCGACGCGCAGGAGGCACGGCTCGCGGCGGAGATGGGCCTCGACGCCGGCCCGCCGCCGCACGAGCGGGCCATTCTCGTCGATGGCCCGACCGGCATCGAGACCGATACGGTCGTTCCGCCTGGAGACTACCGCCGTTTCTACGCGGCTCTCCGCGACGCGGTCCACGGTGACGGCGACAACCCGGTGCCGCCCGCCCAGGCAATCGCCACGACGGCGGTCGTGGAGAGCGCCGCGCGCTCGGCGAAGGAACGCCGGGCGGTGGCGCTGGCACTCACCGATGAGGAGCGCGCGGCTGCCGCTCCGGCCGCCCTGGAAAGCTGAAGCGACCGGCACGGCGCTCGGCATCGCGCCGCAAAGCGGCGAGCGATATCAGCCGGATCAGCTTGATGCCGGGTGAGAATCGCGACCAGTACCAGCGGAACTTCGCGCGTGCCGCAGCGTCGGTCGTGAGAACCCGCGTTTCGGTGCGGAAGATGCACTCGTGCGGATCGCTCCGATCGGCGCGCAGCGTCCAGGCGATCTTCACGTGGTCCGGCTCGTCGAAGGCGGCGAACTCGTCCGGCGGCAACCGACGGAACACCACGTTCCCACACCAGGGCTGCGTGACCGCGCCCATCACGACTTCTCGTCCCGGCACTTCTGCGAGCACGCCCCAACCGATCGACTTCGTCATCGCCAGCAGTCCGCGAGGATGGATGGCCGAATCGGGGTCGGCGTCGAGGACGAGTTCACGCATTTTGAAGATCGCGCGCACGATCGGCCGGGCCATCAGGTCCTGTTCACACGCGGCGGCGAACGTGATTTCGGCGGGCGCGGCAACCCGGGTGTGGCGGCGCTCCGCGACCTCGTATACCGGCATGAATCGTTCGAGCAGCGGATCCGTGTCGTCGGCCGCGGGCGCTGGCGGATGTCCATAGCGCCACCACGCATCGGCGACGTAACCCGCGTACGCCGCCGTCGCCGCGCCGACGGCGCCGGCCGACCATAGCAATGCTCGTCGGAGTCGACGTCCTGCGTTCATCTGAATTGCCTCGATCATCGCGTCATCGAACCGCAACTCGCGTACCGCGCTGACATCGTGGAACTCACAGTGACCCCGCCTCCGAGATGCGGACGGTCCGGCAATGACGGGCGGAAGGTGACGGGTTTCCGGCAGTGTGGTGGTGTCGAGTACGTCTGTCTGCAGCCAGAGACGCCGCATGGTGGCGTCCGCCGCGTGGTCGGTCGCTGAGGGCACGGCCGCGGGCTCGTTGATCGCCGTCAATACCTCGCAGGCGACACCGTCGCGCGGGCGCTGCTAGAATCCCTGCGACGCGCGTCCTCATGAACCGACGGACGTTTCTCGCCGAGTCGGCCGCCGCGACCGCCGGCCTCGTCGCCGCCGCCGCGCTCGATCCCGAGCGCGTGCCGCTCGCCGCCCAGGCGCGAGAGACGAGCGAGATCGCGATCGATCCCGCGCCGCTCCACGATCTGTCGCCGTTCCTGTTCATGCAGTTCATGGAGCCGCTCGGCGCCACCGATGGATCCGTCGAGGCGGCGTGGGACCACGTGCGCGAGGAGTGGCGCGAGGACGTCGTCACGATCACCCGCGATCTCGCGCCGACGATGATTCGCTGGGGCGGAATCTTCGTCGACTTCTACCGCTGGCGCGAAGGCGTCGGTCCGCGGGAGAGCCGGCCGCCGATGCTCAACCTGCTGTGGGGCGGCATCGAGTCGAACCAGGTCGGCACGTCCGAGTTCGTCGATCTCTGCCGCCGCGTCGGGGCGGAGCCGCTGATCTGCGTCAACTTCGAGTCGGACGGCCGCAGGCAGTACATGAGCAGCCGCGGTCGCGCGCGGACGGCCGATGCGGCAGAGGCGGCGGCGTGGGTCGCTTACTGCAACGATCCCGGGAACCGCGACCGGAAGTCGCACGGCCGCGCCGAGCCGCTGCGCGTTCGGCACTGGCAGATCGGCAACGAGACTTCGTACGACAGGAACGGGTTCGATCTCGAGACCGCCGCGCGGAAGACCGTGGAGTTCGCCAGGGCGATGCGCGGCGCCGATTCGGCCATCCAGCTGATCGCGTGGGGCGACGGCGGATGGGCGGCGCGGATGGCGGAGATTGCCGGCGAGCACGTGCAATATCTCGCGTTCCACCACATGTTCGATCCCGACGCGCCGCAGAAGCCGGTGCTGCGCGGCGAGGCGTACCGCCGCGATCCGGATGCTGCCTGGGCGCAGCTGATGACCGCATGGCAGCCCGCCGACGCAAAGATCCGCTCGGTGCGCGAGACGCTGGGCGCCCGCCGGATTCCCCTGGCGATGACCGAGTGTCACTTCGTCATCCCCGGGCGCGATCGCGGCGACGTGCTGGCGTCGTGGGCGGCCGGTGTGTCGTATGCGCGCATCCTCAACACCCATCAACGGCATGGCGAGGTGCTGAAGATCGCCACGGCCGCGGACTTCTGCGGGACGCGATGGCAGAACAACGCCGTGATCATTCCGACACCGAAGGGCAGCAACCGCGCGTACCTCCAGCCGGTCGCGCGCGTGATGCAGCTGTATCGGCATCACATCGGCAATCAGGCCGTCACGGTCGCGCGCGCGCCGGATGGCCTCGACGTCGTCGCCAGCCGCCGCGAGAACACCGTGTACCTTCACGTGGTGAACACGCAGCGCACCCGATCGATCGCCGCCTCGATCAGGATAGGCGGCGTCGCGCCGGCGGCAGGCCGCGTGTTCGAGATCGCCGCCGACCCCGCGGTCGAGGTGTCGTATCTGAACGCGTCGGAGGTGATGCAAACCGTGGCGAAGCCGTTCGGCGCCGGCGGCGCGTGGGAATTCCCCGCCGCGTCGGTGTCCGCGCTGGAACTGGCGATGACGAACGGTCTCGCTGCGGAGTGACGTCTGCATGCAGTGGCAGTGGCCGGCGGTTTTGCTGCCGGATCTGCATAGCTCCTCCGGCGCGCGCGGGTTACTGGTGGTCTCCCGGCGGTTCTCACTTCCATGAATCAGACGTCATCGTGGGAAGGAGGAGAAGGCCGACAAGGAGGCATCTCGTCATGGCGCGTGCACTGCATCCAGGTATCGCGGGGTTGACGACGTTGTTCATCGTGGGCGCCGCCGTGCCGGCGCGCGCCCAGGCGGTCGAAATGAGCTTCGAGGCCGGCTATACGGCGAGCGAGGGGATCACCGCCTCGCAAAGTCGGATCATTTTCGGCCAGATATACAACCAGCTCGATCTCACGAGCGGCGCCGCCTTCGGGTTCACCATCGGTGCGTTCGTCACGCCCCACGCCGAGGTCGAGTTCCTCTATCATCGCCAGGCGAGCACGTTGTCGATCAGCGATCCGGCGCCGAGCCGCAAGCTCGCCAGCCAGGATATCGAGAACTATCACGGCAACTTCGTCTACAACTGGGGTGAATCCGGTTCGGCGGCGCGGCCGTTCTTCCTGGTCGGTCTCGGTGCGACGCATTATCTGCCCGGCGACTACGATAGCTCGATCGCGAACAGCGCAACGATTCAGAAGATCGCGACCTCGACGAGGTTCTCGTGGGCGCTGGGTGGCGGCGTCAAGTTCTATCCGAGCACGAATGTCGGGTTCAAAGGCACGATCCGCTGGACGCCCACCTACATCAAGTCAGACTCGGCCGGCTACTGGTGTGATCCGTTCTACCCGACGTGCTGGGTGCTCGCGGATCCCGACTACGCCAACCAGCTGGAGTTCTCCGGCGGGATCACGTTGCGCTTTGGCGGGCGCTGAGTGCCGGACTGACACCGGCTGCGCCTCACACCTGCTGTCGCGTGCTCCGCTCGCCGTACTGAGCGACGTTGCGGCGGATCTGGCCAAGGTGCTTTTCGACGTGATGGACGAGCAGGTCGTCAACGATGAACGCGGCCGGCTTCACACCCCAGCGCGGATTGCGGCTCCTGGCTTCGACCTGGAGGTCCGTCTCACGAAGCGTCGAAAGCCTCGCGGCCGCATCGGCAACGCCCGCCCGGAGCGACCGCTCGACATCCGGCAGGCGCCGCGTCGGTGCGGCCTTCACCGCCTCGAGACGGCGTGAGTCGGTGTGATCCCGCCCCCACTCGCCGGCGGGATCGCGGACGACCCTCACCGTTTCGCCGGTCCAGAACGGGATGAACTCGTCGACGTGACACAGGATCTCGAGCACCGACCAGACATCGTCGGCCGGTTTCCAGGTGATCAGATCCTCCGGCAAGCGATGCACTTCGTCGAGGATCTGATCGACCATCTCCGTCAGCCGAGCGGCCGACTGCTGCGGCGATCTCGTCTGCTCACTCATTGTTGCGCTCCTTGCAGAGGACCGCAGCGCCTCCGGCGCCATGCGCCCGGCGACGTTCTCGCGGCGTTCGCGTTTTCTGGATCTGCCGACCGGACTGATCGAGGAACGACGACGGCGACGAGCTCGAGCTCGTACTGGTAGTTGGCGGTCCCTGGTGGATACGCGACGGTGGAGCCCGACGCCACGCAATGCTCCGCTTGGTGAAATAGAACGGCGCGTCTCGATCGACCACGGCGCCCATTTCCCGCGCATGGGCCTCATAGTTGTGGCCGACGCAGAAAATCCGGCGAATGGGAACCCGTTCGGTCCGGCCGCGCACCGGCACCGCCGGCGGAGGAGGCGCAGGAAAGAGTAGTTGGTCCATGATCGCGCGTTCGAATCCCTGGGCTCAGGCGTCCGCCTGCCGAAGGTAATCATACGTAACGACGCCTGGATCGAGGCGTCAGGCGGTTCATGGCAGAATCCCAATGTGAATCGATTAGGATACGTCGCGATGCGTAAACAGTGGCGGCTCGCCATCGCGACGTGCCTGGCCGCAGCGGCGGTCGGCGGCGCCTGCGCTCGCCCGGCTTCGTCCGCTCTCCACGCGACGCCGCCCGGGCTCGGGCAGCTGCCGTACAGCGATGCCGACGTCGAGTTCATGTCCGGCATGATTCCCCATCACGCTCAGGCCGTCGTCATGGCCGGTTGGGCGCCGTCGCACGGCGCGCGTCCCGACGTGGCAGTGCTCTGCGAGCGCATCGTCGTCGGACAGCGCGATGAGATCGCCACGATGCAGACCTGGCTGCGCGATCGCGGCCTGTCGGTGCCCGACGCGACGTCGACGCGCCACAAGATGACGATGAACGGAGTGACGCACGAGATGCTGATGCCGGGCATGTTGACCGACGAGGAGATGGCCGAGTTGGATCGCGCCCGCGGGACGGAGTTCGACAGGCTCTTTCTCCTCGGCATGATCAAGCATCACCAGGGCGCGATCGACATGGTCGACGTGCTCTTCAAATCGTACGGCGCGGCGCAGGACGAGACCGTGTTCAAGTTCGCGTCGGATGTCTACGCCGATCAGTCCACCGAGATCAACAGGATGAACGAAATGCTGGGGAACCGCCGATGAGAAGAATGCGATTGCTGCTGATCAACGGCCTGCTCGCGACCATGCTGTTCGCTGCCGGGGCTTTTGGCGTGCCCGCGTGCGCGAGCGCCGGGACCAAGACGCCGCCGCCGGCGACCCCGCCGGCTGCGCCGCCCGCCGCCTCGGCGCCGGCGCCGGCCACGCCTCCGGCAGCCGCGCCGGCAGCGGCGCCGACGTCAGCCGCACCGCCACCGGCAGCCACGCCGTCAGCCGCACCTGCGCCCTCTGCGGCGCCCGAGACGATGGCACCGCCCGCGCCCGCAGGACGGGGCAACCCGCCGCCTCCACCGCCGCCGCCCCCCGCGAACATGCCGCCGCCCGTTGCGCCGATCGTGTCTGCGACGGCGCCGACGCCGGATCCGCGAGTCGGCTTGAAGGCCGGACGCTGGGATGCCGCGCAGGCCGCATGGAACATGCGGATGCTCTCGACGACGCCGCCGAAGGGGCGGACGCTCGGCGCGACGCACTCGGATCTCGCGTTCTCGGGCAATCTCGTGATTCAAGGCAACTACAACGGCTTCGACATCTACGACATCTCCAACCCGTCCAAGCCGGCGCTCATGCAGACGTACCTGTGTCCGGCATCGCAGAACGACGTGTCGGTGTACCGCAACCTGTTGTTCATGTCATCGGAGGCGACCAACAGCCGCACCGACTGCGGGTTCGAGGGAGTGCCGGAGCCGGTCAGCAAGCTGCGCGTGCGCGGCATTCGCGTGTTCGACATCGCCGACGTCAAGCATCCGAAGCTCGTGACGACGGTGCAGACCTGCCGCGGATCGCACACGCACACCGTCGTGACGAAGCAGGGCGACGACGCCAACGTGTTCATCTACGTGTCGGGAACAGCCGCGGTGCGGTCGACCGACGAAGTGCCGGGATGCCTCGACGGTGGCATCGACGATCCGAATACGGCGCGCTTCCGGCTGGAGGTGATCAAGGTCCCGCTGCGGACGCCTGATCACGCCGCGATCGTGAGCACGGCGCGCATCTTCCAGGACCTGCCGGTGCCGCCGCGCAACGAGGAGCGCGCCGCGCAGGATCAGCGCGACCGCGAGGCTGCGGCGGCTGCCGCGGCGGCGCGCGGAGAACGCGGGCGAGGGGGCCCTCCCGGCGCAGCCGGCGGACAGGGCCGCGGCAACCAGGGTCCACCGACGGGTCCGAATCAGTGCCACGACATCACGGTCTACCCTGAGATCGGCCTCGCCGGCGGCGCCTGCGCCGGCCTCGGGCTCCTGCTCGACATTCGCGATCCGGAGCGCCCGGTCCGCCTCGACGCGGCGGCCGACGCCAACATGTCGTTCTGGCATTCGGCCACGTTCAACAACGACGGCACCAAGCTGCTGTTCAGCGACGAGTGGGGAGGCGGCGGTCAGCCGCGCTGCCGGGTCACGGACAAGAAAGAGTGGGGCGCCGACGCGCTCTTCACGATCGAGAACAACAAGCTGAAGTTTCACAGCTACTACAAGCTGCCCGCCCCGCAGACGTCTCTGGAAAATTGCGTCGCACACAACGGATCGCTGATCCCGATTCCGGGCCGCGACGTGATGGTGCAGGCGTGGTATCAGGGCGGCCTCTCGGTCTTCGACTGGACCGACATCGATCATCCGCAGGAGATCGCGTTCTACGATCGCGGTCCGGTCGATGCGACGCGCATGGCGATGGGTGGATCGTGGTCCGCCTACTGGTACAACGGCGTGATCGTGAGCTCTGAGATCGCCCGCGGGCTCGACGTCTACGAGCTGCTGCCGAGCGGCCTCATCAGCGAGAACGAGCTGGCCGCTGCCAGAAGCGTCAAGATGGCCTACTGGAACACGCAGGATCAGCAGAAGCTGGTCTGGGCGCCGAGCTTCGCGCTCGCGCGCGCCTACCTCGATCAGCTGGCGCGATCGAACGGGCTGGCCACCGAGGCGATCTCGGCGGCGCGCACGGCGCTCGATACTGCGGAGCGGCGCTCAGGCGCACAGCGCAAGACCGGCCTGACGGAGCTGGCCGCCCTGCTGACCGGGGCGGCGGATGCGGCTCGCGACCAGGCCAGAGTCCGCCTGCTGTCGACAGCGGTGAGCGATCTGGCCAACGCGCAGCGCTGAACGCCGCGCGAGAGGCTGCATCGAAACGGAGCGTGCAGCAGGCAGGCGTCAGTGAGCGTCTGCCTGCTTGACGTAGCTGGCCACCTGCTCCATCGTTGCAAACCAGACCTCGCGTCGTGACTTGATGTAGGTGATCAGCCGATCGAGCTGGACGATGCGCGACCGCCGCCCGCCGACATGGGGATGCTGCGTGAGGATGAACATCGTCCGTTCCTGAAAGGCGAGATCGAACTCGGCCTTGTAGACCTCGAACACCGCATCAGGGGACGGGAGCGATCCGTTCGCCGTTTCGCCGTAATACACGTAGTCGTTATCCACCTCGCTGATCGGAAGCTCGATCACCCCGCTCGGCTGCCCGGTCGCGAGGACCTCGTACGGTTCGTCTGCCGCGAGCAGGCTGCTGTCGTATAAGAACCCGGCCTTGCGGATCAGATCGAACGTCTGCGGCCCGAATCCGGAGCCCGGCGCGCGGACGCCCGCCGGACGCGTCCCGGACGCCTTCGTCAAGTACGCGATCGACTGGGCAAGCAGCCGCTGCTCTTTCGCCGGGTCTCCAATGCCCGGCCAGAACTCGTGGACCCATCCGTGGACGCCGATTTCATGACGCCGCCGCGCTACGATCGCCGGCACCATCTCGGGATGGAGCATGGCGCCCATCGCGGGAATGAAGAAGGTCGCCGGCACCTGGTGCCGATCGAGGAGATCGAGAATCCTCGGCAACGACGTCGTCGCGCCGTATTCTCCGACCGACAACGGCACGGGCAGGGGATTCGCTCTCTGCAGCAATTCGTTGTCGACGTCGAACGTGAGACAGACGGCGACCCGCGCGCCGTTCGGCCACGCCTTGGGCGTGAGCTTTCTGCCGAACCTGGCGGCGCCGACCGCCTGGCGAATCTGCTCCTCGGTCGAGTCGACAGTAATCGGTTTCACCGCGCCCGCGGGCTCCTGGTGTGACGACTGCGCGGGCTGGGCGCTCGGCGAACTGCACCCGGGCATCAGCGCAAGCAGGACGAGCGGGACCGCATACGTGAGTCGATACATGGAGCCTCCAGGAGGTGTGGAAGCGAAGTACGGGCAAGCGTCGCGCAAGCGAGCGACTGCGTCAAGGCGACAGCAGGCTGGCCGCGCGACGAGGGTGTAGGATGGCGCCACACGCCTGAGACATCGATTGGAGGGCTCGATGAACGGTCTAATGCGATTCACACGGCTCGGTGGCCCGCTCGCTCTGGCCTCTGTGGTCGGGCTGCAGGCGCAGAACGCTCCGGCGCCCCCCGCGATCACACCGCGACTCGACACACCGCAGGCGCGCGTGATCGTCGCGACACTCCAGCCGCGGACGCCGTCGGTCGCGAGCAGCGGACACGCGACGAACCGTGTGCTGATCTACCTCGACGACGGCGTGATGACGCGAAAGGAAGGCGAGCAATCGGCGACGATCGAATTCCACCGCGGCGATGTTCGCTGGCGGCCGGCGAGCGGCGCGTACATCGCCGAGAACATCAGCGATCATCCGATCCGCATTCTCGAGATCGACCTGAAAGGCCCGCCTGCCGGCAAGGCTCCCGCTTCGACGCTGGATCCCGCCGCGGTCGATCCGCGGCACTACAAGGTGGAGTTCGAGAACGAACAGGTCCGCGTGCTCCGCATCCACTACGACGCCCATGAGAAGGGCGAGACGCACGAGCACATCCTGAACCGCATCGTCGTCTACCTGAATGATCAGCCGGGCGCGAAGGCAGACGACGTTCGCGTGGCGGGCGCCGCGAAGCATGCGGAAGAGAACGCCTCGGGACAACCGGCTGACCGAATCGCCGTCGAGCTGAAGTAACGCTTGCTTCAGCCGCCATCCTGGCGCGCGATCCACTGCTCGACGAACGCCGGACAGATGATCAGCCGGAAGTCGTGCCGCATCACGTTCACGAGGTACTTCAACGTCGGCTGATCGATCGTCGGCACGCCGGTCAGGTCGAGGAACATCGGCTGGTCGAGACATCGCGCCCGTTCGAGGGCGCGCTCGAAGTCGGCGACCGCCGCGCCGGTGAACGGGCCGTCGACGGTCAGCGTCACAGCGCCGGTCGGTTCGATGGACGTTCGGATTTGCATGCCAGGCTCCGGGTTCTCCTGCTACGCCTCGGACGGCGCGCCGTACGAATCGCGTGGCGCTGCGGCCCCGGTCCAGCCGAAAGCGTCGGCGGTCGTCGCGGCAGTGAGCACGACCACCACCGCGATCGATTGCAGCGCCGTGCGGGCCACGATCCCGATCATATGGTGCGCATGCGGCGATTCGTGCCGGGGTGCGCACATTTCACGACACATTTACGATTCGTTGTCGTTCGGCATACGAATCGCCTCGCGCACGACAGCCGCCGGTACGCGTCGCTTCACCGGGCCGCACCGCTCGAGCCTTGCTCGGCGACGTGATGCGGCGCGACGAATTCACGATCGTCGCCGTCGGCCGACACCAGTCGCGAGAGCACGTAATCGCTGCCAACCTTCGTGAAGACCAGTTCAGGCTGCTGCGCTGAGTCGCGCGCCGCGGCTGCCGGCAGAGTCATCGCGAACGCCGCTGCCCTGCGATTCGAGTTGACGATTTCGATCAAAGCCGGATCCTCGCTTGCCAATCGGATGACGTAGTTGCCCGGCTCGAAATGCGCGGCGCCGACAGTGAACGCGAACGGCACCTTCGCGATGATCTCTTCGTCGGCGCGCGCATCTGCGACGCCGACAACGAGGCCGAGCAGCATGACGCCGACGACAACTGATGACAGTCTCACGACGGTGTGTTTCATGACGTTCTTATCCATGACATCCCCTCAGGTGCAGGCGCGCTCCATCTATCTGGTAGGACCCGGAGAGGTCGCCGCGAGTTCTGCGCAGCGATGAAATGACCGTGACGAAGCCGCGTCAAAACTGTGGCCGCTACGCCGGATGCCTCCGTTGGAACGCGGTCACGCGGAGCGGGCCGCCTCAGCCTTCAGCAATTCCCCGGCGGTGCCAGGACTTCCCGAAGGCCAGGGGCATCAGCATGGAAGGGGACATGCGGTCTGGGCGAAGAAGTGATGCCAGCGGCGGGGCCGCTCCACTACTCGGATCTGATCGCGCTGATCGGATCGATCCGAAGCGCGTGGAGGGTCGGCACCAGCGTTCCCGCGACGATCATGACGGCGGTCAGCGCGACCGCGGCGCCGAACGCCTCGCCGTCGCCCGGCCTCACGCCCGCGAGCAGCGCCTCCATGCTGCGCCCGGCGGCGTAGGCGAGCGCCACGCCGACCACCAGCCCGGCCGCCCCGATCCGCACCGCGTTGCCGACGACCATCCCGACGATGTCGCGCCGCTGGGCGCCGAGCGCGACGCGGACACCGATCTCCTGCGCCCGCTGCGACACGGCGAACGACAGGAGGCCGTTGATCCCCACGGCGGCGAGCACGAACGCGATCGCGGCGAACGCGCCCAGCACGCGGACCTGCGTCGCCCGCGACGCGGTGTCGAGGCCGACCATGTCCGCGAGCGTTTGCACGTCGGTGATCGCGACGTCCGGATCAGCGCCGCGGATGATGGCGCGAATCGACGGCGCGAGGGTGGCCGGCGACCCTGCGATGCGCACTGCCAGCGCCCTCGGCGCGTAGTACGTGATCCAGTTGTCCGCCACCTGCTGTGCCGGCAGGTACACCTGCGGCTCGCTGGTGCGCTCGAGCCCGCGGAACTTCACATCGCCGACGACGCCGACGACCTCGCGATCGGCGAACGCAAATCCGAAGTGGCGCCCGATCGGATCCGCGCCGGGCCAGTACCGCGTCGCGAACGATTCACTGACCACCGCGACGAGCGGCCCGTGCTGTGTGTCGGCCTCGCTGACGTCGCGGCCGCGGCTCAGCGGAATTGCGAGCGCGGCGACATAGCCCGGCGTCACGTAGCGCAGCGCGGCGACGTTGTTGACGCCGCGCACGCCCGCGCCCGGAGGGACGTCCCCGGCCACCGTCACCGGCCAGAGCCCGCCGCGGAACCTCGAAATCGGCAGGAAGCTGGTGAAGCCGGCAGCTTTGACGCCGGGCAGCGCGCGCACCTCGCGCAGCACCCGCGAGTGGAAGGTCTCGCGCGTGGCGACGCG
The DNA here is from genome assembly GCA_035259385.1 of Vicinamibacterales bacterium. Lineage (GTDB taxonomy): Bacteria > Acidobacteriota > Vicinamibacteria > Vicinamibacterales > CAVVIG01 > QHWK01. The sequence goes on along the minus strand of DATFWL010000257.1, from coordinate 72,097 downwards.
AGCGTACTGCGGCACCGGCAGCTCCGCGCGGAGCGTCAGCACGCCGTTGACGTCGAAGCCCGGATCGGTCGCCTGAATCGTCAGCAGCGCGCGGATCAACAGCGCCGCCGACACCAGCAGGACGACCGACGCCACGACTTCGGCGAAGACGAGCGCCGACCGGAGGCGTTCCCGCTGGCCGCCGCCCGATCGCGCGCCGTCGCGCAGGCCGCCGACGTCCAGGTCGCGGCCGAGCCGGACGAGCGGCGCCAATCCGAAGGCGCAGCCGGTCAGCGCCGTGAGCGCCACCGCGAACCCGATCACCCGCGCGTCGACGGTGGGCGACGCCGCAATCGGCAGGGTCGGCGGCACGAGTTGCGACAGCAGCGGTACCGCCAGGATCGCGAGCCCGATGCCGAGCGCGCCGCCGGCGGCGGCGAGCAGCAGATGCTCGGTCATCAGCTGCCGCACGACACGCTCGCGGCCTGCGCCGATGGCCGCGCGCACAGCGAGCTCGCGCCGCCGCTCGAGGCCGCGCGCCAGCAGCAGGTTCGCCAGGTTCATGCAGGCGATGAGCAGCACGCAGGCGGCCGCCGCCGAGAGCGCCTGCAGCAGCAGGCGCGATCGCACCGACACGTCGTCGCGCATCGAGACGACGCGCGCGCCCATGTCCTTGTTCTCCTTCGGATTGCGCTGCCTCAGGTCGCTCGCGATCACCGAGGCCTCGGCCTGCGCCTGCTCGCGCGGGACGCCGGGGCGCAGGCGTGCGACACCGTCGAGCCAGTTGTTGGACCGCTCGCCAGGCGCATAGTCGTCCGCCGAGAAACGCGTCGTCACCCAGAACGCCGCGTCGGCGCTCGGGTAGTGGAAGTCGCGCGGCATCACGCCGATGACGGTGAACGTGTTCCGCTCGATGTCCATCTGCGCGTCGATGCGCCGGCCGACGACCGTCGGATCGCCGCCGAACTCGGTTTGCCACAGCCGGTAGCTGAGGAGGATGGTCCCCGGCGCGCCGCCCGCGTCGTCTGCGTCGGTGAAGCTGCGACCGATGATCGGCGACACGCCGAGCGTCGGCAGCACGCCGGCGCTCAAGGCAGCGCCCGCGAACCGATGCGGTTCGCCGCCGGTGTTCATGGTCAGCGCCTCGGAGTGCGACACGCCCGCCGACTCGAACGACCGCGCCGCTGCCATCCAGTCGCGGAAGTTCAACGGCGACAGATCCATCGTGTTGTAACCCGGCGATGTCTGCCAGAGCTGCACGAGCCGGTCAGGCTCGCGATAGGGCAGCGGGCGGATCAGCACGAAGTCGGCGACCGTGAACGACGCCGTGACCGCGCCGATGCCGAGCGCGACGATCGCGACGGCGGTGAGGGCGAAGCCCGGCGACCGCTTCAGCGTCCGCGCGACGTAGCGTAGATCCTGGCGCGCGAGATCGAGGTGGACGAGCAGCGCATTCCCGAGTGTCTCCGACGCGGCGATGGCCCAGACCAGGACGCGGCTGACGGGATTGGACGCGTCGCGCAGGCGGCGCGCGAGGATCGACGCCATCTCGTCCCCGTACTCGTGGCGGAACGAGGCCGGATACAGATGCAGCAACAGGCGGTAGCCGCGCATCATGCGCGCTCCGGCGCGAGGCCGCGCGCGCGGGCCATTCTGACGAGATCCGCGAGCCGGCGCGCTTCGGCTTTCGCGACCGCGGCGCCAAGCGCCGTGATCCGGTAATAGCGCCGCCGCTCGTCGTCGTCTTCCGGCGACGGCCGCTCACGCGGCTCGACGATCAGGCCGTCGTCGAGCATCCGCTGGATCGACCGGTACAGCGTCCCGGCGCTCAGGCGGATGGCGCCCCCGGTCCGCTCGGCGATGTCCTGAATGATCGCGTAGCCGTGCCGGTCCTCGTCGGCGAGCGCCAGCAGGATGTGGAATGTGGCTGCCTGGAGCGGCAGGAACGACTGCGCCTCGCGGTAGAGATCGGTCATCCCGTCGAGAATATATCCATGATGGATATACTTGCAACGGGTAGATTTGCCTCGGTCGGGCGCCCCGCCTCTTCAATTGTTTCGGCGCGCCTTCGCAAGCAGGTAGTTCCGCTCCGGGATGCTGTTGGTCTTCGACGCCGCCTGCCGGTACAAAGCCGCCGCCATCTCCCGTTCGCCGCTCCGCTCCAGCAGGTGCGCGCGCACCGCGTCGAGCCGATGGCCGTGGCGCAGCCGCTCGTCGTCCCGCAACGTGTCGATCAGCGCAAGCCCGGCGGCGGGTCCCTCCACCATCGCCGTCGCGATCGCGTGATTGAGCGCCACCATCGGGTTGTCGGTGAGCCGCAGCAGCATGTCGTAGAGCGCGCGGATCTGCGGCCAATCGGTGTCTTCGGCGTGCGCTGCTTCGTCGTGCACGGCGGCGATCGCCGCAAGGAGCTGATACTCGCCAACCGATCCCAGCGACAGCGCGTGACTTGCGAGCGCGAGGCCTTCGGCGATGCCGTCGCGATCCCAGAGGGCTCGGTCCTGCTCATCGAGCGGAATCAGATCGCCGTGCGGGCCGGTACGCGCCGCACGGCGTGCGTCGGTCAGGAGCATCAAGGCCAGCAGGCCTGCGACGTCGCCGCTCCCGGGCAGCAGCGCGTGTACCTGGCGTGCGAGGCGAATCGCTTCGTTCGAGAGATCCGTCCGGTGCAGGGCTGAGCCCGAGCTGGTGGTGTAGCCCTCGTTGAAGATCAGATACAGGACGTGGAGCACCGAGCCGAGGCGCGCTGCCCGCTCGCCTGCGTCGGGCATGCGGAATGGGATGCCGGAGGACCGGATGCTTTGCTTGGCCCGGCTGATCCGCTGCCCGATGGTCGATTCCGGGACCAGAAAGGCCCTGGCGATCTCGGCCGTCGTCAGGCCGCCCACGGCGCGCAGCGTCAGCGCGATCGCGGACGCTGTGGACAGCGCCGGGTGGCAGCACATGAAGAGCAGAGCGAGGGCGTCGTCCGGATCGCTGCCGATCTCGTCGTCGACTCCGCAGCTGGTCGTGCGCGAGCGTTCCGCCGCCACAGCGGCTTCGCGGCGGCGGCGAGCGATCTCGCTGCGCACCTGATCGGTCAACCGCCGTTGTGCGACGCGGACCAGCCATGCGCAGGGCGTATCGGGCAGGCCATCCCGCGTCCACTGCGCCGCGGCGGCGATGACCGCTTCCTGCACGGCGTCCTCGGCCGCGGCGAAATCGTCACAACGCCGCATCAGGCTGGCGAGCGCCCGCGGCGCGAGCTCGCGCAGCAGGCGTTCGACCTGTTCGAGCGGGGCGCTCACTCCATGTCCTTGTGACTGCCCATGACCTGGCGGACCTCGATCCACAGATGATCGATCGTCGAGCCGTCCGGCCGCGTGACCGCCTGGCCCGGCGCCCTGGAGGCATCGGCAGCGATTCGAAGCGCCCGTTCCTCGCTCTCGACGTCGACAATCCAGTAGCCGGCCAGGAACTCCTTGGATTCCGGAAAGACGCCGTCGGTGATCGGCGTGCCGTCGTCGCCAGCACGCACCAGCTTCGCATGGTCGGGAGCCCCCAGCCCTTCCGCCGCCACCAGTTCCCCGGCATCCTTCAGCTTCTTGGTAAACGCCTGCATGAAGGCGGCGTTCGCCTCCAGGATCTTCTTCGGCCATTTCATGAATTGCGTGTATCCGTCACGCGGGGTGTTCATGATCAGCATGTATTTCATGGTCCTGCTCCTCCTCGCTGGGCGACGCCCGACATGAGCTCGCCGCTGCCTTCATGTCGGAGCTGAGGGTGGTCTTTCGACATGGCGTTGGGGCCAGCGGCAGTTGAGGCGGATCGCCAGTGGCGGGCGGCGACCCTTTTGGGGTGCAGGGTGGGACGGCAGATCGCCGCTAGCGATTCCGCTCGAGTTCGTGAAGCAGCGTTTCAGTTGTCTGAACTATTGGCGATCCCCAGGCGACAACGTTCGGGTGTTGATCGATCCATTGGGCGTCGCGCCGATACAGCATGTAAGCGTCCCAGAGGGCGTCGGCGTCCGGCAGCACCGTCTCTGCGGATCGACTCTCCCACAGCGTCGGCAGCATTTGAAGGTAGAGCTGGCCAATCGCGCGCCGTTCGTCCCAGTAGTGGCGGACGCGGGCGTCGGTGAGCAGCGTGTGCGGCCACCGTTGGCGCGCATCTCCTGGATACATGTTGAACCAGATTGCGTACACGCGAAGTTGCTGGTCGACCTTTGGGTCGGCGAGAGCCCGCTGCGCCCACCGGGCGGCGGCGATACACGCCGGTCAGGTCGGAGAGAGCAGGAGCACCAGCCGGGTGTGACCACGATCGTCGTTGAACTGCTTCTTGAGCTCCTCCGGGCTCCTGAGATCGACGAGGGCCGGCGCAGTCTGCGCGTTCGCCGCGCCTTGCGGCGGCGCCGACGCCGCCGACGTCAGCGCCGCGCCGGCGATGACCGCCAGCACGGCGCCGTGGATCGTTCGTCGCTGCATGAGAGACTTCACTCAGCTACCAGGCTTCCTCGGAATCTGGCCTGGTGCCAGGCCCGGACACGGAGCGTTGATCGCCGTCATGCAGAGGTTCTTGTCGAAAAACGTCGCGCCGGCGGGCGATTGATCCCAGATATCGACGCCGACGCTTCCCGGAACCCCCGTCGACAGCTGTATCGAGGGGTTCCCGACGACGACGTTGCCTCGGATCCTGGTGTTGGTCGCTGCCGGAAAGATCACGATCCCGTTGGTGTTGCCGTACGCCGTGTTTTCCTCGACGAGGTTGTTGTCCCCGTTGAGGATGCCGATGCCGAAGTCGTCGTTGGGGCTTGCGAAGCCGTTTCCCGTCGTCTCGTTCCACCGGAGCGAGTTGTTACTGCCGATGATTCATATGCCGCCGCACGACAGGCCGGGGACAGCGCTGCCGTTCCTCACGGAGACATTCGATCCGAGGGTGATTCGCGACGACGTTGCCGCCACCCGGATCCCCGACATGCAGTTGGTCGTCGTGGTCACTCCTTCGACCTTGCCCTGCAGGGTCCCGTTGAACAGAATCCCGTCGCCGCGGAATCGCTGCACGATGCCCGGCCCGCGGATCTCGACGTCCGGTTGACCACCGCTGTTGATGCCCGTCTCTGCCGCCGTCGAGGTCGAACCGCCGCACGCGGTTGCCGGATCGGCGGGCCCTGTCATCGTGAACCCGTTCAGCCGCAACTCGATGTGCGAGGTGGCGAACTGAATGCAGGGCGCGCCGGTAACCGTACATGTGACGTCGCCGACAAGGCGGCTGTTTTCACGGATCATCCGCGTTGTCGTGATGAAGCCGCTGATGTCTTCAGCAAACGCCGCGCTCGCCGACAGCAGGATCCCGATCGCGACGGCCATGAGGAGGGCCCACACTCTGGTGGCTCGCATGCGCACGTCCTTTCTGAATGGGATGATGGGCGAAATCGCCGTGCGATGTTATACACCGCATGTCAACGTGTTCGTGAGAGATTTCACCTCGGGTCCAGCGCTCGGATTCCATCAGGAGCCGGAACGCGTAAGAGCGATCGGGCCCGAAACCGCTTCTCGCCCGGCCACGGGAGACGTGCCCGGTCTCTGCGCAGGAGATGCATATGTCCACGCCTGTTCTTCTGGCGCGACAGGGTCAGCGCCTTCTGCAGCTTGGAATCGCGCTCATCCTCTATTCGTCCCTCGATGGTTTCGTCATTCCGTATCTGGGCTCGCAACGCATCGGGTTGTCGGTCCACACGCTCAGTGCGTTTCAGGGCGTCTTGCTCCTGGCGCTCGGCCTGCTATGGTCTCGTTTGAGGCTGACGGCGACGGTGGCCCGCGTCGCGTTCTGGTGTCTCGTCTACAGCACGCTCGCCATCCTCGCCGCGTACACGGTTGCGGCGATCTGGGGCGTTGGCGTCGACACGATACGGCTGATGGGCGAACTCCCGCACGGGCTTTCTCGGGGGACGGCGGGCCAGGAGACGTTCATCGCGATCCTGGCGTACTCGTCAGCTCCGACAGGACTGGCGTCGTTCGGCCTCATTCTCTGGGGGCTGCGAACAGAACTCCACGGAAATGCCGGTCGCGACCGCTCCGACCATGAGTGATCGCGGCGACGAACGCCCGAACTCCCGTCTGGAAACAACGAGACCGAACCACACGCGCGGCGGCGCGCGTGGCCATCGACCATTCTTCCGAAGGCGCGGGACGGATTGTAGTTCGGCTTTCTCGAATCGGAAGCCGCGGCATCCGGCGCTTGATAACATCTGCTCGCATGTGGGAACAGCGGTGGCATCCGCTGCGCGAGGAATGGGTCATCGTCGCGGCGCACCGGCAGTCGCGGCCGTGGTCGGGCGCCGAGGTACGCAGTGGGACGCCGAGACCGCCGGCGTTCGATCCGACGTGCTACCTCTGTCCCGGGAATGCGCGGGTCAGCGGCGCGGTGAATCCGAGATACAGCGGCACGTTCGTGTTCGACAACGATCACCCATGTGTTGGCGCCGGCGCGCCTCGAGAGTTGACGCCGCCCGCGGGCATGTACCGGAACCGGCCGGCGACGGGCGTCGCGCGCATTGTCTGCTACAGTCCGCGGCACGACGTGACGCTCGCCGAGCTCGACGTGGACGGCGTCGATGCGCTGGTGCAGACCTGGCAGCAGCAGATGCACGAACTGGCGACACATCCCGACGTGACCTGCGTGCTGATCTTCGAGAACAAGGGAGAGGTCGTCGGCGTCAGCAATCCGCACCCGCATTGCCAGATCTACGCGACCAACTTCACGTTCAAGTACATCGAGGCGGAGCTGGCGGCCGGCCGCCGGCACCTCGAGGAAACGGGGAGGATCCTGTTTCAGGACATCCTTGCCGCGGAACAGCAGGACGCGCGCCGCATCTTCATGAGGCACGGCAGTGCGATCGCGTTCGTCCCTTACTTCGCACGATACGCGTATGAAACCTATGTCGCGCCGTTGCGGAGCGTCGCGACGGTCGCGGAGCTGAACCTCGGCGAACGACGCGATCTCGCGACCGTCCTCCGCGACGTGGTGATCTGCTTCGACAACCTCTGGCAGATGGCGTTTCCCTATGTGATGACGCTCCATCAGGCTCCGGTGAAGGGAGACACCGCAGGCTTCCACTTTCACATCGAGTTCCACCCGCCGCTGCGCCGGCCGAACCTGCTGAAGTACCTGGCCGGTCCTGAGATTGGCGGGGGCAACTTTCTCGCTGACACGTCTCCTGAAGAAAAGGCGGCCGAGCTCGCGGCCGCCGGCGGACCGCACTATCGTTCGACGTCCGCCTGACCCGGACGTTCAGCCGTGCCTGCCGTCGTGCATCCTCTTCTGGCGCCCGTCCAGGCCCTGCATCGCAGAATCCGTCGCGATGTCGTCGCGGCCTGCGAACAGGGAGCTGTGACAACGCTTTCCGGCATCGCGCGCGATCAAGAAGGAGACACGATCTATGCAATCGATCGCGTCGCGGAGCACCTGCTCGTCGGGGAGATCGGCCGGACGATGGCCACGCGGGATGCGCCGGTGCTGCTCGTGGCCGAGGGTCTGCCGGGCGGCGAGATCGTCCTGCCCAGCGGCGCCGATCGGGACGCGACGCGGTGGGCAATCATCGTGGATCCGATCGACGGGACGCGCGGCCTGATGTACCAGAAGCGTCCGGCATGGATCCTGACCGGCGTGGCGGCGGGGCCCGGCGCCCGCACCTTGGCCGACATCGAGCTGGCGATCCAGACCGAGATTCCGCTGGTCAAGCAGCACCTGTGCGACGAGATCTGGGCCGTCCGAGGTCACGGCGTGTCGGCGCTCCGCTTCAACCGGCTCACCGGCGAGAATCGCCCTCTCGATGTGCGCCCGTCGACCGCCCCGACGATCGCGCACGGCTTCGCCATGCTGTCGCGGTTCTTCCCCGGCAATCGGGCCGAGCTCGCCGCGATCGACGACGAACTGGTGGAAGCCGTGCTCGGGCCTCCGCGCGCAGGCAAGGCGCAGTCATTCGAGGATCAGTACATCTGCACGGGCGGTCAGCTCTACGAGCTGATCGCCGGCCACGATCGATTCGTCGCCGATCTGAGATCGCTCTTCGAGCGGCGGCGCGGCGGCGGCGCCGCGCTCTGCTGCCATCCGTACGATCTCTGCACGGAACTGATCGCGCGCGAAGCCGGCGTGTCTGTGACCGACGAGCGCGGCCGGTTGCTCGACGCGCCGCTCGACGTCGCGGCGGACGTGGCGTGGATCGGCTACGCGAACCAGGCCGTGCGAGCGCAGGTCGAACCGCATCTGCAGCGGGCGCTGGCACGCCGTGGATTGATTGCGTGAGAGGTGCGCTTCGCCTGGCGTCGCGCGTCCCCGAGGAGGTGCCCGATCTCGCGCGATTCGCCAACGATGTCGCGGCGCGCGTGAACGCCGGTGCCTGGCCCCAGCCCGCGAGCGCCGACGCAGACGACGGTCCCGTGTTCGTGGCCCGCGCGCCAGGACGGCTGGACGTCATGGGCGGGATCGCCGACTACTCGGGCGCCCTCGTCCTGCAGTGGCCGATTCGTGAGGCGACACGCGTCGCCGTCCGCCCGTGGACCGAACGGCGGATTTCGATCACCTCGATCGGACACGGCGGCCACGAGCGCCGCTGCGACGTTCCGAGCGACCTCGTCGCCGACGCGAACCGTCCGTACGAAGCGGTGCACGACTGGTTCGCCGCCGATCCGTCCAGGCACTGGGCCGCGTACGTCGCCGGCGTGTTCCACGTGCTGGCTCGCGAGCACGACGTGAAGGTCGCCGCTGGCGCGGCCATCCTGATCGAGTCGGACGTCCCCGAGGGGAAGGGCGTCAGCTCGTCGGCGGCCATCGAAGCTGCGACGATGGAGGCCGTCGTCGAGGCGTGGCAGGTGCCGATCGAGCCGAGGACCCGGGCGGTCCGCTGCCAGCAGGTGGAGAACCTGATCGTGGGTGCGCCGTGCGGCGTGATGGATCAGATGACGTCGATCTGCGGCGAGGCTGACAGCCTCATGGCGCTGCTGTGCCAGCCGGCCGAGTTCCGGGGCAGCATACGAATCCCGGATGGCCTGGGCGTGTGGGGGATCGATTCGGGGATCCGTCACGCGGTAACCGGCGCAGACTATGGTGCCGTGCGCGTCGGCGCGTTCATGGGATACCGGATCCTCGCGGATCTGGTCGGGTTGTGCGTGATGCCGGGAGCGCGCGCGGGCCACGTGCGCGTGGATGATCCGCGCTGGCATGGGTATCTCGCCAATGTCGGCACCGCCGTCTTCAGCCGGTTCGCACCAGAGATCCCTTCGGCTCTCGATGGGTCTGCGTTCCTGGCGCGCTACCAGGGCACTACGGACCTCGTGACCCGCGTCGATCCGTCGCGCCGCTACGCCATCCGGAATCCGGCCGCACACCCGGTGTACGAGCACGAGCGCGTGACGGAGTGGGCGCGCCACGTGAGTGATGCGTTCAGCGCTGCGGCGTCCGGACCCGATGCCGCAGGCCTCGGTCGGTTGATGTACGAGTCGCACGCGAGCTACTCGGCGTGCGGCCTGGGCTCCGACGGCACTGACAGGCTCGTGGCGCTGGCACGCGAAGCGGGCCCGGCGCACGGCATCCATGGCGCCAAGATCACCGGCGGCGGGAGCGGAGGGACCGTCGCGCTCCTCGCCGACGTGAACGCGGGCGGCGCGGTCCGCGCCGTCGCGCGTCAGTATGCCGGAGAGACCGGCCGCGACGCGTACGTCTTCGAAGGCAGTTCTCCGGGCTCCGCCCGCATCGGGGCGATCCGCCTCGACCCGGCGTGAGCGCGGTCAGGACACGATCGGGCCGACGAGGATTGACGACGAACAAACGACTGCGACCGTCGACACGTCGATGCCAACCGCGTGAGGTTCTCGACACGCTCACGCGGCCGCCGGATCATTTGAGCGGCTTGAGCGGGGGCTGCGTGCTGTCGTCAACCGGGTAGCGATCCACGTTCAGCAGCATCGACACGGTGTTGTACCAGCCGGTCACGGCGATCAGATCCACTATGCCTCGTTCGCCGAAGGCGTTCTTGACTGCATCGAATGTCGCGTCGCTCACCTGCTTGGTCGTCAGCAGCTCCGAGCAGAAGTTGTAGATCGCCTCCTCGTCCTGCTGCATCGCCGACGGACGACGCCCTTCCGCGATCGCGTCCGCGATCGCCGCGCTGAGGCCGGCCTGAAGCGCCGACCGATGGTGCGCCTGCCACTCGAACTGCGACGTCCAGTGCCGGGCGGTGACCAGGATGGCCAGCTCGTACAGCCGCTGCGGCAGCGAGGATTTGAACCGCGTTGCTGCGCCGAACTCCTGCGCGAGGTCGCCGATCTCCGGGCTCCGCAACAGGACGTTGAAGGGGCCGTTCGCGCCGCCGCGCGGCCCCGCCACCAGGTGCTCGAGCATCGTCTTCTGCGCCGGTGTCATCTCGTCGTAGGTGAGCGGCTTGAATCGGTTGCCGCGCAGGCGGATGGTGCGAGGATCGGGACGCTGTGTCGCGGGGGCCTGAGCGTCGGCGATTCCGGCCAGGGCGAACGCGGCAACGCAGGCGATCACAAATCGAGTCATGATGTGTCCCCTTGTGCCGCCTATACTACGCGCGATGGGATGGTGATCCCGCATCGGCATTGTCCGAGGCGTCCCCGTTCAGCTCGGAAGGCGAACGCACATGTTCCGATGGTCCCGAAGCTTCGTGACACTGCTCGCCGTTCCGGCGATCCTGCTCGCCCGCACCGCGTTCGTCCCGGGATTTTCACAGTCCAGTCGAGACACTTCGCGCAGCACGTGGACCGTCGCTCGGACGGCGGCCGGACACCCCGACTTTCAGGGAGTCTGGACGAATTACGACCCGACACCCTTCGAACGGCTGAACGCCGACGAACGGCGGCCTCAAGGGCCGGCCGTCAGTACCGCCGACTGGCTCGTGCCGGACAGTCCCGTCAGCCCTCGACGGCCGTCGATGGTCGTCGATCCGCCGGACGGCAAAGTGCCACTCAGACGGGAGGCCGTTGAAAAGCGGGACCACGACGCTGCGCTTCCCGAAGATTCCCTCGAACACTACGGGCCGTGGGAGCGCTGCATCACGCGCGGCGTACCCGGATCACTGTTTCCCGGTGCCTACAACAACGGTCATCAGATTGTGCAGACGGCGGACCACTTCGTGATCCATTCGGAAATGATCCACGAAGCACGGGTGATTCCGCTGGACGGGCGTCCGCATCTCGATCCCAGCATCAGGTCGTGGGAGGGGGATTCGCGCGGTCACTGGGAGGGCGACACGCTGGTCGTGGACACCACGAACTTCAATGGCAAGAGCTGGATTGCCACCAACGTCGCGGCAGGCTGGATTCGCGGCATTCCGCAAAGCCAGGCGTGTCACCTCGTCGAGCGCTTGACCCGCGTCGATGCCGCCACGATTCAGTACACGGTGACGATCGAGGATCCGAACGTCTATACCAGGCCGTGGACGGTGGCGTTTCCGTTGAACAGGGACGATCGATACCGCCTCTTCGAATACGCATGCCACGAGGGAAATTATGCGTTGGGGAATATGCTGAGCATGGGAGCGGCGAAGCACCCGCGCTGACCTGACACGAGACTATGCCTCCCTTCCCTCGGAAAACGAACAAACACGTCGGATGTGTTCGTTAACGGATGCGCTGCGGCGGCATGTTCGTCGACACCGCGCGATTCCAGTCTATGCTGGGCGTGGAGCCACCGGGTGGAACAACACGCACCGCGAACTCATGGAGCACTCATCCGCTGGGCCGCGCCGTACGACCTTCTGGCGTGGCTGCTGACGCGCGGCCGGGAGGACGAACTGCGGGCGCGGATCATCAGCCTCGCCGGCCTTCGAGACGGCGACGCCGTGCTCGATGTCGGCTGCGGCACTGGTACCCTGGCGATCGCGGCCAGTCGACACGTGGGTGCGGCCGGAAGCGTTCAGGGGATCGATCCGTCGCCACCGATGATCGCGCGAGCGCGTCGAAAGGCGGCGAAGGCCGCGGTGGACACGAGATTTCAGGTTGCCGTGGCCGAAAGCCTCCCGTTTCCCGATGCCACCTTCGATGTTGTGTTCAGCACGCTGATGCTCCACCACCTGCCCCGGACGACTCGCCAGCAGTGTGCGGCGGAGATCAAGAGAGTCCTGAAGAGTGACGGGCGGGTGCTCGCCGTGGATTTTGGACGTCCGAATCGTCGCGGATTTCTGGCGCGCTTCCACCGTCACGGCTACGTCGACGTCGAAGACATCGTCAGGCTGCTGGAAGAAGCAGGCCTGCGGCCGATTCGGCAAGGAGCCGTCGGCATGAACAACCTCAATTTCGTTCTCGCCAAAGCATCGAAGGACGCTCCGTAGCGTCCATAGGATCGATCGATTTCACTGCGCCGAGGACTACCTGATCAGCATCTCTCAGGAGCACGTCAACGAGCCCGAACCCGGCGCGTTCGAGCAAGCGTATCCATCCCGCGACCGACAGGCCGTCTCCAATGCGATTGCCATCGCGGGAGCCCAATAGTGTCGTGTGGTCATAGCCGAGGAGCGCGTTGGCCCTCGACCAGAACCGCTGCCAGTTCTCGCGCGTGTAGCGCGGAGGCTGCTTGGCCTTCCACTCGTCGAATCCAGCCACGAAGGGTGTCTCAGCGCAGACGGGTTCTGCGAGCAGAAATAGCCCTCCTCCCCGCAGCATCCCGTGAACGTCGTCGACGAGTTGCGCCGCCCGCCCCGCGTCGAACCAATGAAGCGCATTGACCGCCGCCACGACATCGTAGTCGCCTGGAAGCTCGTCCAGCCAGCCATCGTCCTCCAGGTCTCTCACGACGAGCGTTCCAGGTATGCGATCCCGCTGATTTACCGCTCGGCAGATCGAAGTAAGGAACGGGTCTCGATCGATGCAATCGATTTGCGCGTTCGGGTACACCTGTCGGATGGCTCTGCCCACATCCCCGGGACCGCAACAGAGATCCAGCGCGCGAATGGCCTGGCTGCGCGGAAAGGGAATCGCCGATGCGATCAGCTGCAGGTCTTTGGTCTTCGAGGCGCCCTGCTCGGCCCGCCACATCTCCAGTAGTTCGTCGACGTGGCGATGAATTCGGGCGTCGATCTCGGCCTGGCTGATGGGCGGGGATTGCATCTGGTCGGGCTCCTTGCTGTAACGGGATGTATAGCCAGGACGAGGCCGTCCGTATCGTATTGTCCTGCAGTTCCAGACAGTTCAGGTCAGTTGTTCGACTTGCGAAGTATCCGCGGACGCGACGTTTTCCTCGACTCTAACGTACCGCAGAAATCGCGGCGTTCTGACACACAACTAGCCTGACTTGCAGTGACGCGTGCCAGCGCGCATAGAGTGCCGACGCAAGGACTGATGGCGTGGCGGCCCAGGCACTCGGGTTGATGGGGCGGCCGGAGCGGATGCGCGCAGTGACGAAAATGAGCGGCGGTACGTCGAGGGACTGACACCGACGACTACGGCGAATCGATCGCGCAACACTGTTGCCGAGCCGTAGCCGGCCCTCTCGGCGACTGCCTCCACCGACAGCTTCGTCGTTTCCAGCAGACGCTGTGCTTCGCGGACTCGGGCTCTCGCGATCCACGCCGCCGGCGTCATCCCCACGTGCTCGCGGAAGCGGCGACTGAGCGTCCGACAACTCATTGCCGCGTGACGGGCGACGACGGGCAACGACAGGTCGTTGCGCAGATGCTGTTCGATCCAGATCAGCAGCGGGCCGAACGTCGAATGCGGGAGATCGGGCCGTTCGTGAACGATGAACTGCGCTTGACCGCCGGCGCGCTCCATCGGCATCACCGCGGCCCGAGCGACCTGCGCGGCGATCTCTGCGCCACAGTCGCGTCGGACCAGATGAAGACACAGATCCAATCCGGCGGCGGCGCCAGCCGACGTCAGCACCGCACCGTGGTCGACGTACAGCACGTCGGGATCGACGGTAATCGCAGGAAACCGGCGCGCCAGTTCCGAAGCGGCACGCCAGTGCGTCGTGGCGATGCGGCCGTCGAGGGCGCCGGTTCGCGCCAGAACGAACGCCCCGGTGCAAATCGACGCGACGCGCGCGCCGCGGGCGATGGCCCGGCGCAGTTCGGTGAGCAGCACCTCCGGAATCGAGCGTTCCAGGTCATCGATCCCGGGTACTACGATCGTGTCTGCTTTTCGGAGCGTCGTTAATGGCCATCGAACGGTCAGGTTGACATGTGCCGACGCGGCCGTGGAACGCACCCCGCACACGCGGACGTCGTACGCCGGATGCCCGTCGCGGTCGCGAACGCGCGCGAACACCTCGCACGGTGCGGCAAGGTCGCCGAGCACCACGCCGTCGAAGGCGACGATCGCGACGAGATGCTGCCGCTCGGGTCGGCTGGGTCGTGGCGCGATTCCTGCGATTATCGACTTTTCTGCCACTGGCCGGATTGTCCCGCATTCCCTACGATCGAATCCATGACGCTGATGGATGTCCTCAGCCCGGCGCTCGGCGCGTGCGTCTTCGTCGTGATCATGTCGATCGTGCGCGAGCCGACCCGCCGAACGTTGAACGCGGTGCTCGTTGCCGGTGCGTCTGGCGTGTACCTCAGTGGCGGGTTCGGCCTCTGGGAGATCGTCTATCCGGTGGTCGCCACGCCGGTCGTCTATCGTGCGCTCCAGTCGCATCGCTACATCGGCGTCGCCTGGCTGATGCACGCCGCTTGGGACTTGCCTCACCACCTCTGGGGGAATCCGATTTGGCCGTTCATGCGGAGCTCGTCCTTCGGGTGTTTCGTATTCGACTCGCTAATCGCAGTGTGGTTTCTGGCTGGCGCACCCGATCGTGTCAACCTGAGCGCGAGAGGCCTCCGCGGAGCCGGCCGTCTCGCCGAAGCACCGCCTCAGTGACGGTCCGGACTCCGGCCGCGTCCGCGCCTTTCCAGCCGCCGCGCTGAAGGCACTTCGTCTCGGCGCCGCTGCCGAGTACCCGATTTCCACGTCGCAGACGTGCTCAGGCCTGAGCAAGGTGCGTGACCCTGCGCAAATGCGCCGGTGAGTCCACAGGCGAAATCCGGCCTGTTTCACCGCGTCTGACCGCGGAACACCGGTTGAACCTCCGGCACGGAGGAGGTCGCACGATGACAACCCTTTTTCCGACAACAGCGACGATGGGCGGGACGAAAAACGGCGCGCGCGTCAACGGCGGACGCGTCGTGCTCTGGGTCGGTCAATTTCTGGTCGCCGCCGCTTTCTTGTTGGCCGGCGGCTCGAAGCTCGCGGGTGCACCGGCGATGGTGGGGATGTTCGACGCGATCGGGATCGGTCAGTGGTTTCGTTACTTGACGGGTACGATCGAGGTTGGGTCCGCGATTGCGCTGCTGGTGCCGTCACTCGCGCCGTACGGCGCCCTCGCACTCGCGGCGACGATGATCGGCGCCGTCTTCACGCATCTCTTCGTCATCGCCGGTTCGCCGCTGCCAGCGCTGGCGCTCGGTGCTGGTTCGGCCGCGATCGCGTGGGTGCGGCGGGATCAGTTCTGAACCGGCGGCGCTCCTTCGAGACCGTATTTGCGCATGCGCACGTACAGCTGTGTGCGTGACAACCCGAGGCGTTTGGCCGCCTTCGACTTGTTCCACAGCGTGTCGCGGAGGACGCGCTCGATCGTTTCGCGTTCGAAGGTCAACAGGTTGGTCGTGGTTGTCGTCTGCTGGCCTGTCGCTGTGCTCCGGCTCTGCAGCGCGAGGTGGTGCGTGTGAATCAAGCCGCCTTCTGCCAGAATCGCGGCGCGCTCGAGCGCGTTGCGTAACTCGCGGACGTTACCAGGCCATTCGTGGCCGAGCAGCGCCTCGCGTGCGTCCTTCGTCAGGCCCGCCGGCGGCCGCCCGAATGACTTGCCGATCTCGTTCAGGAATGTCTCACTGAGCGGGAGGATGTCAGATGGCCGTTCGCGCAGCGGCGGGATGCGGATGTCGAAGACCAGAAGCCGGTAAAAAAGGTCCTCGCGGAAGTCGCCGCGGTCGACGGCTTTGCGGAGGTCGCGGTTCGTCGCCGCGATGACGCGGATGTTCGCTTTGATCACCCGCGTCCCGCCAAGCCGCTGGAACTCGCGTTCCTGCAGGACGCGCAGGAACTTGGCCTGCGCGGCGAGACTCATCTCGCTGACTTCGTCGAGGAACAACACGCCGCCGGCCGCGAGCTCGAGCTGTCCCGGCTTCGCTTGCTGCGCGCTCGTGAAGGCGCCGCGCTCGTAGCCGAACAGCTCCGACTCGAGGAGCTGCTCGGGCAGCGCGGCGCAATTGATCGCAACGAACGGACCGTTCTTTCGTCCCGACGCCCGATGAATGAAGCGGGCCACGACTTCTTTTCCCGTTCCCGATTCCCCAGTCAACAACACGGTCGTCTCAGTGGTTGCCACCTGCGTCGCTTTCTTCAGCACGTCCTTCCACGGCGCAGACTCGCCAACCACGCGGGCGTGCGTCTTCGCGTCGAGCTCGTCAGACAGCTTCTGCACGCGCGCCTCGAGGCGCTCGCTCCGAGCCTGCGCCTCTGCGACCTGCCGTGCCGCTTCCGCGAGCTGTTCGTGCGAGATGGCGAGCGCGATGTGATCGGCGATGCGGCGCGCGACAGGAATGTCGGCCTCGGAAAATGCCCGCGCACGCTTCGACATGAAGCCGACGCCCATCAGCTGATCGCGGGCGCGCGTATTGATGGCCAGCACCGATCGAAAACCTGCCGCCAGCAGCTTCGCGCGCGGGCTCTCTCCGACGATCACGACCGGCAGGTCGTCGGTCGCCAGGTCGTCGATGATGAAGTGATCGGGCTGAGGTCCATGCGCCGCATGCGGCGTAAGCGAAGGCACGCCTTCGGTCGCGGCTTCGTGCACGATTTTCCCGTTCCCGTCGTGGAACACCATCATCAGGGCATCGTGCGGCAGGATTTTGCTCGTGATCGCCGAAATACGCGGAAAGACGCTGCGGACGTCGAGCACCCCGGCGATCGTGCGCAGCAATTCGACGGAGGTTTCGATGCTAGCCGCGCGCTCGCGATCGAGCGCGGCGTCTCGAACTACGTCAGCTAGCCGCTGGTGCGAGATCGCCAGCGCCAGATAGGCGGCGAGCCGCTCGGCGTCAGCGAGATCCCGGGCCGAGTACGCCTGCGGCCGCTGCGAGAACATTGCGAGGACACCGAAGAACTGATCGTTGGTCCGAACCGGCACGGTGAGGCCTGACAGCAGTCCGCGGTCTGGTTCCGGAATCGAATCGAGCAGCTGCGGCTCGCGCGTGTTCAGCGTCTGCTCGCGACCGCCGACGCAGGTGACCTCGCGCGGCGTGCCGGTGCTCGCGAACATCTCGAAGTGACCGTCGCTCTTTTGGACGAGAAGGGTAGCCTCGTCGTGCGGGACGATGCGGGCGGCGACGGTGCTGAGCTGGCGAAAGATGTCGCGCACATCCAGCCCCCGTGCGAGCGCGGGCAGGAGATCGTGGAATGCATCCCGTTCGCGGAGATTGTCGGCAGCATTCTCGAACATGTGCGTCTCAGCTTGACAGATTGGACGCCGTGTCCGGTGACGGCGTGTCCGGGACCGGCGCCTTCAGAACCGCAAACTTATGAAGTCATCCTTTGTTCCTGGGCGAGCTGTTCCTCAGCGGTCGTACCGAGTCGTTTCAAGAGATCGGTGAGCGTCGCGCGCTCCGATCTCGACAGGCCGCGCATCGCGCGCTCCATGGCCTGCTCGTGTCCCGCGAAGACTTTCGCAATGCGCGTCCGGCCCTCCGGCGTCAGATGAATCACCCAGGCGCGGCGGTCGGTCGCGTGATCGGCGCGGGCCACGAGACCGCGCGTTTCCAGCCGGTCGATGGCCGTCGTCATCGACCCGCTGGTGAGATCGATGCGCCGGCCCAGGTCGCGGACCGACTGCGGCCCCTTGTGGAGCAGCGCTTCGAGAATCGCGAAATCAGACAGGCACATGTCGAGCGCCTGGATGCTGCGCTCGGCGTGGCGCTTCAGCGTGCGGTGGGCTTTCATGAGCACGAGCCACGTATGGATGCCTGGCCTTTCAGCTGTTCTCGTCACCCCTGCCTCCGGCCTCTGCCGCGACGACGCCGTTGATCTCTCTTGACGATATGTATCTTAATACAATATTATTTGATGTCAAGATAGTTGCCGGTCGTCGCGCCAACCGGGTGCCGTCAGGAGGCATTCATGCAGGTAGGAATCGACAGCTTCGCCGCGGCGTACACCGAATCGAGCCGGGCGGCGGCGCCGTCGGACCGTTTACGTGAACTGGTCCAGCAGATCGAGCACGCCGACCAGGTGGGCCTCGATGTATTCGGCATCGGGGAGCACCACCGCGAGGAGTACCTGGATTCGGCTCCCGCCATGATTCTGGCTGCGGCCGCGGCGCGGACACACCGCATCCGGCTGACGAGTGCGGTCACCGTCCTCAGTGCCGCCGACCCGGTCCGGGTCTTTCAGGAGTTCGCCACGCTCGATCTCCTCTCGCACGGGCGCGCGGAGATGGTGGTCGGTCGCGGCTCGTCAATCGAAGCGTTTCCGCTCTTTGGCTTCCGGCTGGAGGACTACGACGATCTCTTCGCGGAAAAGCTCGATCTGCTGCTGAAGATTCGCGACAACGAGCGTGTGCACTGGGCCGGCAGGCACCGGCCGGCGCTGACGGGTCAGGGCGTCTATCCGCGGCCGATGCAGGATCGGTTGCCAATCTGGCTCGGGGTCGGCGGCACGCCGCACTCGTTCGCCCGTGCCGGCGCGCTTGGACTCCCGTTGATGGTGGCGATCATTGGCGGTGAGCCGCGGCGGTTCCGGCCGTTGATCGATCTGTATCGCGAGACCGGCGCCCGGTTCGGGCACTCACCGGATCGGCTGAACGTCGGCGTCCACGCGCTCGGCTACGTTGCCGCGACGACGCAGGAAGCGGCTGACGCGTTCTTTCCCGGCTACGCCCGCGCCGTGACCGATGTCGGCAAAGAGCGCGGTTGGCCGCCGGTCACCCGTGCGGGTTTCGATGCGCAACGCGGTCCCGAAGGCGCGTTGCTGATCGGCAGCCCCGATGAAGTGGTCGGGAAAATCCATCGACACAGCGAAGCACTGGGCGGTATCTCGCGCATCACGTTCCAGATGAACGTGGCGTCATTGCCGCACGCCAGCCTCATGCATGCGATCGAACTGATCGGCACGCGCGTTGCGCCGGCGCTGCGCGAAGAGGTGGCGATGAGGTGATTCGGCCTGGTTGCACCCGCGGGCACGCTGCAAGACATCGGTTCGACCAGTGGTGGACCGCACTTACTCAGTTCGGAGCGCCGCTATCGGGTCCACTTTCGTGGCCCGTATGACGCAACCAAGGCGAGGCCAATGATTGCGACCCTCGCGATGACCATGGGGGCAAGCGTGTTCCTTGGCGGCATGATCGGCGCTTCGGCTTGAGTCGAAGCCACGGTGGCAAGCGCGTTCGCCGCGTTGCTCTTCATCCAGAGCGCCGTCGGCACGCCGACGATGAGACCAGCGGATACGAGGCGGAGTCCGCTCGTCAACACGATGCTGATCACGTCACGGGCGGTTGCGCCAATCGCCATACGCAGACCGATCTCCTTCACACGCCGCGTGACCGTATAGGCGAGCAGTCCATACAGGCCGATTCCGACCAGCAGGGCCGCGGTCACGCCGAACAGCTCGGAAAGCATCGCCATCAATCGTTCGGGCAGTATCGACGCGTCGACTTGAGTCGTGACGGACGGATGCGCTCGTAATCCGTCCAGCGGTAGAGGTTGAGCCACGGGTCACGCGGATACTTGAACAGCGGCTCGACCACTTGTTCGGGCTGGCGCACCGGCAGCGAGCGCAGCATCAACGTGTCGACGAGACTGAAAACCGCGGTGTTCGCGCCGATGCCCAACGCCAGCGTGATCACGATGACTGCGCTGAAGGCAGAATTGTGGGCGCACGTCCGCAGCGCGTAGCGCACGTCACGTCCGACATCGTCGAGCCAGGCACCGCGACCGGCTCTCACGTGCTCTTGATGCTCCAGCTCGTTTAGGTTGTCAAGAGGAGCGCGCCGAGGCGTTGACATACATAGAACAACAATGTATAACCCTCCTACGTATGGATATGGGGAAGGACCTGGTTGCGGCTTCCGCGACGCCGCTCGTGCTCGCCATCCTCGCTGAAGGCGACAGTTACGGCTACGCCATCATCAGGCGCGTGGCCGAGTTGTCCGGAGGGCACCTGCAGTGGACCGACGGCATGCTCTATCCGGTGCTGCATCGGCTCGAGCGCCAGGGTCTTGTCGCGGCGAAGTGGTCCACCTCCGAGACTGGCCGCCGGCGTAAGTACTACCGAATCACGAAGGACGGCCGGACGCAGCTGGCCGCGCAGCGGCAGCAGTGGCAGGTCGTGGACGGTACGCTGCGGGGGATCTGGATGCAGGCGTGCACGGCATGACGACTTTCGCCGAGCAATCGCTCGAGGAGCAAATCACGCGATGGCGCGAGTATCTGCGCCGCCGGCAGGCCTTTCACAGTTCCGATATCGAAGAGCTCGAAGGACATCTGCGCGACCAGTTGACGGCGCTGACCGAGGCCGGCTTGGCGGGAGAAGAAGCCTTCCTGGTGGCGGTCAAGCGCATGGGCAGTCTCGATGTCCTCTCGCGCGAGTTCGCGCGGGCGCACTCGGAGCGTCTGTGGAAGCAATTGGTCATCGGCCCTGGCGCTGACGATGAATCGGTGCCAGGCGGACACGCTGAGATGGTCGTCGTCCTCGGCTTTGCTGTGGCCGCGGCGCTGGCCATCAAGGTGCCCGCGCTGTTCGGTCTGCAGATCGACGGGCGCGACCAGCCGTTCTACTTCCGCAATGCCGCGCTGTTCGTATTGCCGCTGCTGACGATCTACTTCATCTGGAAACGCGGGTCCCGCGTTGCGAACGCACTCTGGCTCGCGGTCCCGTTCGCGGCCGGCGCCGTCTTAGCCAACATCTTTCCCTTCACGCTGGGGAGCGATACAGAAAGGCTGACCGCTCTGCACCTGCCCATTACCCTGTGGCTGGTCGTGGGCTTCGCGTACGTGCGAAACCGGTGGTTCGCTGACGGCGGCCGCATGGACTTCGTGCGGTTCTCAGGCGAGCTCGCGATCTATTACGTGCTCATTGCACTCGGCGGGTTCGTCCTGATCGCTTTTACGGTGATGTTATTCGAATCGATCGGGATGAAGGCGGACTGGTTGATCGGAAGCTGGATCGTCCCGTGCGGGGCGGCGGGCGCCGTCATCGTCGGATCCTGGCTGGTGGAGGCGAAACAGAGCGTCATCGAGAACATGGCACCGGTGTTGACCAGGCTGTTCACACCGTTGTTCTCTGTGCTCCTGCTGGCGTTTCTGGGCACGATGGCGTGGACAGGCAGCCCTATCAATGTCGAGCGGCAGGTGCTAATCGGCTTCGACCTGCTGCTCGCGCTCGTCGTCGGACTGGTGCTCTATGCCGCGTCCGCGCGCGATCCGCAGGCCCCGCTCGACTTCTTCGACAGCCTGCAGCTCTTGCTGGTGGTCAGCGCACTCGTGGTCGATGGGGTAGCGCTCGCGGCGATCGCAGCCCGCATTTCCGAGTTCGGCTTCACTCCCAACCGCGTGGCGGCTCTCGGCGAGAACCTCATTCTGCTCGTCAACCTGGCGTGGACGGCTTGGCTCTATGCGCGCTTCGCGCGTCGCCGGGGCTCGTTTGCCACGCTGGAACGATGGCAGATCGCCTACTTACCAGTGTACGCGGCGTGGGCGGCGATCGTCGTGATCGCGTTTCCGCCGGTATTCGGATACCGGTGACAAGTAACAACTTGTCCGAACGTTCGTCCCGACACGACAATCACTGGCCGAGTCGCTGTCTCCTACTATCTCGCGGACCCGTAACCTGAAAACACCTCCACAATACGGCTGGGTTCCGCATCTAACGTCGTCGGTGTGCTGACGAACGCGTGCGCCCGGCAGCTCCGATCACGGCACGCATCGCGGCGGCAGAATTCCGGAGGGCGGCCGCAAGCTACCCGGACGGTAACGAAAATCGTTTACCGTGACGTCGGCTTGCACCTGACGCTGGCAGCCCCTAAACTCCGCGCAAAAGAGTGACTCTATGCTCGATTCGTTGTCGCACGACGTGCGGTATGCGCTGAGATCGAGTCGCCGATCGCCTGGCTTTTCGGCAATCGTCATCGCGACGATGGCGCTCGCGATCGGAGCGAACACGGCGCTGTTCAGCGTCTTCAACGGGTTGGTGTTGAGAACGCTGCCCGTTCGCGAACCGCGCCGTCTCGTCGTCCTGACCGCGACCAGCCAGCGGGTCACCGGCACGCAAATGATCTACAAGGCGACGCTGGACGCACTGCGTGAGAACCAACGCGTGTTCAGCGCGGTCGCACTCTACTCGGGCGGCGGCGCGCTGCGCGTGGAGGCGCGCGGCACCGAAATCGACGGCGGCATCGAAGGCGTCGAGCCTGCGTACTTCGATATGCTCGGTGCGCGGCCACAACTCGGGCGGCTGCTTCGGTCCGAGGACGCCGTCGAGCCGAACGGCGCGCCCATCCTCGTGATCAGCGATCGCCTGTGGCAGCGCCTCTATGCTCGCGATCGCAACGTGATCGGTCAGCAGATTCGGGTCAACGCCGCCCCACTCACGATCGTCGGCGTCGCGGAACCATCGTTTCGCGGTTTACAAACCGACGTCGGCGCCGACCTGTTCATGACGCCGGCGACGCTCCGGCCGCTTGCGGGCGACGTCACGCGACCGCTGCGCAGTCGGAACGCCATCGCGCAACTTCGTCCGGGTGTATCACTCGAACAGGCCCGCGCGGCGGTGCAGGCGCGGTGGCCGTCGGTCCGTGTCGCTGACATACCGGGACTCGCGCCTGCAGAGCGAGAGACGATCGCGTCGCAGCAGTTGACCGTCACTTCTATTGCCACCGGCTTCTCCCCGCTCCGCGAGCAATACGCCGACGCGATGACGATCTCAATCGCGCTGACCTCGCTGCTGCTCGCCATCGGATGTGCGAACCTCGGTGGGCTGCTGCTGTCCAGGGCCGTTGCACGGAACCAGCAGACCGCGATTCGCCTCGCGCTGGGCGCCAGCCGCGCACGACTCGTCCAGCAACTACTTGTCGAAACCTTCCTGCTTGCGGTGCTCGGAACGGTTGCCGCCGTGCCGCTCGCATGGTGGGCGAGCCGCATCCTCGAGCATGCCTTGACGGCGGGCTCGTTTCTGCCGCCGATGCTGTCGTTGACTCCAGACCTGCGCGTGTTTGCGTGGTCGGCATCCATCGCGGTCGTGGTCGGCGCTCTGGTCGCGTTGATGCCGATGTGGCATTCGGCGCGGACACGCGCGGCTCTCGCCGAGGGAGCGCGAACGACCGCACCGATGCCGCAAGCGGGGCGGATGCTCTCGGTCGCGCAAATCGCGCTGTCACTCGTGCTGCTGGTCGCGGCATCGTTGTTCGCGCGATCGATGCATCACTTGCGCAGCGGTGAAGCGAGATACGACTCCGACCGAATCGTATGGTCGCGGCTGTGGGTGAAGACGTCGGAGCGGCGCAACGCCACGGCGGTGGCGCCCGCATACTGGACCGACCTCGCACAACGATTCTCGGCGCTGCCGGGCGTCTCCTCAATCGCCTTCACGAACAACTTTCCGGTGTTCTTCGCCGCCGGGTTCGGCGTCGAGCGTTTCGAGGTCGCCGACGCGGCCGCGGTCACCAGCGCCGATGCACTGTTCGACGCCGTCTCGCCAGGTTTCTTCCACACGCTCGGCATCCCGTTGCTGCAAGGGCGCGACATCGCCTGGAGCGACGCGCGAGACTCGACACCGATCGCAATCGTTACGGACGCGCTCGCGCGCGCGCTGTTTCCGGACGGCGGCGCGATCGGACGTCGAGTTCGCGTGGTGACGCAGACGCCTCTGACCTTCGAGATCGTCGGTGTTGCCGCCGACGCGCCATACCGACGCCTTGACGAACCGCACCAGCCGGCGCTGTTCCGCGCGTTCGCACAGGACAACGTCTCGATTCAGCAGCCGATCATGCTCGTACGCACCGGTCGTGACGTCGCTCCCGTCGTCGACGCGTTCAGGAACATGGCGTCGACATCGGGGCGTCACTTCGTGCGCGATGTCGCCAGACTCGATCAGTACGTCGACGAAGTGCTCCTGCGCGAACGGCTGACGGTGTGGCTATCGTCACTCTTCGCTGGCGTGGCCGTGCTGCTGTCATGTATGGGGATCTACGCGCTGCTCGCCTATTCGGTCGCGAGCCGGACACGTGAGATTGGCATCCGCATCGCCCTGGGTGCGACACCGCGGGCGGTCCTGCAGGCGATCGCCAGGGAAGGGCTGTGGCTCGGTATCGCCGGCCTCACGATCGGCATTCCGTGCACGCTCGCGAGCGGCCGGTTCGTGCGATCGATGTTGCATGGACTCGCAGCAAACGATCCGCTCACGATCGCGATTGCCTCTATCGCGTTCCTTGCGGTGTCGGCTGCCGCCGGGTTGCTCCCGGCGTACCGCGCGTCCACGATCGACCCAATGGCCGCGCTACGGCAGGACTGAAGCACAAGACTGAAGCACAACGCAACCCCTCGGGCGCAGCCCAGCCGACCCTCACGATGTCGCCGTCCCTCGACGCCGACCATCGCGGCGTGGTGTCCAACCACCATCGGGTAAACGGCTTCCAGCTTGACGACAACCGACCAGCCGGCCGGCCCGTCTAACCGGCCGGCGCGAGGAGGTGTCGGTGTTGCAGGACCTGAGATACGCCTGCCGAAATCTCATTGGCAATCCTGGCTTTGCGGCGGTTGCCGTTCTGACGCTGGCGCTGGGGATCGGGGCGAACACGGCGATTTTCAGTTTCGTCGATGGAGTCCTCCTCAGACCCCTGCCGTATCGCGATGCCGATCGGATCGTCCGGGTGCTGGAAAAGCCGCCGCGAGGTGAGCGGAACGGCATCTCGACGCTGAATTTCCTCGATTGGGCCAGGGAAAACACGGTCTTCGATTTCATGGCCGCGCAGACGGGCGGTCCGGCCACGCTGACCGGACACGGTGAACCGGTCCAGATTCGCGGCGGACGCGTCTCGGCGCGCTACTTCGACGTCTTCGGCATCCGTGCCGAGCGTGGCCGAACGTTTCTGCCGGGCGAGGACGAGCGCGGCAAACATCGCGTCGTCGTTCTCAGTCACGCCCTGTGGGTGAATCAGTTCGGCGCCGACCCGGCGATCATCGATCGCACGATCCTGCTGGACAACGAGCCGCACGTCGTCATCGGCGTGTTGCCGGCGGGGAGTGCCTTCGATCGTGCGTTCAACCAGCTGTGGCGGCCGCTCGCCTTCGAGCCGTCGAACATGACGCGCAACTTTCACTGGCTGGTGTCGTTTGCGCGCCTCAAACCCGGCATGTCGCTGCAGCAGGCGCAGGCCAACATGACCGCGATCGGCGCGCGGATCGAGCGCGACTTCCCCGATTCGAACAAAGGATGGGGCGTCATCGTCGAGCGCTACGCCGATACGCTGATCGGTTCCGACATGCGGACGGCGTTGCTGGTGCTGCTGACGGCGACTGGCCTGGTGCTCCTGATCGGCTGCACGAATCTTGCGAATCTCGCGCTGGCGCGAGGCGTGTCGCGCGAGCGGGAAGTGGCCATTCGCGCGTCATTGGGCGCAGGACGCGGTCGACTGGTCCGTCAGTTCCTCACCGAGAACATGCTCCTGGCGCTCCTTGGCGGTGCGCTCGGGATCGTGCTCGGATACGGCGCCATGCGCTGGCTGCAGCTGCTCGTGCCGCCGTTCTCGTTCGCGCGCGAGGTCCAGATCACGATGGACGCGCGCGTCCTGCTGTTCGCATTGGTCGTCTCGATCGCCACCGGACTGCTGTTTGGAATCGTGCCGGCGATCCACGCCACGGCACCCGAGCTGACCTCCGTCATGAAGGACGGTGGACGCGGATCGACTGATCGGGCGTCGCGGAAATACCTGCGCGACGTGCTGATCGTCATCGAGGTCGCGCTCGCCTTCGTGCTGCTGGTCGGCTCGGGACTGATGATGCGGAGCTTTCTGCGACTGCTCAACGTCGATCCGGGTCTCGATCCATCGAACGTGCTGACGATGGGCCTGCCGGTGACGATCGAGCGGTTTCCGGAGGCGTCTCGACTCAACGCCTACCTCCGTGACATCCGAGCGTCCGTCGATGCGGTGCCTGGCGTGCGGGAAACCGCGTGGAGCTGTGCGCCGCCGATGCAGGGCTCCTGCTACGGGATGCCGATGCAGGTGGCGAGCCGGCCCCTGATCGACCGCGCGAATCGGCCCGGCGGCTTCTTCAAAGTCGTGAGCCCGTCGTATTTCTCTGCCTTGAAGCTGCGCCTCGCGCGCGGACGCGCGCTCACCGATCGTGACAGCACGAATACACCGCCGGTGCTGGTCATCAACGAACGATTGGCCAAACGCGAGTTCCCGAATCAGGATCCGATCGGCCAGCGCCTGCTGATCCAGGAGATCGTGCCAGGCAGGACCGAGTTAGGCGCCGAGATCGCGTGGGAGATTGTCGGCGTCGTCCGCGACGAGAGGCTCAACGGGATTGCCGACGAACGCAGCGCGGGCGTGTACGTGTCGAACGAGCAGAGCCCGGTGTACTTCCAGACGTTGAATGTCCGCACGAACCTCGACCCGCTCATGCTGCAACAATCCATCGCCGCCGCGATCCACCGCGTCAACAAAGATCAAGCGCTCACCGACATTCGGACCGTCGATCAAATCAAGGACGTGTCGATGGCGCCCAACCGTTTGCAGTCGGTGCTGTTGGGCATCTTCGCCGGCGTGGCACTGGCGTTGGCCGCCATCGGCATCTACGGCGTGACCTCATATTCCGTCGCCCAGCGGACGCACGAAATCGGTATCCGGGCGGCACTCGGCGCCACAGAACGCAACCTGCTGCAACTGGTGCTCGGCCGCGGACTGATCCTGACCGTGCTCGGGTTGGTGCTCGGCGTGGTCGGTTCGGCGGCGCTCACGCGTTTGATGGCATCGCTCCTTTACGGTGTGGGCGCGCGTGACCCGATGACGATGATGGTTGTCGGCCTCGTGTTGGCAACCGTCGCGGTCGTCGGGTGCTACGTCCCGGCGCGTCAGGCCACGAAAATCGACCCGCTGGCCGCATTGAGAGTGGAATGATCGATGGTTTCCGGCAACACCCGGCCTCCTATTCGTGCGAGAGAGCGGACTCGAACCTGTACTGCACCGATTTCGCTGGCGCCGAATCGCGCGAGGTTCTGCGCACCAGACCAATTAGCGAATAGGAATGCACCAGAAACGCACGCGGCACGCCGTATGTCGGGATGAGCACAATCGGAAAGACGATTCCTCCTCCGCCCCCGCCGGTGAGCGCCCCGAGCGCGACGGCGTTGACCAGGTCGGCCATGCCGAACAGGTTCCAGACGATCGCCGCCGTACGCGCATAGGGCTTTCCGGCAATCCACCAGTAGGCGATCAGCGGCGCAAGGAGCCCCGTCAGGACGTCGCCCACGCCCGCCGGGATGGCGAAGACCCCCGACACTCCTCCTTGGAAATATCGGACCAGGAGCACGCCGCCGACGATTCGGAACGTCTGTATGCCGATCAGCCAGTGCTGCGGGATGCCGCTGATGATCGCGCGGAACGTCCGCGATAGAAGAAGGAGATAGCCAGCGGCAAGAGTCGTCAGCAACGCGATGGGTATGCCGGGTCCATCGATGCGGAAGATATCGTGTGCGGCCAGCAGCGTCACGCCAACGAGCCAGACCACCAGCACCGCGGCCGAACCGACGGTCCAGCGCAGCCGGCTGATTCTTTCGCCTGGGAGGGCACGGATGCCGGCGTATAGGCCGATCCAGTACAGCGTCGCGGCGATCGATTGAATGATCGTCAGGAGGAGAATGAGCGTCATTTGTCCGTCCTCATGCTCATTTGTCGGCCGTGGGGCCGAGCAAGGCGGCGAGTGGCCCGAGTGGCGACAGCGCCACGTATTCGTGATCGACGAGGTGCGCTTGAGCCAGCGGCAGACCGTCCATGATGGCCTCCGCATCGGCTACGGTGGTGACCGGGAGGATGAACACGACGCCTTTGCCGTCACTCCTTTGGAACCACTGCCGAAGCTTGCCA
Source organism: Vicinamibacterales bacterium (assembly GCA_035259385.1). Classification (GTDB taxonomy): domain Bacteria; phylum Acidobacteriota; class Vicinamibacteria; order Vicinamibacterales; family CAVVIG01; genus QHWK01. The sequence continues at coordinate 44,011 of DATFWL010000257.1, read as the reverse complement.
TCGAGGTACAGGCGAACCGTGGCGCGGACCTCTGACGGCAGGACTTTGGCCAGCTCTTCGCGCGGCACTCCTGCCTTGAGCGTCATCAGCACGAGAACGTCCGTCGTTTTCGGAGGGGCGGGCGGCTGCGCGTGGAGCGGGTGAACAGACATCAGCAGGATCAGCCCCGATAGGGCAAGTGTGGAAAAGCGCTGCAATGGTTTCATAAGACTCCTCCTCGGTGCGGACCGGAGCATCGTTTCGTCCATGTCCGGATCTTTGCCGGGTCCCCGGATTTGTGACAGAGTGCGGCCGCTCCAATCCGATCGATCGCGATGTCACAAAATCTCGGGTCGCGGCAAATCAATGAGCGGAGGACTCTGTCGCGGGACTGTGAAGACGAGGCGCTGCGAGACCTGATGGTGCGGTATCAGGAGGGCTCGCTCGAGGCGTTTCGGGAGCTCTACGCTCGTCTGGCGCCCGGTCTCCGGCGGTACGTGCGCTTTCTCACGCGAGGCACCGACGCGGCCGACGATCTTCTTCAGGAAGCGTTCCTGCAACTGCATCGATCGCGGGCGGCTTACAATCCGGCCTACGCCGTGCGGCCGTGGATGTTCGGGCTGGCCCGCAACGTGTGTCTGATGAATCGACGGGCGATGCGTCGTTGGGCGAACATCCACGCGGTGGGCGGCGATCTGCCCGACGTGCCGGTCCCGGCTGAGGTCGAGCGTCTGGCCGACGCGGATGCCATTCGTCGATGCCTCGCGGAGTTACCGGCCGATCACGCCGAAGCGCTCACCTTGCACCATGTGTGGGGATTCAGCTTCGACGAAATCGCGGGCATGTTGGGCGTGAGCGCCATGGCGGCGAGAGCGCGTGCCAGCCGCGGCATGGCTCGACTGCGCGCGGCGTTGCAGCGCCTCTCGAGGTCAATCGCATGATCAACGAGTCGACACCGCCTGATGCGTTGCTGGCTGAGGTCAGCCGCGACTTGCGCGCGGTCCGCCCGTGGCCCACGCCGTGGCGAGACGCGCTCCGATTGAGCCCGCTCGCCCTCGGGATCATCGTTGCGCTGCCGGTGCTCGTCGGACTGCGCCGGGATGCCGTGGCCGTCGGACCGCTCGTCGTGTGGGGAGTGTCGCTCATTCAGGTCGCGTTGGGCATCGTGCTGATTTGGATGGCCACACGTGAGGGCAGGCCGGCGCGGCGCCTGCCGCGAGGCGTCGTGCGCGCCGCGCTGGCCGGTGCCGGGTTCATGGTCGTGGCGGCGTCGTTCCTGACGTTCTCGAAGAGTCCCACACATGTGCCGCGCGGTATTTCGCCGTGGCTCGTCGGGATGGTCTGCTATGTCGGGAGTACCGTAATGGCCACGCCGCTCTTTGCGCTGGCGGCGTGGTTCCATTCACGGTTCGTGTCCCCACAGCCAGCGCTTGCCGGCGGGCTCTATGGCGCGGGCGCGGCGCTGACGTCCAATGCCGGATGGCGTCTGGTCTGCCCGATCTCGACACCCTGGCATGTCCTGACCGCTCATGGCGCGTCGGTGATCTCCATCGGGCTGCTGAGCGCGCTCATTGCGCATCTCGTCGCCGGTCGAACCCGGCGATCGTGACCGTCGCCAAGTGGCGAGCGTCAACGTCGATCAATCGCGATGAATCGCAGTCCTATCTTTTCTGCATCAGGCGCGTGAGATCGCCTGCCCAGTTGAGCACGAGCACAACATCGCCGTCGGGGGATGCGCCAGCGGGATTGCGACCTGGTTCAGACTTGATCATGAGCAAACGCTGTCCGTCCGGCGACACATCGTAGGTACGTCCGACGAGCGCAGTCGGTTCCGAGCCGTAATAGCGCGTGCCAAAGAGCTGCGCGGCTGTTCCCACGCTGAACCGGCCCTTCTCCGATGAAATCGGAACGTGCATCACTGTGCCGTCGGTCGAGAAAAAGAACAGCTCCTTCCCGTCTTGCGACCAGAGCGGTTGACGCCCGCCTCCCGTCGTCACCTGCCACTGGCCTTGATCCGTCGTCGGAAATGGCCGAACGTGCACGTTGGGTTGACCCGAGCTGTTGGATTCGTACGCGAGCCAGCGGCCATCTGGAGAAACGACGCCATACCATTCATCGGCCGGCGTCTGTAACAGCGGGGTCACCTGCCGGCTGCCGTCGAGAGCCACCATCATCACGTCTCGCCCGCCAGTCGGCGTCGATGACCAATACACCGCCTGTTTCCCATCTGGTGAGACGCTCGTCGGGAACACGGCAATGGAACTGGCCGTGAGCCGCTCGGCGCTGCCAGTGCCATCCGCCGGCTGCCACCAGAGATTGAAGATGCCACCAGCTCGGTCCGACGCGAACACTATTCGCTTGCCATCCGGCGTCCACACTGGGGCCGTCTCGACCGACGACTCCAAAGTGAATCGGGTCAGTGTCGCGGCGCCGAAATGCCAGATCCACGAATCGTTCATCTCGCCAAGCGACGAGACCGCGACGCGTGTCCCGTCGGGCGAGATTTGGGGGTACTGATACGAACGCGCCGGCGCGGCAATCGGCGTCTCCCGGCCGCTGCGATCGACCCAGACGAGCGAGCGATTGTCATCGTCGCCTGTCGGGTTCGTGGTCGCGTAGACCAGTGTGCCCGTCGCCGACACGGCGAAGGAGCCCGCTTCAAATCCGAGATCGACTGGCGTGGTTCCAGCGGGCACTGCGAGATCGTCGACATCAAAGGGAACCGCGAATGCTTTGCCGCGTGCCATATAAGCAAGGTAACCGCCGGCGACGAAGCGGGGACGGCTACCACCACGGACTAGAGTGGTGATCCGCCCGGTGTCGACGTTGAGCGCCGCCGCCTGCTGGCTGTCATCGCCCGACGCGCCGCGCGCCGCGCTGTCGATGCTGAAGAGCACGGCGCGGCCGCCCGGCAGCCGTTCCGGCCACACATGGTCCAAGCCGCTCCCGTCGAGCGTCGTGATCGGCGTCAGCGGCCCACCCGACGCGGAGACCCGAAGGAGACCGGTGCGCGCGGCCGTGCCGACGATGATGGTGTCGTCGGTGAGCCAGGTGGCACCGCGTGCGCCGCCATCGAGCTGGGTGACGAGGCTGGATGGTCCTCCCGAAGTCGGCACCTTCCTGAGACGGGTGGATTCGTCCACGAAAGTGACCCACTGACCATTCGGAGAGACGGATGGCTGCGTGAGAATCACACCGGTCGCGATCTCCACCGGCTCCAGTGAGTCCATCGGCCGAACGTAGAGCCGGCGGCCCCGGTCGCCCACGTAGATCAGTTTGGAACCGTCAGGAGTGATCGTCAGCGACTGCCCGAGGTCGCGGCCGGGCAGTGCAAGACGAAAGCGGACAACTGGACGCACGTCGGCTGGCCGGCGGATGATCAGAGCGCCAACCGCGAGCGCGGTCGTGATCGCGAGAAGGATCACTGCGGTTCTCAACAGTCGCCGTTCTGCGCCGGGTCTCGATCGACCAGCGACGTCTGCCGCGTTGCCTGTGGCGAACTCGCGATCGAGCAGCAGGCGCACGTCGCCGATATTTCGCCAACGCCGCTGCAGATCTTTCTCGAGGCATCCTTTCAAGATGGCATGAACGTGTGCCGGGACCGCAGCCGGCAGCAAGGAAAGGTCCGGTGCATCACGGAGCACTGACGTGATGGTCTCAGTGACGTCATCACCGCCGAAGGCTCGTCGCGCCGTCAACATCTCGAACAGCACGCACCCGAACGCCCAGATGTCCGCACGTTGGTCAACGGGTTTGCCTTTGGCCTGCTCGGGTGCCATGTAGGCTGCGGTGCCGAGCACGATCCCGAGCATGGTCCTCGCTGGCGACGTGAGCGTCGGCGACATCGAAAGGCTTTCCCTTCCTGCCGCTCCCGCCTGTCCCGCCCCTCCCGCCTCGATCGGCTTCGCGAGGCCGAAGTCGAGCACCTTCACCGTGCCGTCGGCGCGGACTTTGATATTCGCGGGCTTCAGGTCGCGGTGGATGATCCCCCGCTCGTGGGCGGCTTCGAGCGCCTCCGCAATCTGCCGTGCGATCGACAGCGACTCATTTACAGGAAGAGGACCCTTCGCGATGCGCTCCACGATCGTGGGTCCTTCTACAAGCTCCATCGTCAACGCCAGCGTGCCGTTCGACTTTTCGATGCCGTATAGATGGGCGATGTTCGGGTGATTTAGAGATGCGAGGACTTCGGCCTCCCGTTGGAAACGCGCGACGCGCTCAGGATCATCGGCGACTTCCGGCGGGAGCACCTTGAGCGCGACTTGTCGCTTGAGGACGGTGTCGGTCGCGCGATACACCTCGCCCATGCCACCGACGCCGAGCGGCGCGGTGATTTCATACGGACCGAGGCGCGTGCCTGGTTTTAGCGCCAACTGTGGAAGTTGTGTCGGATTGTAGCGCCGCGAGCGCGAAAACGCGTAATAGCCATTTCGACCAGAGAGCATGAGACAACAAATCCGCGCGGCTTCATCCGCGATCGGTCCGCGTTAGCATGACCTACTGGTCTTGAATGAAGCTCTTCCGCGACAGCTTTCAAGAGATGGCAAACGCGATGAATATCATCGGTCGAGCTCGAACCGAGACCGCCCGCCGTGTCCTGATCGTGTTGCTTTCGACGACCGCGTCCTCGCAGGCCGCATGCGCGGGCGCGGCGACGGAACCGATCTTCAACGGACGCGATCTCGCAGGATGGCACGTCAGCGCGACGAATCATCACGGCCAGACGCACGCGTGGCGAGTCGAGGACGGAGTGCTTGTCGGCGGGCAGGAGCGTGAGGGGGTGGGCGGCGTCCTGTTGACGAACCGCCGGTACCGCGATGTCGAGGTCGCGCTTGACGTGTGGCCCGACTTCGGCTGCGACAGCGGGCTCTTCCTTCGGTCGAGCGAGGACGGCGCGGCGTACCAGGTGATGATCGACTACCTCGATGGTGGCAACGTCGGGGGTGTGTTCGGGGAGGGGCTCGGGGACCTCGATGCGAAACCGAGTCTCGACTGGATGAAGGCATGGCGCCGCAGCGAATGGAATCACCTGCGCGCGCGCATCGAAGGCGACGTTCCGCACATCAGAGTCTGGATTAACGACACGATGATCACGGACTGGAAAGATACGGCCAACCACGCGGCTGGCGATGCCGTGACCGGCGCGATCGGCCTGCAGGTCCACGGTGGCTCACGCTGGCTTCGGGGCGGCCGCATCCGCTTCCGGAACATCACCGTTCGCGAGTTGCGCTGACCAATGCCCGGTGCCGCTCCCAAACCATCGGCGTACGCACATCGGAGCACACGAAGTCGCCACCAAAACGGCTAATCGATCCTCAATGCTTCGATGGGGTTGACACGGGTCGCGCGCCGCGACGGAATCGCAATGCCGAGTAATGCCGTAGCGGACAGAACGATCGGCACCGTCAGGAACACGAGCGCGTCATGCGGCGATACCTGAAACAGCAGCACCGAGAAGGACCGGGCAAGCGCAAACGACGCGATCAGGCCGAGCGCAAGGCCAATGGCCGTCACGGTCAATCCATCGCTGAACACCATCCGCCACACGTCGGTCAGGCCGGCACCGAGCGCGATCCGGATGCCGATTTCCCTGGTGCGCTGCTGAACCGAGTACGCCATCAGGCCGTACACACCCATCCCGGCCAGCGACAGCGCGCACAGGCCAAAGATCGACATGAGCCATGTGTTGAAACGTGAGCGGGCCGTTGATTCAGACATCACTTCTTCCATCGACCGGGTTCGCGCGGACGCCAGCCCGCTGATCTGAGTCACCGTGCGTTCGATCGTCCTCCGCGCGACCGCGCGGTCGCCTGTCGTGCGGACGATCCATACCAGCGGCAGGAGTTGAACGTTCAAACGCGTCACGCCGTCGGGCTCTTGCGCGATCGGCACGTACATCGCTGGGCGCGCCGGACGCGTCAGCGCGGCATCCCGCACGTTCCCGACGATGCCGACGATTTCGCGGACCGGCTCGTCGTCGTACTCCGGCCGCATACCCTTCCCGACAATCAGCCGATCTCCGATCGGATCACGTGACGGCCAGAACCGCCGGGCCATTTCCTCGTTAATGAGAGCCACGCCGGGCGCACCCGCCCGATCGGTATTGGTGAAGTCGCGTCCGCGCAGAATCGGCACTCTGAGCACATCGAAGTAGCCGGGGGCGACAAACGTCCAGCCGGCAAATCCGGTGTAGGTGAGCCGGCCGGCTCGGGTCAATGATTCCTGCGGCCGGCCCTGGACGATGAACGGAAGCTGCCAGACCGTTTCGAGAGGCATGCAGCAGGTCGCGCTCGCAGACATGACGCCGGGCAACGAGCGGAGTTGTTCGACGCCCAGTCGTGTCAGCTCGCTGAGGCCGGCACGCGTTTCGAAGCGCGTAGAGGTCACCGACGTCCGCGTCGTGATCACGTTGCCGGGATCGAACCCGGGGTTGACGGCACGCAGGGCGACCGAACTCCGGATCAGCAGCATCGCACCGACGAGCAGCATCAGCGCCAGTGCGACTTCGCCGACGACGAGCATGTCACGCCTGCGAGCGTGCCGTCGGCCGAAGCCACCCGTCCCGGCCTTCATCGCTGCCACCAGGTCGACACGACCGAGAGTCAGTCCGGGCCACAGGCCGAAGAGAGCGGCCGTCGACACGCACGTGACGGCCGCGAAGGCAAAAACACGCCCGTCAATGGTCACCGCCGCCGCTCCGGCTCCAATCCGCGGTATGGCTTCCGCGATCGTGCCAAGTCGATAAGGATTCGCCGACGGATAGATCGCGAGCAACGACCGTACGCCGTACACACCAAGGAGCACCCCCAGCGCCCCGCCGATGCTCGCCAGGAACATCGATTCAACGAGCACCAACCTCAGGATCCGACGGCGGCTCGCACCGAGCGCGCTCCGAATCGCCATTTCGCGCGCGCGAACGTCCGCTCGAGCGAGCGAAAGGTTCGCGACATTGGCACAGCCAATCAGGAGCAGAAATATGACAGCCGCGAGCAACAGCAACAGAGACGGCCGAATGTTTCCAACCATCGCATCTCGAAGCGGCTCGACCGACCAGGTCGTTCGCGCGCTGATCGTGCTTGGCGCCTGCTGCCGGCTCGCCGCCAGGACCACTGCCAGATTCGCATTGGCATCGTCGATCCCGGCGCCGGCCGCCAAACGACCCGTCACCGTGAACAAATTGCCGCCGTCCACTCGGTTCGGGTCGATTTGAAATGGCACCCACACCGCTGGCGGGGCGTCGAATTGTTCGGTGTCGAATCCGGCCGCCATGACTCCAACGATCACGTGACCTGCGTTGCCGAGTGAGATCGACTGTCCGACGGTATCGGCCGGAGTCCCCGCGAAATGCTCTCGCCAGAACTCGTAGCTCAAAACCGCAACCAGTGGGCCACCGACGCGATCTTCGTCCGAGGTAAACGCGCGGCCGGCCACGATCGGCGTGTTGAAGAGCTTGAAGAAGTCTCCTGTGACTCGCGCGACCGCGATCTGTTCCGGGTCCGACCGAGTCGGCGCGTTGACGTATTCCAGTCGGTGAGCGGAAACCAGCTCGAAAGCCGACGCGTGCCGCCATGCTTCGAACTCACGAACGCCGGCAACGGACGTCGATATGCCGCTCGTGACGACGAACCGAACGACGGCGTCTGGTGTGGGGGCGTGAACTGGACGGAGAAGGATTGCGTTGATCACCGAAAACACGGCCGTCGTCGCACCGATGGCTACAGCCAGCGTCAGCACGGCGACGATCGAGAAGCCTGGCGCCTGCCTGAACTGTCGCACCGCGTTACGAAGGTCCAGCAGGATGCTCATTGAGAAGGCTCGACCGCGATTATCAGGCAATTCGCAGCGAGCTCAGCGAACGTTATCTGCGGTCGCCTTCCGCTGAGCCGACCATCAATCGGCAGATTGGCGTTTACGATTCGCCGGCGTCTCAGGCTCCTCGAGGCTCGAACACGAGCGAAATGCGCGGATTTCCTCTGCGCGCCGCCTACAGCGCTTTGCGAGCCGCACTCATCACCGCCGACAGCGACACGTCAGAGATCTGTTGTGCGCTGGTCCAGTACTCCTTCCACGGATCCGTGTCGATACGGGCCAGTCGCTTCACAACGGTCAGCAGGGTCCAGCGCCCCGGGGACAGACGCAGATCATTCCAATCGAGCGGCATCGACACGGCGGCGCCGGGCCGCGCACGCGGCGAGAAGGCGCAGATCGACGTGTTGGTGCGATTGTTTCGAAGGTAATCGATCAGGATCTTGCGCTGGCGACCTGCCTTCGTGAACGTCGTCGTATAGGACCGTGGATCTCCCCGTGCGATCGCCTCGCTCACCGCACGAGAAAACTCGAGGCAGCTGGAAACCGTTCGTCGTGGCTTGACCGGAACGACGACGTGCAGCCCTCGGCCGCCGGTTGTCTTGACCCACGATTTCAGCCCGACTGTCTCGAGCACGCTGCGGACGACCCTCGCAGCCTTGACGACCTCGTTCCACGGAACATCCGGTCCCGGATCGAGGTCCCACACGAGCCGGTTTGGATGCTCGAGGTCCTCGGCGATCGAATTCCATGTGTGGATTTCGACGATCCCCATTTGGGCGAGCGACACGACGGCCTGGATCGAATCGGCGACGAGGTACTCCCCGATCTTGGTCTTCTCTTGGATCCGCACACGACGGAGTGCATTCGGCCCCCAGGCCTTCGCGTGCTTCAGAAAATTGCAGGGCCCCGCCAATCCGGACGGACAATGCACGAGTGTCAAGGGACGCCCCGCCACGTGCGGCAAGATCCACGTGCCGATTCGCTCGTAGTAGCGCGCGAGTTCGATTTTCGAGATGCCGAGATCGGGATAGATCACACGCTCCGGGTGTGAAATCCGGACTCCCAGGACGACCGAACCGCCAGCTCCGATCCCGACGATGCTCCGCTGGGGGGACCCACTGATCCCCACGGTTCGACGTCGTGCACTGCGCGTCGACCCGCCTTCTTTCATGACCATGGCCGTGACCCGAGTCGAGCTCGCTTTCACCTCGACGACATCAGCGGTGAAGCTCTCGATGCGGGCGAACCGACCGGTTGATCTCTTCAATCAGCGGCCCGAGGTTGTCACGAGTGCCGAGGATTTCGAATGCGCGCGTGGCGCCGACAAGGTTTCGAGCGCCGTCTTGTTGACGGTCGTCAGCACCATCGGTGATGAAGGACGCGAGGCCGTCGGGAATCGGATAGACACGCATTTCACACCACAGGTCGAGCGGCGAATAGTAGTCCTCGAGGACGATCGGAATTCGCTCGCGCATCGCCCGCTCGATCGCGTCATGAACTCTCAGGCGCGGCCCATCAGGGAACACGTCCCACACCAGCCTGCCGATCAACTGGTCGCGCGGGACGCGCACGACTTGCGCGCACCGCTCATTCACGTAGGTGAGGCGGTACTCGTGATCCAGCGCGGCAAATCCATCACTCATCGAGTCGAGTACCTGACGGAGCTGTGCTTCTGCTTCGGAACGCTTGAATTCGGCGCGCTGCACCGCCGACGCATCGAGGAAGATTCCAAGACCTCCGATGGCAGCGCCAGACGAATCGCGGATCGGAAGCGCATGCCCGGTGATCGGGATGCGCTCACCGTCGGGGCGCACGACCTCAGCACGCCAGTCGCACACGACAGCATTCGTGCGAGCCGCAATCTGCACCGGCAGATCGTCGGCGGCCACGACCTGCCCGTCGCGAACGACAGTGAAGTTGGGCGTGCGCGATGTGGCGGTCAACGACGCGTTCTGGCCACGCGCGATGCCGAGCAGTCGAGCGAGATGCCGGTTGACCCGTATGCGCGCGGCGGAAGCGTCCTCAGCGAGCGCGATCCCGATCGGGATTGCGTCGAGGAGTCTCGGATCAGAGAACGTCATTACCTGCTCATCCAACGAATCGATGCCGTTTGACCCAGATGTCGGGCCACCTCATCCGAGTCGGCCACGCATTCGCGTGATCGTCAATGGGAGTTCGACCCCGAATCTGACCGTTGCGCCGGCACGAGCTCGGTAAGACTCGCGACTGTCGCCAGTAACGCGCCGGACTCGACGGGCTTGGCGATGTGCGCCTGGTAGCCGGCCAGCAAGGCCCGAGTCCCGTCCTCGACGCGCGCAAACGCGGTCAATGCGACGGCTGGAATCCGTCCGCCATCCACCGCCTCACGCCGGCGAATCTCCTCGATCAGTTGATACCCGTCCATCTCGGGTAACCCGATGTCGCTGACCAGGATGTCCGGGCGGGCACGCCCGATGGTCGTCAGCGCCTCCCTGGCCGATGCGGCGATCAGCACGGTCGCGCCGTGCATCTCGAGCAGATTCTTCACGAACTCTGCCGCGTCCGGGTCGTCTTCGACAACCAGCACGCGAATCATCTTCAGCGAGAGACCCTCGGCAAGCGCGATCGCCGATCCGCGAGTCGCGAACGCCCCCTCGCGCAATTCCGCTGGCACCGCAAGCGGGAGCGCGATCGTGAACGTCGCTCCGCGGTTCTCGCCGGCGCTCATCGCCGACACCGTTCCGCCGTGCAACTCGACGAGGTTCTTGACGATCGAGAGGCCCAGTCCCAGGCCGCCAAAGCGGCGCGCGCGCGAGGCATCGGCCTGGTGAAAGCGATTGAATACGAACGGCAGAAATTCTTCACGGATCCCGACGCCGTTGTCCGCGACGACGATCTCCGCGCGGGACCGTGTCCGCCGGAGCACGATCGAGACGCGCCCACCCCTGGGCGTGAATTTCATCGCGTTCGACAACAGATTCCACACTACCTGCTGCAGCCGCGCGGGGTCGCCCGCCATCGGACCACGCGTCTGGTCCAAATCCCGGGTGATCGTGATGTGTTTCTCATCAGCCATGTGTTGCACGGTCTCGATCGCTGCATCGACCACGGAGGCAAGCTCGACGCTCTGAATCTCGAGACGGAGCTTGCCTGACACGATTCGGCTGATATCGAGCAAGTCCGAAATGAGCTGCGACTGGAGCCGCGTATTCCGCGCGATGATATCCAGCGCGCGCGTCGCGAATGCCTCGTCCTGTCGCTTCCGCACCAGCAGATCGGTCCAGCCGAGAATCGCGTTCAACGGCGTGCGGAGTTCGTGCGACACCATCGCGACGAAGTCATCCTTCAGGCGGTTCGCGCGTTCCGCTTCAGCGCGCGCCGCCCGCTCGGCGACCAGCAGACGTTCTCGTTCTGCCGCGGCCAGATCGCGTTCGGCCTCGACCCGCCGTCGCTCGCCGACGTCCCGGAACACCAGCACTGCGCCGACGATCCGTCCGTCGCGGTTTCGAATCGGCGCGCCGCTATCATCGATGGGCCGTTCCGTCCCGTCCGCCGCGATCAGGAGCGTGTGATTCGCCAATCCCACCACGACCCCCTCGCGCAGAACCCGCGTCACCGGGTTGTCGACCGTCCGGCGCGTTTGTTCATTGACGATGTTGAACACATCCGTGCACGGTCGTTCACGGGCATCACCGGTGTTCCAGCCGGTGAGCTGCTCGGCGACCGGATTCATGAAGATGATGTGCCCCCGAACGTCAGTCGCGATCACACCGTCGCCAATGCTCTCCAGCGTCGTCTCGAACCATTCCCGTTGTTCGGCGATTGCCGCTTCCGCTCGTCGCTGCGCCGTGAAGTCGCGGAAGACCAGCACGACGCCGAGCGTGTGCCCCTTCTCGTCCTGGATCGGCGCCGCACTGTCCGCGATCGGCCGTTCGGTACCATCACGACTAATCAGCAGGGTGTGATTCGCCAGGCCGACGACGTGGCCGCTGCGAATGACGAGCGCGCAGGGATTCTGAGCGCGGTGTCGCGTGTGCTCGTTGACGACGTGAAAGACATCAGCCAATGGCCGGCCCGTCGCCTCGTTGTTGGTCCAGCCGGTCAGGGTCTCCGCCACGCCGTTCATATAGGTCACGTTGCCAGCGGCGTCGGTGGCAATGATCCCGTCGCCGATGCTCGCGAGCGTGACCCGAAACCATTCCTGTTGCGCCGCCAGTGCCGCCGCGGCACGTTTCCGCTCGGTGATGTCCCGGGCGATCTTCGATACACCGACGATCGCGCCTGTGGCATCCCGAACCGGCGAGACCGTCAAGGAGATATCGACCGGGCGGCCGCCCTTGGTGAGCCGCACGGTTTCGAAGTGATCGATGCGCTCGCCGCGACGAATCGTGGCGAGAATCTGGTCCTCTTCCTCCTGGCGGTCCGCTGGAATCAGGACTCGGATGGACCGCCCGATCAGCTCGTCCGCCGGATAGCCAAAGAGGCGTTCGGCCGCGGCATTGCACGACTGAATCACACCGTCGAGGTTCTTGGCGATGATGGCGTCATCGGACGATTCGACGATCGCCGCCAAGTACGCCTGCGTCAACGATGGATCGTTCGTGGGATTAGGCGTGCCACCAGCGCCCGGAGCAGTCATATCGCGAACCCAGTCCTTCCTGGAGACAGACGCTCTACGTGGCTCGAGTGCCGGACGTCAGCTTCCCTCTAGCGGATTTAGCAGATGAAATGCCAAGCGCACCTGAACAGTTGACGGTACGGGCGCACCGAGGTCATCGGTCTCCGATTCGGTACCTGGAGCGCGATGTCGTTCACGCGCGGCTCTCGAACACGTTCAACGCGTGGTTGCCGCGTTCAATGCGGTGCGGATCGTTTTGCGGAGTTCATCCACGTCGTACGGCTTGCGCAGCAGAAATCGGACGCCAAGGCGTTCGGCTTCCGATGCGATGGCTTCGGGCTCGAGACCGCTGACGATGACGACCGGTATATTCGACGTCGCAGGATTGCTGCGAAGCTTCCGTAATACGGTCCAACCATCAACGAACGGCATCGCTAGATCGAGAACGACGACGGCCGGCCGTTCGGCGCATGCCAGCCTGTAGCCGTCCAATCCGTCCGTCGCGCCAATCGTGCGCATTTGTGGTCCGAGCTGCTCGCGAATGAGCTCGAGCTGATCATGGCTGTCGTCGATCACGAGAACACAGTGCATGTCGCCTGCGGAATTCATGGTGATTGTGGAGTGAGAGATTTGAAGATGTTGACGTGTGATCGATACGTCTCCTCACCGACGACGGTCGAACGCGCAGACCAGCCCGGATGATGCCGCTCGCGAAGCGACTTTCATGTGAACGCTGGCGGAATTGAAGAAGGAATTGCGCGAGCCGGTCTCGCGTACGCGAGCCGACTACGAGAGAAGATCTTACGGGCCTAATAGCAGTGATTCAAGCTGGACTGTATTTCTGCGATTTGCTCCCTTGTTATCACTTCGTAAAACGCATCATCTGCGATGCTTTGTTCGATGCCTGACATTGTGCCGAGTATGTCATGTTTCTAACACAGCAGCATCGATCATGGATGGGCGCGAGAACACTCACCGGAACCGGATCCTCAAATTGCTGAGCGGTGCAGAGCTCGAGCGATTGGCCGCAGATCTCGAGCCAGTCCCGTTGAGCTTCAAGGAGCCAGGACCAGTTCGAAAGGGCGCTGGAGTCCGTGACCGCGCGCATCAACTAGGGGGCGAGCAGTCCTCGCTTGACCGAGCGGCTGTCGCCTGTTCGATACTTTGCATAGCCGTGCGCTGCTCCTTGATGCGAACTGGGCACATGGTTTTCGATGTGCCACCGTCCGCCGCACGCGAAAAGGATGAGGACGATGACTGACACGATCAAGATTGCGCCATGTTTGTGGTTCAACAAGAACGCCGAGGAAGCGGCAAAGTTCTACGCCGCGACGTTTCCGGACAGCCGCGTCATCGCGGTGCACAGGGCGCCTGGCGATTATCCAGGGGGCAAGGCCGGCGACGTGTTGACCGTGGATTTCACCGTGCTGGATCAGCGTTTCCTCGGGCTCAACGGCGGCCCCGAATTCACCTTCGACGAAGCAGTCTCGTTCCAGGTGTTCACGGACACGCAGGAGGAAACCGACCGCTATTGGAATGCGATCGTCGGCGGCGGCGGCCAGGAAAGCGTGTGCGGCTGGTGCAAGGACAGGTTCGGATTGAGCTGGCAGATCGTGCCGCGCGCCTTGACCGACGCGATGAACGACCCCGATACCGCCGCGGCCAAGCGGGCGATGGACGCGATGATGACGATGAAGAAGATCGACATCGCGGCGATCGAATCTGCACGGGCAATGCTCCCAAGAGAGAGAGCGTGACATGAACACGCTCCCGCCTCATACGTTGCCAGCGTTCCGAGAAGTCAGGTCGCATCCCCCGCGACCCGCGGCGAACGGATGTCGTCGGTTCGAGCGTATCGGCTCCGAAACCCTGTGCTACGGTGTTCTCAGGTGGGACGATGAAGATTCGGTTCGTGACGCCTCGCGTGGAACTCCAGCCCTACATCGCATCGTTCTGGGTGCTCGAGAGTCCTAACGGCCTGCCCGCCGCGGCCAACAGCATAGCGGCGCCGAACGGCTGCGCGAAGCTGATCATCCCGTACGACAACTCCATCGTGGCGGAGGCGGACGGGCGCGTTCAACTGACCCGGGCGCACCGCATGAACTTCGTCGGCATCCGCGACACGGCGACACTCATTCGCACGAGCCCGCTCAAGACCGGCTTCATCGCCGTCGAGTTCCGGCCCAACGGGGCGTTTCCAATCTTCGGCGTGCCGATGTCTGAAACATCCAACCGACTCTGGGAAACCGACGATGTGTTCGGACGGTGGAGCCGCGACGTGCAGGAGGCGGTCAACAACCTGGACCGTGTGGACGGGAAGATCGCGTACATCGAGCGGCAGCTCGCGCTCCTCTCGAGGAAGACCAGCCGCGAGCCGGGGATTGTCGATTACTGCGTCGCTCGGCTTCGATCCGTCGATGGCCGGATGGCGATCCGAGATCTGGAGCGGCAGACCGGCTACTCGCGGCGATATCTGGATCGACTCTTCCACCAGCACGTCGGCTTGTCTCCGAAGGTTCTTGCCGAGATCTTCCGGTTCCAGCGCTTCTACCGCAAATGGGCTGCGGGCGTATCGTTCGATCTCCTGAAGGCGGAGCTCTACGATCACTATTACGACCAGTCGCACTTCTCTCGCGAGTTTCAGCGAATGACGGGCCATCCGCCGCAGAAGTTCATGCGCGAGGTACGGAACGAATTCGGGCGCCGCCTCGTGCAACAGCAGGGGGCGTCAGTCTGAGTCGGTGCAGTTCCCATTCTTACAATATCGCCAGTCGGCACCCCGCTAGAATTGGGCAACGTGACGACGACGCTGCTGCTGCGCATCGCTTCGGTGATCTCGCTGATCTTCACCGCCGGCCACACGATGGGCGGGCTGAAGCAGTGGTCGCCGATGGGCGACAACTCCGTGCTGAAATCGATGACCGACGTGCGCTTCGACACCATGGGCGCGAACCGGTCGTACCTCGACTTCTTCATGGGATTCGGCTGGTCGATCAGCGTGCTGATGCTGATGGAAACGATTCTGCTGTGGCAGCTCGCGGCGTTGGCCACGACTGAGCCGGCGCGCCTGCGGCCGATCATCGCGGTTATCGCGCTGGCGACGGCGGGCACCGGCGTCATCGCCTGGCGGTTCATCTTTCCAGTCCCTGCGTTGTTCTCAGCGGTGCTCGCGATCGCGCTCGGCTTCGCGTACTTCGTCGCGCGGTGCTGAGTTTCATGGGCTCCAACGACATCACAGCGCGCAGCCAGGAGTTTTTCGTCGCGCATTCGCGGGTCTTCCTGACCGCAGCTCTCGTGGAACCGCGGACAGTTCGCGTACATGGGTGCGTGCCTGATGCTCGCGTTGGTGGTGGCCGTACACAACTACCGGCACCTGCCCGATCCCGGCAGTCGACGGCGGAGCCGATGGGTCATGGCGTCATTGATCACGGCCTGCGACCCTGTCGGGATCACCTTCGCGTTCGTCACGATGCCCTGGGTCAGCCAGGCGACATGGGAATTGGTGTATCCGCCGACGTTCCTCGCGATGCTGGCCATTCCGGCGTCGATCGCGACGGCGGCCTGGAAAGAACAGTTGTTCGACGTCCGCGTGATCGTCCGCCGCGGGCTCCAGTATCTGTTCGCGCGCGCGGCGCTGCGTGCGCTGCTCGTCCTGCCCATCGCGCTGCTCGTCCGGTCGATCGTCAGGAATCCCGATCGCACCCTCGGGCAGATGCTCACCCAGGGCTCTGGTTGGCTGAACATCGTGTGGATCGCGGCCATCGGCGCCGCGCTCCAATCGCGGCAGCGGCTGCAGATCGCGCTCGACCGGCGCTTCTTCCGCGAGGCGTACGAGCAGGAGCAGGTGCTCGCGCGCCTGATCGACGAAGTCCGCCAGCGCGACTCGCTGGCCGAAATCGCGCGGCTGGTGAGCACGCGCATCGACTCGGTGCTGCACCCGACGTCACTCCACGTCCTGTATCGCGCGCAGGAACGCAGTGAGACGTTCGAGGGGCATTCCTCGTCATCCTCACTGATCACACATGAGTTGTCGCAGCAACACACACTGCTGCGCGTGATCGACGACGCGAAGGTGATTCGCGACTTCCCGGCCGATTTCAGAGATGTGTTGCCGGAGGGCGAACGCGTCTGGATGGAGAACCTCGGGGTCCGACTCATCGTGCCGATCATCGGCACGCGCGAGCGTGGTTTCGTCAATTGCTCGACGGACTGCAGTTCGCTCACCAGCTGGGTATCGTCCACCGCGACCTGAAACCGGAGAATGTGATGATCGTCCCGCCGAAGCCCGACGAGAGGCAGCTGGCCGAGAACGAAGTGAAGATCATGGACTTCGGACTGGGATGGTGTTCGTGGATCCGGAGTCCGCAGAGGGCGTGTGGCTGAAGACGTCGCTGCGTGACGATATCACATCGTTCCTGAAGCGCGCATTGCGACGTGCGCAGCAGAACTGCGGAAGTTCCTGCAGCACCCGCTGGAAAGCCTGGAGACTGGCACGCTCGTCCGGCACTGTGTTCATGCTCTGTGTGCCGGTGCCCCGCCCAGTCGCCGCCTCGACGAGCGGATCACGAAAGTACTCGCGGCGATTCGTGCGTCGGACGACCTGCGGATGTCCATCGAGGACGCCGCGGCACTGGCGTTCCTGTCGCCGAGCCGATTCGCGCACTTGTTCAAGCAACAGGTCGGCCTGGCGTTCCGCCGCTATATGCTCTGGAGAAAGCTCACGCGCGCCATGCTGGTCATCGGTCGGGAGCGCACAATCTCGACCGCCGCTCATGAGGCAGACTTCGCAGATGCCGCTCACCTGACGCGCACCTTCTACCAGATGTTCGGGCTCCCGCCATCAGTCATGATGCGAGGCGAATTCTTCGAGATTCCGTTCCCCTTCGACGTGTCGGCCGTCCCCCAGCGGCGCGGATAGCAAGTTTATTCAAGAAAATCGACGCCGTCGTTCAATCCTCATCGCCAGCGCTCCCGCTACTCTCACTAATGTCAGCGGATCGCCCGCGACTGGAGATTGGTGGAGGGCATCGACATGACGAATCACGGCAATACGAAAGCAGCGACGTTCGCAACCGATGACCAGTTCACCCCGGCCACGGAGGCTGGCAGTGTGATCCGCTTCCGCCTCGAGGCGAGTGAAGTCGCGTGGGCGATTGCTCCTGGCCGCACTGTCCGCGGCTACGGATTCAACGGGCAGGTGCCCGGCGCTGAAGGTCGGAGAACTCCAGGTGTGGGACGTCGTGAACGCGACGAAGATGGATCATCCGTTCCATCTGCACGGATTCTTCTTCCAGTCCTCGAGATCAATGGAAACGAGCCGGCGTGGCGATCGATGGAGGACGTCATCAACGTGCCGCCGAAGGCGACCGTCCGGATTGCGTGGTATCCCGACGACAGGCCCGGGATGTGGATGTATCACTGCCACATCCTCGAGCACCACGCGGCGGGCATGATGGCGCACTTCGAAGTCGTTCGCTGAATCAGACGAGGAGCTCGGTCATGAACTCCACAACCTTCGATCGCTCAGCGCTGCGCTTCTCAGCGACGCTGCTGCTCATCGGACAACTCCTCTACGTCGTGGTGACCTTGTTCCACACCGGCGGCGAGGCCAATCACCACTCGGTCATCTTCGCCGCCTACGCCGGCAGCGGAATCTGGACCGCCGTGCACGTGGCCCAATTCGCATGCATGGCAACCTTCCTCGCGGGTCTGTTCGCGCTGTTCTTCGCATTGGACGCCCAGACGGAGGCGGCGAGATGGGCGGGTCGATTCGGTGCCGCGTCGACGCTGGTGACGCTGGCGCTGTGTGGCGGCGTCCTGGCTGTGGACGGTGTGGCCCTCAAGCAGGCCGTGAACGCGTGGGCGAACGCGCCAGACGCCGAAAAGGCCGCGCGTTTCGCAGCCGCCGAAGCCATCCGCTGGCTTGAATGGGGAATGAGGAGCTACGAGAACTTCGCGTTGGGGCTCGCAGTGCTCCTGTTTGCGATTCGCGGTCTTTCGGACGGCCCGGGTCCCGCGGTCAGTCGCGTACCTGATGTGGCTCTCGGCCGTCACATACCTGGTGCAGGGCTGGGTCGCCGGCATCGGCGGGTTTTCACAGACGAACACCATCGCAATCGTCCTCGGCGAAGTCGTGAACGCGGTGTGGATGACGTGGCTCCTGGTTGTCGCCTGGCGCATGCGTCCACTGCCCTCCACGGTGCTGACCGATACGCCAAGGTGCGAGGCGACTTCGGGCACCGACAGGCCTGAATAGAATCTCAGCGTCACGATTTCAGCACCGCATGGATCAACCGCCTCGAATCGCGTGAGCGCGGCTTCGAGGGTGAGGAGATCGACGGATCAGACCGCCGCACAGACGTCAAGGGAGGCGATTCGCGACGTCGTGCATGCGGTGCGCTTCACGGTACATCTGGACGAACTGTCGTCCGCGACCTCGAGGAGTTCTTTATGCAGCCTTACGTTGTCGGATTCGTCCTCTCGATCGGCGTCGCAGTGTTCGCGAGATGGGTGGGGTTCGATCGTGAACGGGCGTTCTATCCGACGGTGCTGATCGTGATTGCGTCGTACTACGTGCTGTTCGCGGCGATGATCGGCTCGTTGCAAACGGTGCTCTCGGAGTCAGCCGTGATGAGCTTGTTCGGGATTGCGGCGGTGGTCGGATTCAAGGCAAGTGCATGGATCGTCGTCGGTGGGTTGGCTGGCCATGGTGTGTTGGACGCCGTTCACGGATCTATCGTCGAGAACACCGGAGTACCCGCGTGGTGGCCGGCCTTTTGTCTTGCGTATGATCTCGGCGCCGCAGGCGCTCTCGGCTGGTTCTTGATACGCGCTGCCAGACGAAGCCACCGGTCATGAACAAGTTGGGCATCAGCTCAACGAGATCGGTAAGTGATTCGACGACATCAAGAGGTCATACAATTTCGGCGATACTGTTGCCGCGCGCGTAGCTGTAACTCGCTGAATTCAAACCCGATAGTCGAACGCCAAGGCAGAGTCGCACGCGTGTTACACTCCGGTTCAGTGGTCCGGCGACTTTTCATCGCGTCGATCATCGCCACCTCGCTTGGCGCACCCGTCGTCGAGATGTTCGACCGCTGGGATCAGACGCTGCAGGACGGCAACGACACTGAGGCCAACGCCGTCGTCGCTGCTCTCTGCATCGGCGTCGCATTTGCGATTGGTACGATCGTCATCGCCGGCCGCATCCGAGCGCTTTCGCTCACATCAGCCTGGCGTTTCATTGCAGCGCGCGTGGCGGTTCACGATGTAGCGTCCGCCCTCGTCCCCGTTCCCACTGCCAGTCCTCCGACGATCCTCCGCGTTTAATTCCATCCCTTTTTCGCCCTTCGCGGTCGACGTGTGCCTCCAAGGAGGAGTGATGCGCGGGTTTCTCAGGCTGACGTACTTCACAATCATCGTGATGACCACGGCTAGCGGCGTGTCGCAGGCTCAGGCGAGCGATCCACCGGGTGTGAGCATGAGCGACGCCGCCCCGCCCGCGGCGTTGTCCGGCCCGTCGCTTTTGGGTTCGTTCGACACGGATGTCTTGTTTGCGCGGCAGCCCGCCGGACCGCCGCCGACGCCACGACACACCGGCATCAAGGCGATGGCCAAGCACGTCGTCACGAACTTCAGATACCTGCCGACGACCGAAAACCTGCTGTGGGCGGGCGCTGGAGGTGGCCTGGCGCTTGCCGCGCACCCGTTTGACGACGATGTGAATCGCGCACTGGTGGGCAACACCACGGCCGAAAATTTTTTCAAGCCGGGGGCGGTTCTCGGAGCGCTCTACACGTTGCTGCCGAGCGCAGCGGTCGTGTACACCGTCGGACGAATCAATGACCAGCCGAAGGTGTCGCATCTCGGGATGGATCTGATTGAAGCCCTTGCCATGTCTGAAGCGCTCACAGCGGCCTTGAAGTACACGACCAGGCGGGAGCGACCTGATGGCAGCGGGAAGAATTCCTTCCCGTCGGGTCATGCCGCTGACACCTTCGCGTTCGCGACCGCTCTCGAGCGGCATCTGAATTGGCGCATGTCCGTGCCGGCTTATATCTTCGCGTCGTACGTCGCCATCTCGCGCCTGCCCGCCAATCGCCACTGGCTGAGCGATGTGGTCTTCGGGTCTGCCGTCGGCATCATCGCGGGACGTACGGTCACCAGCAATGAAGCGGAGCGTCCGTACCCGGTGGCGGTCGCGATCATTCCTGGAGGCGCGGCGGTCATGTACGTGCGGAACAGGTGACCTGGAGTTCGATCAGCGAATGGGCCTTTCGCGCATCAGCGGAAACTGTCGCAGGTCCGTTCCGCGCCCGGTTACGAGGATGCGGCCTCCGCGGTTTGTCGCATCGCTCGTCAACGGGAGAAGACGGCTCGAGTCTTCTGAATGCGGCCGTGTCGCGGCTTCCGCCCCGAGTTTCGTCGGGAGCCGAGGAATCGACGGTCGCGCCACCAACCGCGAGTCCGACCCGGCCTGGTGATCGACGGCTCAGCGTGCGTTGCATCGAATCCCCCGACACCGACCTGCTCCAGCGGCGCTGGCAACAACTTCTGAATGTCGCACAGCAGCCGCGAATCAGCTGCCGAGACGAGTGACACGGCCCGCCCGCTGCGTCCGGCACGACCGGTCCGGCCGACCCGGTGAATGTAATCTTCAGCCACGAGCGGCAAGTCGTAGTTGATGACCAGCGGCAGCTGCGCAATATCCAGTCCGCGCGCCGCGATGTCGGTCGCCACCAGAACATTGACACGGCCGGCCTTGAAGTCGCCAAGTGCCCGTGTTCGTGCGCCCTGGCTCTTGTCGCCGTGAATCACGGCCGTCTTGATGCCCGCCCGTTCGAGGTGCTCGCCGACGCGATCCGACCCCCGCTTGGTCTTGCAGAAGACGAGTGCTTGAGCGTCGGCCTCTTGCGTCAATACGTGCGTGAGCACGGCGCGCTTGTGATCCACGGCGACCCGGTGCAGCTGGTGCGTCACGGTCGGAGCCACCGCCTCCCCATTCGAGACGTCCACGCGCGCGGGGTCGTGCGTGAATTCGGCTGCGAGGCCGACGACCGCGTCGGGCAGCGTCGCCGAAAAGAGCAGCGTCTGACGCGAGCGCGGGAGTGACGCGATCACCCGTCGCAGTGCCGGCAGAAAGCCAAGGTCGAGCATCCGGTCGGCCTCGTCCAACGTGAGGATTTCGATCGCGGAGAGATCGACCGTGCGCCGCTGCATGTGATCGATCAACCGGCCGGGCGTCGCGACGACGATGTCGGCGCCATGCTTCAGTGATTGGATCTGCGGCCCCATTCCCACACCGCCGAAGATGGCGGTCACGCGGAGCTGCGCCGGCGCGCCGTAAGTCGAGAGCGCCCGATGGACCTGAACCGCGAGTTCACGTGTCGGCACGAGGACGAGTCCTCGCGGGAGTCGAGATTTGCCCCCCTCGCGCCGCGCGGCGATGCGCTCGATCATGGGCAGCCCGAAGGCGGCCGTCTTGCCGGTACCTGTCTGAGCACGCGCCAGCAGATCGGTTCCGGTCAGGACAACGGGAATGGCGCGAGCTTGGATTGGGGTGGGCTGCTCGTAGCCAAGACGCACCAATGGGAGACAGAGCGAGGGCGTCAACCCCAGTTTCGAGAACGACATTTGACACGATCCTTCGTGACCCGACCGCGATTCCCAGGGCGCTGCAGGGCGAGTATGCGATGCGTTCCCGCCACCACGGCGTGACCAGCGCGTCGGAGCCGCGGCTCCGGAAACGGATTCGTCTCGTAGCTAAGCTGGATGTGAGGAGGAGCGGGCCAGAAGCGGCTCGTCACGCCTACAGATGGCAGAGCGCGTGGGAAAATCCGGTAGCTCATCATAGCACCAACCGCACCTGAGTCGGCCCTCGTGATACAGTGGACGCTTGGATTTGCCGCGTACTTGCCGTCCTCCAGCGCAACGAGTCTTGGCTCGTTCCTTCTGAAGTTCAGCCTCAATACGAGACGACATCCAGCCGATGCCGGCGTCGCGAACGTCGCTGTGCGAGAGAGGAGTTCATGTCATGGGTCGGAAGTTGTACGTCGGAAACCTGCCGTACGAAGTCGGTGAAACGGAGTTGCAGGACCTGTTCGCGCGGGCCGGATCGGTGGAGTCGGTGAACGTGATGCGCGATCAAGCCACCGGCCGCGCGCGCGGATTTGCCTTCGTCGAAATGAGCACGGATGAAGAGGCGCAGAACGCCATCACCGCGCTGAATGGGACGCAGGTCGGCGGCCGAAACCTCACCGTGAACGAGGCCCGTCCAAAGGCCGCGCGCAGCGGCGGTTTCGGTGGAGGGCAGTCGCATCGTCGTCGGGAACCGCGCTGGTAGCCGTGCGCGAGCGCACTCGACGCGCCGGCGGCAAGGTGGCGCCTGCTCGCAAGGTCGCCGGCGCCCGGCCGCCGGAACCGCGTGGCGTTCCGGGAACGGGCCGGATCGTGACGCTATTCATCGGCCAGGGTTACGGTTTCATTCGGCCGGCAAGCGGTCGCGAGGTGTTTTTCCACCGCAGCGATGTGCAGGAGGGGACGTCGTTCAATGCCTTCGCAGTCGGCGACAGCGTCACCTTCGAGTTGCTCGAGGACCTCGTCAGCGGGCCACGCGCGCTCCGCGTCGAACGGCGACGACCCGGTCGCTGAATTGCGCGTATACTGGCTGCTCCGCTTTTCTGAGCCTTCGGCCATTCCGGCCCGAGCCCTCACCAAAGCCTTTGCGCTCGTGAGGGTTGATGCCGATCCGTGATCGGACCGGCGTCGTGACATCCCTCCCGGGGCGCGTGCTTGATTCGCGGACACGCTGAAAGGCTGAGCATGGTGAAGCGGCCGGATGGGATGAACGTGTTCGAGTTCGTGGTGCTGTCTGGGCTTCGCGCCGCGCAATTGCACCGCGGCTGCACGCCCCGCGTCGAGCAGTCCGCGAAGGTTGCCGTGACGGCTCAACACGAAGTGGCGGAACGGAAGGTGCTGCCGATCCGCGACGTGGCCGAACCGGCGTTCCCGTCGAACGAGTGACGCCGATGCCGCGCGTCCATCTTGTCAACCCGAGCACGAAATCCTTCGGCGTGGCGGTGATTACGCCGCGCTGGCTGTATGTCCTGGCTGCCGCCACCGGAAGTCGCTGGGGCGATCCGCGCATTGTGGACGAGACCTTGGACGCGCTCGACGTCAACACCATCGATGCCGGCGACGTCGTCGGCATTGGCATCCACACCGGGAATGCGCGGCGCGGGTACGAGATCGGGCGCGAGGTGCGCCGTCGCGGGGCCTGGGTGGTGTTCGGAGGGATTCACGCGACGCTATTTCCGGATGAAGCCGTGGAGCACGGAACGGCACACGCCGTCGTGCGCGGAGACGGCGACCTCGTCTGGTCGCGTGTCATCGAGGATTGTGTCGCGGGGCAGCCGCAGCGGGTTTACGAGGGCGGCCGCGTCACAGGCGATCAGTTCGTGTCAGCGCGCTGGGATCTGCTGCCGAACGGACGATACATGTGGGCGTCGGTCCAGACGGTTCGCGGGTGCCCCAAGCACTGCTCGTTCTGTTCTGTCTGGCGAACCGACGGCCAGGAGCCCCGGCAACGCGGCGTCGAACGGGTGATTCAGGAGATCGTCGAATTGCGCCGTTTGGGATTTCGCTTCATCGCGCTCGCCGACGACAACTTCTATCCGGTGACGTTGAGCGATCTGGCGCAGGCGAAGCGACGTGCCGATGGATCCCGGCTGCGCGAGCTCGAGGCCCTGCGCGCCGAGCGGTTCGCGTTGATGGCGCGACTCGCCGAGTTACCGGACGATCTGGTCTTCTATACGCAAATCACGATGGAAGCGGCCGAGGATCCGGCGTTTCTCCGCGCCATGCGTCGCGCGAACATCCGCGGCGCGCTCGTCGGGGTCGAATCGGTCACCGCCGACGGTCTCAAGGACGTCTACAAAGGATTCAACTTCGCCGGTGAGGAGCTGGTGACGCGCCTGCGTGCGTTCCGCCAGCACGATATTCACGTCCTCGGTTCGTTCATTTTCGGGCTGCCGAGCGATACGCTGGACACGTTCGAGGCGACCGTCGCGCTCGCCGAACGCGCCGACCTCACGTTCGCGCAATTCGTGTTGCTCACACCCTTTCCCGGCACCGTGGATTTCGACAAGTGGGCGGCCGACGAGGGGCATCGCGGGACACTGGTCGACGGTGTGCCGCTCACGCAACATTGGTTGATTCCGGAACAGAAGAGACCGCGACTGTACGCGCCGCACCCGACGATGTCGCTCGAGGACATCCGGCTCGGCACACAGGGCGCGTGGGACCGCTTCTACAGCTGGCGTCACGTCTGGGCGCGCTCGCGGGTCGTCGAATCCGTTCGCGCCCGGATCGCGTTCGTGTTGATTTCGAAGCTGTATCGACAGATGTACGCGAACACCGGGATCGCGACCGACAGCGCCCGCGTGCAGCGATCGACGCGGTGGGCGCGCTGGATCGGCTACGCGTGCCGGCGACTGTTTCTCGGCAAACCGATGCCGAATCTCACGATGCCCGGCGAGCAGCTCGCCGAACCTGCACTCAACTGACCGTCGCTCGCCAGCGTCACGGCCCGCAGCCCGAAGTCGGCGGCAAGGCGATCCGTGAAGGCGATCGAAGAACGCGTTCTGCGCCGCATACCGGAAGTCCTGAAGCATCGTCACGCCGTTCTTAGAGCAGGTTGCAAAATTAGCTCGCTCGCGGGTGGCCGCGAACGGGGCCGCCCCGCCGGGCGCGGAGCCGTGGGCCGTGACCAATGCTTTTCTGGCGAGCACCCGGTGGGGCTGTTCGCGGACACGCCCCGCTTTGAGCTAATTTTGCAACGCACTCTTAGACGGAACCGCAGACCGAACGTTGGCTCGTGTGGACCCACGATGCTCGGATTACGCATGCCACTCCGTCCCACCTCCGCGTTGCATAAATATCCAAAATATGGTACAATTATGAACGGGGGTTCATATGCGAGATCAGAAAAACACGACAGAGGGGCTTCGCGCGTTCTTCGAACGCTTTCAGTCACTGAGCGCGGCGTCCGACGTCGAACGGCTCGCGACGATGTATGCCGGAAGCGTGATGATCGCGGGCCCCAAGGGGGCTCAGGTCGTAAGTTCCGCCGACCTCCAGCGCGCGATCCCAAAACGCAGGCAGCTGTTAGAGTCGGTCGGCTATCAGGACACGGCGCTTGTCGGGTTTGAGGAAACGACGCTGACCGACCGTTACGCGCTTGTTCGAGCGCAATTCCGATGGCACTTCCAGGCCGCCAACGGTGAGCCGGCCACCGTCACGCTCCCTTCGACTTTCGTCGTGGACCGCGGCGGCGACTCACCGTGTATCGTGCTCTACATGAATGAGCAGGACGTGGTGAGCGTCCTCCGCGAGCGGGGAGTGCTGCCGCCAGTCTCGTGAGCGGAATCGATTCAGGCCGCGTTGTTCATGACTTCGGACGTGGTCGCGTCGGTTCTCGTCGCTCCGCAGCCCGACATGGCGGTCGGACGCGAGTCCCGCGAACCTCTTCCGTCGATTCGGTCTGCGATCATCGCGGAAGATCGCTGCCGGCCGGGACGTATTCGAAGGTCGGTCCTGCGGTCGTCGTCCCGTCCTCGGTCGGCATCTCCATCAGCATTTGGGCCTGGGCCTTGAGGCGGCACATCGAGCCGATCGCCGTCCTGAGCGCGAGCGGACTGCCGTTGAACACCTGGTGCAGCGCCCGCAAGAGCGCGCAGTGGGATTCGTTGAACTGTTCCTGCGCGCGACGGATTGCGGTGCCCGGCGCATGGTCGCTGGTGCGGGGATTGCGTCGCATCGGTCGGATACCACTCCAGTCGATCGCGATCGCCTCGCCTGTCGGACCCGATTGCGGCGGGTCGCCGCCACGATAGCGTCGGCCAAGCTTGAGTTCCTGAAAACGATAGTAGTGGGCGATTTGCTCCCGGTAACGGAATCTGGAACGAGCAATCGCCGTGTGGAAGGCACCGGAGATAGCCCGGCAACATCCGCGGCGAATCGAGACGTGGATGTCCACCAACGGCGTTGAGAAGGTTCGACGCGAGTGCCATGTGCAACATCTCTTCGACGAAAACACTGGCCGCCACCTCGGAGGCTACCGGATTGCGGGTGGCGTCGAGCGAATAGAGCGCACACAGATAGGGCGGGATTGTGAAGTGTTCGAGTTCAAGCCCACCGCAGATGCTCACGCAAGCTCTCCGTCGTGGTGATGCGGGCAAGCGACGGAGCCTCTCCGTTGAAGGGAGCCAAGGCGATGCCTGACATCCCACGACGGTCACGGCTGTCTCTGCGGTCCATGGTCTTCGTCCCTCCGGCGCAAGAGAAGACCGAACGAAGGGTCGACGCGTGACACGTCGCGCAGCCCGGAAGGCTGTCACAGCCGAACGCATCGGATGGAATGGCGGCACACCACTCTGGTACTACATCCTCCGCGAAGCGGACGTCCATTGTGGCGGCAATCGGCTCGGCCCCCTCGGCACGCGCATCGTCGCCGAAGTTCTCATCGGTCTTGTGGATCTCGATCCGACCTCCGTGCGCGGCGCGCCTGCCGGATGGACGCCGCACGCCACGCTGGTCGATCTGCTCACTCACGGCGATGTGAGCGCAGTCTAAACGGTAACTCAGGAACGGACCGAAACCCAGGTCGCGCCGTTCGCATGGCGCGAGACGACATTATCGCGGTGACTCACGGCCATAACTGCTCTCGGACGAGGCGGACGCCTCGATGTCGATCGCGAGCGGAGCACGGCGCGTTGCCAATGGACGGCGCGCCTCGCCTGCTGCTCGAGCGGGCCGGCGTGATGTGCTTCACTCGGATCGGAGCGCGGCGGTCGCATCGACCCGCGACGCTCTGAACGCCGGTAACGAACCAGCGACGAACGCGATCAACGCCAGGGCGGCCGCAGCTTCAACGAGTGTCATCGGATCCCGCGACGACAGGCCGAAGAGCAGGCTGCTCGCGCCGGATGCCATCGCGATCGCGAGGACTCCTCCGAGCACCAAACCGACAACCAACAAAACAGCGATCTCTCTGAGAATGATACGAACGACTCGCGTCCGCCCTGAGCCGAGTGCCAACCGAATCGCGATTTCGTGACGCCGCCGCACGACGAGATACGAGATCACGCCGTAGACGCCGATCATGGCGAGCAAAGCAGCCAACACGCCAAAGCCACCTGCGAGCCAGGCCAGGATGCGCTCGCGAGCGAGGCCATCTCGAACTTGAGTTTCGAACACAGTGAAGCCCATCGTCATATTCGGGCGCAATTCTCCGACCGCTCGTTTCACAGCCGCCATGACCGTCGACGGCGGGGCCGAAGATCGGATGACGATGCCCGGCCACGGCCGCGGGCTTGGATGTTGAGCGATTGGCACGAACGTGATCGGCGGAATCGGTTCGCGTAAGGCCGCGTACTTCGTGTCGCTCACGACGCCGATGACCTCGTACACGGTTGAAGGAAAGCGAGGTTCAGCAACCGTGCGCACCGAGACACCGATCGCGTTTGCCGTCCCAAGATAACGCCGAGCGAAGGTTTCATTGACGAGGGCGACTCGTCGCGACGTGGCGGTATCACCGTCGTCGAAATCGCGGCCAGCCACGAGTCGCATGCCGACAGTGTTGAAGTAGTGGGGGCTGACGTACGTGAACTTCGACGAGCGGCTCTCCAGCGTGCTCGATGCGGGCAGTTCGATGGCCTGCGTCCAGCTGCTGCCGTTCAACGGGAACTGCGTCGTGGTTGCCGCTGACTCCACTTGAGGGACGGATCGAATACGTTCAAGGAGTTCCGACTGTGACAGCAACACGCGCTCCGGCGACGGGCGATCGGAGAAGTCGGCGAACATGGCGAACATGACGCCATCACGTCTCAAGCCCGTTTCGAGCGTGATCAGATTCCTGAAGCTCCGTACAAAAAGCGCCGCGCCAAACATCAGAACCAGCGAGATGGCGACTTGTGCGGTGACGAGGCAGCGCTGCATGAGGAGTCGGTCTCGATTGGCTGTAAGCCCGCGTCCTTCCGTTTTCATCGCAACGCCGGGGTCGGTGTGCGACGCGCGAAACGCCGGGACAAGCCCAAAGAGCAGACACGCAATCAGGCCGACGCCGCAGGCAAACGCGAGAACCGGCCAGCCGGAGCGCAATTCGAGATCGAGCGGATTGTTGGTCGTCGCTAAGAGCGCAACCAGGCCTCGGCTCAGCGGAGGAGCGAGCATGATGCCAAGCCCAGCCCCGCAGAGCGCCAAAAGAATGCTTTCTGTCAAAAGTTGTGAAACGACACGAGCGCGGGAGGCTCCGATGGCCAGGCGCACGCCAATCTCGTGTTCCCGAGCCCCGGCGCGCGCCAGAAGCAGATTCATGAGATTGGTACACGCGACGAGCAGTACGAGACCAGTCATTCCGAGAAGGAGCCATAGTGCGCCAGCGTAGGTGGTTCGCAACGAACTCACGCCGTTCGAGGCGGGTAGAGCAGTCAGCCGGAATCGACGGTACCGTTCGATGCTGTTCGGTTGGCGGTCGGCGGGAGCTGTGGCTTCGAAGATGCCGCGGCTCAGCGCGTCGAGGTGTTGTCCCGTACGGGTGATCGTCCACCCGTCGCGCAGCCTGCCCATCGCACTCAACCAAAAGTAATCTCGGCGGTCCGTGGGACTGCCCCAGATGGCGGCGGCGCACGTGGGCAGCGCGATGTCAAATCGCTTGGCGACCTCCAGGCCAAAGAACCCCGCCGCGGCAACGCCAACGATCGGGACTGGGCGGTCGACAATGATCAGGGTTCGACCGATCACCGACGGGTCTCCGGCGAACTGTGCGCGCCAGAATGCCTCATTGAGGACGACGGTCGGCGAGCAGCCGCGCTGATCGTCTGCGGGACCCAACAGGCGACCGACTGTGGGCGTCACGCCTAGCGTCGGAAACGCCTCTCCGCTGACCCACAAACCGGCCACTCGCCGCGCGTCGGGTCCTGAGCCGACGGGAAGCGGCGTTGTACCCCACGCAAAGATTCCCGAGAACGCCCGCTGCTGATCGCGGATCTGCTCCCAGATTGGAAATGTGAGCTGAGAGTTCTCGTTTTCCGAGACGCCCCACCCTCCATTGCCACCCGCGATACGCACCTCAGTCAGTTCCTCGGCGCGAGGGACTGGCAGACTGCGCAGTCGAACCGCTTCAATCAGTTGAAAAATCGCGGTGTTCGCACCGATGCCGAGCGCCAGCGAGAGAATCGCCACGAGCGTGAATCCCGGATTCGTCCGCAGCATGCGCACGGCATATCGAAGGTCGCGCAGGGCATGGTCAATCAACGTCACACCGCGAGCGTCGCGACATGCATCCTTTTGTTGGTCCAGTCCGCCGATTGCGATCACGGCCCGGCGACGTGCCTCCTCGGGTGCCACGCCGCGGGAGACCTGCGCCTCGATATGCTGTTCGAGGTGGAAGCGCAATTCACCGTCGAGTTCTGCATCGACCTGCCTGGATGCGAGGAGTGATCGGCATCGGAGCACGAGCTTTGCCATCCAGCGGCCCACGTCACACCTCTTTCAGTCTGACAATCGCGGAGATCGCGGCGGCGAGGCGTTCCCAGTTGGCCGTCTCACGCGCCAACTGCTTTCGACCCGCTCGCGTCAATTCGTAGAACTTCGCACGGCGACCCAGGTCGCTGGTCTTCCACTCCGCCTTGATCCAACCCTGCTGCTCCAGCTTGTGCAGCGCCGGGTACAGGGAGCCATCGCTGACTTGCAGGTCCTCGCTCGACATCTGTTGGAGTCGCTGGCTCACCGCCCACCCGTGCAGCGGCCCGAGTGCGAGGATTTTCAGCAGCAGCAGATCGAGCGTTCCCTGGACGAGATCGGACGGCTTGCTCATGGAGTTGCCCTCGGTGACCGATGACAACAGTATCACCCTGAGACGCGGGTGACGTTGAAAAGGTTCTCACTGGGACATCACGCGAATCGCCGACGTTGAACGCCACCGAATCGCGGAACGCGTGAGGTCTTGAAGGAGCGCGTTGCGATCAGATTCGGACCGCCCGCAACGCGTTGATTCTAAAGCGGAGAGGTATCGGAGTGGCCGCAAGCCTTGTCGCAGATCTCGGCTCGTGTATGGCGAGCGTCTGGTCTGCGTCGCTGATGGTGTCGCCGCATCGGCGGCAGCTATTCGTCGAACGGAGCGTTCATCAACAGGTCCACGGTTGACACGGTCTTGTAGCCAGGGACGAAGCGCTCGCCGAAGTCGCGCAGGAAGTTGTCGGAACTCGTCTCCGGTTTTTCAATAACGAGCCGACAGCAGGTGTCGGCAAATCGTTGCTTCATCTTCAAGCGGGGATAGGCGCTGAGGATGCGGTCGAGATCGCCCGCCGGAAGCGCCTGAACGCCGAAGCCGCCGTAGTCGAGACCGATCCCCATCGTGCCTACCGCCACCTCTGGCTCCTTGTGCAGCGCGAGCGACGGTGTCGAGTTGAGCGCGACCAGGTCCCAAATCAGTTGAGCACGGCGATCCGAGAGACCTTTGCCCCTGATGAACGACAGTGCGGCATCAGCGCCATTCACTTCGAAGCGATTGGGCCCCGACACACTGGTGGTGAGGCCGATGTCGTGCAGTACCGTGCCGATAGCCACGACCTCGCGGTCGTAGTCGATTCCCTTCATGCGGCCAATCGCTTCTGCGAACAGCCACGAACGCATCGCGTGATTGAACAGATACGGCTCGGAGACCCGTTGCGCATACTCGACCGCCGCTGTGATGAGCGGAGTGTCTGACACGCTGACTCCTGCGATGAGTCGTGTCGATGGCGACTCACGATCGATCGATGCGTTGGCTGTGGCGGTGCTGACGTCTGTCATGGCTGCCTCGTTCTCATGCTCCGTCGGTTCCGAATCCGGGTCGTGGTTCTACGAGCATTGACCGGATAGGGTGATGCGTTGTGACATGAATGACCACACGGCACTCGATCGGCGAGGTGTCCGCCCTCTTAACGGGTCAACTGGCATCTCAATCGACGAATCCACGCCGACGATCTCGGCCGTAGGTAGGGCCGCGGCCAGCGTGAGGGTGACCCGGCCCGAGCCGCACGCCATTTCCAGCACGCGACGCGGGCGTACGCGGGCGGGCCAGCCTGATACTCAATGATCGAGTGAATCAACCTCACGCGACAGCCGCTCCTCGCGCAGTGCTTCACCGAACGCGTCGTGGACGCGCCGCAGCCGCCCGAGCGTCTCTTCATCGCGGACCAGGTCCAGGATTCGGGGCTGCTCCTCGAGCGCTGCCGGGATCACGACCAGCAACTGCCGGCATGCACGCAGCCGAGGCAGACTGACCTCGAGATCCAGACGGATCGCGTCGAGTTGGAGCGGGGACAGAAGCCCGTGCTCGAGTGCCGCTTCGCTGAAGCCGCACAGTAGTGCACACCAGTGATAGTAGGAGCCGAACGGGTGATCGGACGTCGGATCGTCGTCGTCGTCGTCCCACCCGTTGGCCACCTCTTGATCAAAGGCGGTCTTCGCTTCGTCAGCCCACGCCCAATGGCGCAACAGGCATGCGAGACGATCCAGCGACGCCTCTCTCAATGACCCATTGACCGGTTCGCCGGCGTCGACTTGTGTACCCATATGATGCGTCTCCGTCGTTGCCTCGCTCACCGCCGCCAACGCTGCTGGCTCGCGCGAGGCCTGCGATACGGCTATCGCTGCTGGAGCGCCGGCTGGCCGAGCCACTCGTCGAACCGGATGTCGCCAAGTCGCGCCTCGCCCCGAGGAACCAACGAACGTTCATCGAGTTCGGCCCCGAAGTACCGTGCGTGCGGATCGGCCACAACCTCGCGAGGGTCCTTGTACGCGGCGAGGCCTTGACGGATCAGCTCGTCGAAACGGAACTGTTGCGGACCGGCCACTTCGACGGTGCCGTTCACCGGGGCGCCCACGGCGACCTTGCCGACCGCTTTCGCGACGTCATCAGCCGCGATCGGCTGAAAGAGCACCGGTGGCAGCCGGACTGTCGTTCCGACGGTGGCTTCATCGGCAATGCGTTTGACGAACTCGAAGAACTGCGTGGCGTGAACGATCGAGTACGGGATGCCGCCACCCTTGATCAAGTTCTCTTGAGCGTTCTTCGCGCGGAGGTACGGGCTGTCGGGAATCCGCTCGGTTCCCACCACTGATAGCGCGACGTAATGCCTCACACCGGCTGCTGCCGCGTGCTCGAGAATGTTCCTCGTGGAGGTGGTGAAGAAGTCCATGACGGCCTTTTCCTCGAACGAAGGAGAGTTCGAGACGTCAACGACGACCGTCGCGCCTTGAAGAACGTCAGCCAGTCCGTTCCCGGTGAGCGTGTTGACCCCGGTGTCTGGCGAGGCCGGCACGGCCTCATGGCCGTACTCACGGAGCGTGGTGACGAGCTTCGAGCCGATCAACCCGGTGCCGCCGATGATAACGAGTTTCATGATCGAGATCCCTTTCAGTGTTGAAGCCATCTCGGCTACCGACAGTGGCGTGTCAGTTCCTGTTCAGCGGCGAGCCAGTCGTCGAGATCCTGACCATGCCGCCGCCCGCGTCTCTCGTAGAAGTGGTACGCGAGTCGAGCGATCTCGTCGCGTGAGGGAGGCTCGACGCCGCCCGTATACTTCGTCAACATGCGTTCGCCCGTGAGGAGCGCTGCGATATCGGACATCATCATGGCTGCCTCCTGGTCGCGCTTCTATGAGCCATTGACCGGGTACGGAGCCGGGTTGTGACGTCATGCCGCGGCCGCGCGGGCCGAGATGGAGACCTCCGACGCAAGGAGATCTTCGAGGCCGTCGACATCGCCGTGCTGGGCTGCGGCGATGAAGGAGTCGAGAAGACGTCTTTGCACCGTCGAGCTCGCGGGCATCCTTCGGCCACCGGTCACGTGCTGCCGAGCGCGACTCACGATTTGCCGCGCGTTTGCCTCTTCGAGCCGGAGGATCGTTGCGATATCACGGTACGCATAGTCGAACGCCTCTCGAAGGATGTACGCAGCTCGTTCCACGGGCGAGAGCCTTTCCAGCAACAGCAGAACCCCCGACTCCAGCGCCTGGCGTCGTTCCGCTCCGAGTCCAGGGTCGGCGCTCGTGTCGACTGGCTCGGGCAGCCAGGGCGCGACGTGCGTCTCCCGGCGCGATCGTGCCGACTGCACGACGTTGATCGCCAATCGAGTCGCCGCCGTCACGAGGAATGCCGCCGCGTCCCGGACCACGCTGCGATCTGTCGTCTGCCAGCGTAACCAGACATCTTGAACGACGTCCTCGGCCTCGGCGGCGTTGCCGAGCATGTGGTAGGCGATGCCGAACAGGCGAGAACGCACTCTCAAGAATGCAGAGAGGCCGTCGTCGCAGCTACTGGCGTTGTTCTGTTCCGTGCGCGAGGTGTTCGTGCTCGAAGCGGGCCGAGATGAAGCAGGGCGTGCAGTTGTCATGTCCGATCTCCCCTTCGCGCGCAGTCTGAAGCCGAGGCGAATTGTCAACAACCCTCGATGGGAGTTCCGCGAGGCGCCTCGATCGCCAGGTCGGTCCACACCCCTTTCGGGCGGAGTGCTCACCCTTTCGGGTGAGCGAGGGTGCGACTACTGCTGAGGGGGAATCTGGATCTGCTTGCGTCCGAACAGGCGTGCATCCAGAGAACAGCCGCCAGGTCCGAGCATCGCGAGTGCGGCGCCCATCGTCGCGAAATGGACGTACGTCCACGGCTCGGCAGGATGCAGGACTGCAAGGCCCAGCTCCGTGACGGCAATCAGCGCGCCAGCGAGCGGTGTCCACAAGCCGATCAGCAACAGGACTGCGGCCGCCACTGTGACCACTTCCAGAATGGCCGGGGGCGACGAAGCGACCGTCAGCAGCCCCGCGTACATCAGCGGGACAGCTGCTGCAGCGCGCAGGAGTAACAGGCCTCCACCCGGCAGTCCACAGGGAAAGGTCGAGAAAAGTCTTTGCACAGGACGCCTGCGCTCACGGTAGCGCGTTCAAGACGTCTGAGCCCGCCCCGGAAGTCCTTGAGCGACGCCCCTCTTTCGGGGGGTTTGGCTACAGGTCGATGATTCCGCGTTTCAGGCCGATCGTGACCGCGTGCGTTCGATCGTTTGCAGCCAGCTTGGCGAGAATGTTGGTGACGTGGCCCTTGACGGTTTCTTCGGTGATGGAGAGTTGGTCGGCGATCATCTTGTTGGCGTTCCCGCCGGCGATCAGCCTGAGCACCTCGATTTCCCGCAGCGACAACGCTTCATCGGCCGCGTGCTCGGCCAACGTCGTCGCCACTTCGAGCACGATCCGCTTGTGACCTGCATGAACGAGACGGATGGCGTCCAGAAGTTCTTTCCGGAGGTCGCTCTTGAGCAAGTAAGCCCGAGCGCCAGCCTCGAGCGCGCGTAACGCCTGCGCATCGCCGGCGTACGTCGAGAGGACGATGATGCGAGCCGAAGGAAACTCCGCGCGGATCGCAATCATGGCCTCGACACCGTTCATCTCGGGCATCTGCAAATCCATTAGCGTGACGTCGGGGCGGTGCGCTCGAAATTGCTCGACGGCCTCGCGGCCATTCGAAGCCTCGGCCACGAGTTTCAAGTCATCGTGACCCGCCAATAGCGAGGCCACGCCTTCGCGGAGCAGGGGATGGTCGTCGACAGAGAGCACCCGGATCGGGGTCTGCCCGGCGTTCATGATCCGCTTCCTTCCTTGCGACTCATCCGAAACGAGCCTCGGCGGCCGCTGCCGCCGCTTGGTGCGCTGTACGCCACGGCGCCTGAAATGCGCAACTCCACCTCGGTGCCGGCTCCCACTTCACTCCACAGACTCAGTTGGGCGCCGATTTGAACGGCGCGCTCGCGCATACCGGCCAACCCCCAGTGCCTCGCGCGTCCGCTGCTCAGGTGTTGCGGCTCGATGCCTTTGCCGTCGTCCCGGATGCGCAGGCGAAGCTCGCGCGGACCATACGTGACTTCCGCCTCGATGCGATTCGCCTGTGCGTGACGGAATGCATTGCGCAG
The DNA here is from genome assembly GCA_035259385.1 of Vicinamibacterales bacterium. Classification (GTDB taxonomy): domain Bacteria; phylum Acidobacteriota; class Vicinamibacteria; order Vicinamibacterales; family CAVVIG01; genus QHWK01. The sequence continues at coordinate 8,624 of DATFWL010000257.1, read as the reverse complement.
CGCTTCGCGCGCGATGCGGTGGATGTCGTCGCGGACAATTGGATGCAGGTCGCGCGGCGAGCCCTCGACGGACATGCGAAATATCGCCGAGCTCTTCTCTCGGGTGCCGCCTTTGAGCTCTTCGGCCAACGTCGTGATCGCCAGCGACAATTCGTTGCCGACAACTGTGGACGATCGCAGATTCTGAATCGCGTCGCGGCCTTCGGCGATGGCTTGATCGGCCCGATCGAGAGCGCCGTCGAGTGCCTCGACGGCCCTGGCGGGTTGTGCGGGCAGCAGGTCACGGGCGCTCTGAAAGCGGAGCATCAATCCCTGAAAACTCTGCAACAGCGTGTCGTGCAGTTCACGGGCGATGCGCGTCCGCTCGTTGACGCGTTCGTCGAGGCGCATGTTGAAATCGCGTGCGATCTGCCGGAGACGCAACTGATGCGATGCGACTAACACAACCAGAACCGTGACGACTGACGCCAAACGGAACCACGACGTCTGATAGTAGGCCGGCGCGATGGACAGATCCATGAAGGCCCCCGCCTCGTTCCACACGCCGCTGTTGTTCGAGGCCATGACCCGAAAGCGGTACGTGCCCGGAGAGAGGTCGGCATAGAACGCTTGTCGGCGATTCCCAACGTCCTGCCAATCGGGATCCCGTCCTTCCAGCTTGACGCGGAAATGATTCTTCTCGGGCGCGACGAAGCTGAGCGCGGTGTAGTCAATCTCCAGATTTCGAACCAGCGGAGGCAAGCGCACGTCGGACGCTGTGTCGTACGTCTTACGGTCGGCGGTCACTTGCTCGATGCGGACTGCCGGCGGAAGGGTGTTGATCGGCAGGTGACGCGGATCGACGACGCTGACGCCATCTCCAGGCAGGAACCACAGTTTTCCGTCGGCGGTTTTGGCGACCTGAGGGCGATACACGGAAGGAAGCACGCGGAGTCCCACGCCGTCGGAGCCGTCGAACACGGTCGTCTGCATCGCACGCGTCGGATCGCTGACCGCCGCATTCAACTCCGTCGAGGCAATGCGTACCAGCCCGCAAACCGTGTACAGCCACACCGATTGGTCGTCGTCTTCCATGATCCAGTGCACAGAGTCGCACGGCAATCCGTTCCTGCGGCTCAATGTGACGACCCGTCCACCCTTGACATGGCTGAGGCCAGTCTCCATTGCGACCCAGAGCGCACCGCTCCCGTCGAACCGGAGGTCGTTGACGCGGCCTTCCGCCAAACCGTCAACGGCTGTGTACGATGCCCGGATCTCACCGTCCTCGACGTACGTCACGTGACCCTCGAGCCCAAGCCACAGGCCACCCTGCTTCGGATCAGGCAACAGAGCCGTCACCGGGTTGCCGATTTTCAGTTTGTTCCACGGAATCTGTTCCACTACTCTCTCGCCGCGCAGGCGATAGAGGCCGCGCGCTTCGTTGGCAATCCAGAGATTCCCCGCGCTGTCTCCGCCGATCGAAGACGTTCGTCCCGCGGGGAGGCTGACAGGAATGAACCGACCGTTCTCGAAGTACGCCACCCCGCGCAGCGTGGCGACCCAGAGTCGCCCGCTCTCGTCCTCGAAGAGTGTTCCTACGCCGTCGTCTGGAAGCCCGCTATCGAATATCTCGCGTCCTCCTCCACTCCCTGCCTCGCGCCGCACTCCTGTTGCCGAACGGTTGCCTGCCGGGCGAAAAATCGTGACGCGTCCGCCATTCCATCTGCTCAAGCCGCCAAGAGTGCCGAGCCACACGCTGCCATTCCTCGCCGCGAGAACGGACCACGGAGGTGCACTCGGCAAGCCCTGATTGGTGGAAATCGTTCGGACGGTGAGATTGCGAAAGATGTCGAGGCCGTTCTTCGTCGCGACCCAGATGTTTCCTTCACGATCTTCAAAAATCCTCGTGACGAAGTCGCCGGACAGGCCGTTCGCCTGCGCGTACACATCAGTGCGGCCTTGGTGTACATGCAGGAGGCCGCGGTCCAGGGTCCCGATCCACAGACCGCCATCGCGGTCCTGCAGCAGCCGTTCTGGTTTGAACCTGGACCGAGCGCCTGGAAGTGGATAGGCAACGCCCTTCCCCTCAACGAGCTGCCTGATTCCGTCCTCGGCAACGATCAGCAGTTTGCCGTCGTCGTTCTCATTCAACGCCTGCGAATAGCCGATCGAGGAGTCAGGCATCGGGTAATGCGTCGGCGTGCCAGGCCGCCATCGCCACAGCCCGGTCTGAGCCGTTGCCCAGAGTGTGTGGCCGCTGTCCTCGTACAACGATCCCACCCACTGGCCGAAACCGCTGCCCTCGCACTGTACGTTGCCACTCTTGATCGCGCACAACCTCCCGGTCGGACCTGCGTACCCGCCGGCCCATACCGTTCCTTCGTGATCCACAAGGAGCGTATTGACGCTGTGGCCAGCGAGTTGCGGATACTGGGTCAGCCTGCCGTCCATCCAACTGGCAAGACCTTTCAGCGTGCCGATCCAGACAGTCCCATCGCGCGCGGCGAGCAGACTTCGAATCCACCGGTTGGGGAGCTGTTCATTTCCGGGCGGGTACCAGGGCACACTCCGAACGCCGTCGAAGCGCAGCACGCCGAATTCCGTCCCCAGCCACAAATAACCATCGGGCGTTTGCGCAATGGCAGTGACCTGCCCTTGTGCAAAGCCTTCGCGGAGGGGCCATGCCGTGTGCGCGTACTGGTTGAGGTCGAGAGCGACATCCAACGCGTACGCACGTGGGCCGCACACGAGGGCAACGACCAGCGCGATCATCCTTTGCGCGAGAGTCGCCCGTTCGAGTGTGTCGGCCCACGTCATGACGGTTCCTGCGCTCACGGACGGAAATCGAGCTCAGAACAGGTACCGCACGGCGAACTGGATCTGGCGCGACGTGCCGAAACCTTCCGTCCTTCCGAACGTGTTGAAGAACTGTCCGAAGCTGCCCGGCGCCAGGAAGTTTGCGTTCGGCGCCGCCGGCAGCTGCAGGCGGTTGACGACGTTGTAGATCTCGACTCGCAGCTGCACCGTCTGGTTGCCTCCCAGATGTATGTCCTTGAAAAGCGACGCGTCCACCTGAACGAAGTGCGGCCCGCGCTCTGAATTGCGCCCGAGATCGCCAAATGTGCCGGTCACTGGATCGGAGAACGCCGTTGGGTCGAGCCAACCGGTCGGTCCGTTGATCACACCCACATGCGCAACGCCGCGCACGACGTTGGGGCGCTGATTCGTGGTCCACCCAGTCCCCGAACGCGTCACGGCGCCAAGGGTCACCGCGTACGGGCGGCCACTGTGAGCCAGAACAATGCCGTTGACCTGCCAGCCGCCGAGCACCTGCGCGAAGCCACCGCCGCTGTTGCCCCATCGCTTGCCCGCCCCGAACGGCAGCTCGTAGAGCGCATTGAACGAGAGATTGTGGGGCACCTCCCGGTCGCCGTGCGCCCACTCCACATCCCACGAAACGAATGGATTCTCAGGCGATACGATATCGTCCATCAGCCGGGAGTAGGCGTAGTTGACATTGAACGCCAGGCCGTTCGAAAGCCGCCGCGTCATCGAGATCTGCAGGGCGTTATACGTAGCGCTGCCGGAGCTCTCCGCGAACAGAATCTGTGAGAACTGAGGGTTCGGCCGCTTGCCTGTCGCCGGATCGATCAGGTTCAGGGGGCGGGTTCGCTCGTTGAGCCGGCTCCAGTTGCCGACGTATCCAATCGTGAGCGCAGTCGATGCGCCGAGCTGCTGCTGGAGATTGACCGTCATCTGGCGGCTGTAGTTGTCATGTCGATTCGGATCCGTGGCCCGCCGCGTTGGTGGATTCATCACGCCGGCGGCTAGAGACGCGACGGGGTACTGGAGGTTCGGATCCTGCACACGCGTCAGCAGTGTGGTCCCCGGTGCGTTCGCGACAAGCAGCGTCTCGGCCGCTACCGGTGGCGACAGCCCGTAGTAATAGCCATAGCCTCCTCGCAGAATCGAGCGTCCGCTCCCGCGCAGGTCATAGGTAAAGCCCAGCCTCGGACCGAAATTGTCGCGGTCGGGCTCGTAGAGTTGCGTGCCTGCTGCGGTCGGGCGCATGGTCGCCACGTCGAAATTGCGCACCCGGTTGTCGACGTCGGCGTAAGGCGGCGTGTAGTCGTACCGCAATCCGAGATTGACCGTCAGCCGACCGGTCGCTCTGAAGTCGTCCTGCAGGTATCCGCTGTAGGTCCAGCCGCGGATGAACGTCGTCGAGAGAGCGGGCGTGAAGGTCGCCTGGCTCGGACGGTTTGAGACGAAGTCCGACAGGGACGCGAAGACGAGTGTCGTGGCTGCCGTCGAGTCGAAGTCGTGCCACACGCGGCGGATGTTGACGCCAGCTCTCATGGTATGCGCGCCAAGGAACCACGACACGTTGTCGATGTACTCGAATGACGTGTTCCGCTGCGACGTTTCCGCCGCGAGCCCAGGTACCACGTTGACGCCCGTGATCGTCGTTTGCGGTACTGGCTGCGGCGAGTGCGGATCAAGCGCGCCGAGCCGGCCCCCGAAATGGTTGATCCCGAACTTCGCCTCGTTCATCAGATTCGATTGCAGGACTCGGACGTAGGAGGCAATGAAGCTCTGGGTGCGAATCGGCACGTACTGCCGCTGTCCGGAAAGTGCAGCAGCGAACACGACGTACTGGGGACCGTCGACGAGCGCGTCCTGGATGTTGTACCGCGAGTAGAAGCTGTCGCGGCCTGACACCTTCGCGTCGATACGTGCCGAATAGATGTTCTCCTTGATGTTCGTATTCTCGGCGTACTGAACGAGACCGATGTCCTCATTCGATGTCGCCTGCGTCGGCAGCGGGATCGACGCCAGGATCGGCGCAAGTGCCGGGGCGACGCGCGCGCGCAACGCGGCGGACGGCACCGTGCCAGAGGCGGTGGCGCCGAGATCCTTGCGCGAACCTTCGTAGGTGTTGAAGAAGAACAGGTGATTGCGGCGAATCGGGCCGCTGAGGCTCGCCCCGAACTGCTTCATGTCGAAGGCGGGCTTCTGAGGACCATCAAAATAATTGCGCGCGTCGAAGCGGTCATTCCGAAAAAACGCGTAGCCGGACCCGTGAAAGGCGTTGGTGCCCGACTTCGTGACCGCGCTGACGACAGCGCCCGGTGCGCGCCCGTACTCGGCTGAGTAGTTGGTCGTGAGCACGCGAACCTCTTCGATGCTCTCGACGCTCGCAGTCTGCAGACGCGAACCGCGTTCGAATCCGTTCGACGGGTAGGAGTCGTCGATGCGCGTTGCGTCGATGCCGTCGAGCAGGAAATTGTTCTGCGACACGCTCGTCGCATTCACGGCGATGGACGCCAGAATGCCGGACGTCTGGACCACGCCGGGGGCGAACAGCGTGAGGCGGGTGAAATCACGGCCGTTCAGCGGCAGTTCGCCGACGTGGCGTGTGTCAATCGTTCTGCTGATCTCCGGCGATGCTGCATTGACGATCGGTATCGACGGAGCGACCTCAATCCCGGTCGCCAGGTTGCCCACTTCCATCGCGACGTTGAGGACGACGGCCTCCCCGACGTCGATCCGGACTGACCGACGCGTCGCCTTCGCGAATCCGCCTCGCTCGACGGTGACATCGTAATCGGCAGGATTCAAGTTCAGCACGCGATACAGTCCGAGTTCGTTGCTCACGACGGTCCGGGCGAAGCCGGTCGTCGGCTGAGTGACAGTCACCGTGGCCCCGGGCAGCGCCGCGCCAGTCGCGTCGGTGATCCTCCCTTCGATAAACCCGTACGTGGTCTGCGCTGACGCCGTGCGACACAGCAGGAGCAGGGCCGCGGCACTCACTGATGCGCCAAGCCGCGCCCGCAACCGACCGGCATTGATCTGTTTCCCGCGACCAGACGTAGTGGTCGGAGCGACGGACGAGGCGGTGGTCGCGTTCATCGGTTCTAGCGGTCGATGACTGCGCTGGTGACTGCTTCGATGCTCGCAAGTGCGTCGGCGAGGTTTCCATCGAGGCCATACCGTCGTGCGACCGCTCCAGGTGCCGCGTAGCTCAGCAGCGTGCGATATCCGTCCTCCCACACGACAACGCGAAAGGGCAGGTCCAGGGCCGCAAGCGGGGCTGCCTCGATCACCGGCGTCGCAGCCGATGGACTCCCGAAGATCACGAGTTTCGTGTTTCGCAGGTCGAGACCGACCTCCCGGGCTTTGCCGCTGTGGTCGATGACGGCGAACACTTCCATGCCGCGTGCCGCGACAACGGCCGACAGGCGGGCGAGCGTTTCAGCCATCGACCACGGGCTCCGCTTCGTGACAACGGCGTCATGATCGACGTCGCTCTGACGGTCCGTCACATCGCTCTTTCCCAGACCTTCGCTCGGCATCGCAGCTTCCGAATCATCGAGCGAGGCGATCCTGTATCCGGCCCTGGCGCGTCGTCATGCGTCAAATGACTCCATTGCGGGCGGCGCACTCGACTCTTGCCCCGTTACCTGCGTGGCGTAGACTTCCGGAGACGGAGGTCCGCCTGCACGGCATCCATGAACGACACACGCGCGCTGCGGCGTGACGAGCAGCGAGGCCACAGCCGCGAGGACGGTGAATTGATCGGGCGCGAGTCGGAGATGGAGCGCATCCGTGCGTTCCTCGATGCCGCCCGCATCGACGGGGGAGCCCTGCTCGTGACCGGCGAGCCTGGTGTCGGCAAGACCGTCCTCATGACCGCCGCATCGGAGGCGGCATCGGCTGTGGGTATGCGCATCCTCCGCGCTGGTGGTGTCCAGTTCGAGGCCGACACGACGTTCTCCGGTCTGAACCAGGTCTGCCTCCCGCTTCTGAGTGCGTTGCCAGAGCTCGCGGCGGTCCACCGAAACGCGCTCAACGTCGCGCTCGGCTTCGGCGATGGCGCGCCCCCCGGCAGGCTCGTCGTGTCAAACGCTGCTCTCATGCTGCTCCGGCAGACAGCCACTGCACGACCACTGCTCGTCATCCTCGACGATATCGATTGGTTGGATCGAGCGAGCGCCGGCGTGCTGAGCTTCGTGGCGCGGCGCCTGGGAGGCAGCCAGGTCGCATTCATCGCCGCGTCGCGGACTGGGGCGGCGCACTTCTTCGATCACGCCGGACTTCCCGAGCTGGAGATCCCGCGGCTCGATGATCGGGCGGCAGCGCACCTGCTTGACAGTCGGTTCCCCGAACTCGTGTCGGCCGTTCGCCAACGCATCCTGGTCGAGGCGGAAGGAAACCCGCTCGCGCTGTTGGAGCTCCCCAACGCGCTCAGCCCGGGCATGCGCGCATCCGCCACGGCGCTGCCTTCCCCTCTGCCGATCACTCGACGGCTCCAGGCGCTCTTCGGATCGCGGATCACGGAGCTTCCGCCGCGGACGCGACAGCTGCTGCTGCTCATGGCGCTCGATGGCACCGGAGACCTGCGCGTCCTCGAAGCTGGAGCAGCCGCGAATGCCAGCGCGCGCGATCTCGCGGCTGCAGAGCACTCGCGACTCGCGTACTTGGACGATGCAACACACCGGCTCGTGTTCCGCCACCCTCTCATCCGCTCGGCCGTCGTGGATCTGTCTCAGGCGGAAGAACGTCGAGCCGCACATCGAGTGCTGGCCGAGGTCTGGGCGAACCAGCCCGATCGCCGTGCCTGGCACCTCGCGGAGTCGACCGTCGAGCCGGATGAGTCGATCGCAACCCAACTCGAGGCAGTAGCGGCGCGGATCCTCGCCCGGGGCGACGTTGTCGGTTGCGTCAAGGCGCTGACTCGCGCGTCTGAGCTCAGTCCGCGGAGCACCGAGGGACACCGGCGACTGGCCGCGGCCGCGTACATCGGCGCGGACGTGGCCGGAGATCTCGGCAATGCCTCGAACGTGCTCGCCGAGCTCCGTCGAGGAGAGGTGGAAGTCGAGGGGTCCCTCCAAGCGGCAGTCGCCGCGTCCGCCTTCCTGCTGAACGGCGACGGTGACGTGGCGACAGCCCATCGCCTGCTCGTCGGGGCGATTGAGAGCCGAGCGGGCGTCAACGACGCTCGCGATCCCGCCGTGGCCGAGGCGCTCTACTCCCTCCTGATGGTGTGCGCGTACGCCGGGGACGAGCACCTGTGGCGGTCGTTCGAGGAGGCGATGGCTCGCACCGAGCGGATTCCTCTCGCCCTGGATTTGAACAGCAAGGTGTTTGCGGATCCCGCGCATGCGGAGGGGACGGCGCTCGCGGCGCTCGATTCGGCGATCGCCGTACTCGCTGGCGAGTCGGACCCGGCCCAGATCATCCGCATCGCGATGTCGGCCTCCCACGTCGACCGAATCGATGGATGTCGAGATGGCCTGTGGCGCGTCGTGCACGACGCGCGTCGCGGGGGCGCCGTCGCGTCGGGCATCATCGCGATGATCCAGCTGGCTCACGACGATTTCAAGACCGGCCAGTGGGAGGAAGCCGAGCAACTGGTCGAAGAAGCTCTTGCCGTGTGCGAGGCCCACGGATACGAGAACACCAGGTGGCCGTGCTGGTATATCCAGGCCGTTGTCGCGGCAGCGCGGGGCGACGATTCACGCGTCCAGGAACTGTCCGAGGGCCTCGAACAGTGGTCCCGACTGCGGGGAATGCGCGTCGGCCTATGGTGGGCTTCGCACGTGCGTGCGCTGGCCGCGCTCGGGCGGACTGATTTCGAGGAG
>DATFWL010000256.1:0-45304 GCA_035259385.1 Vicinamibacterales bacterium | reverse complement strand
GCGCTACGAGTTCTTCACGATCCCCTCCGACAGGAACGGCCTGGACGCGTACCTGCCGGACGTGCGCAGCTCCACGACGACGGTCCTCGGCGGACCGTTCGTCAATCCGTCGCTCAGGAACATCGCACCGCGCGTCGGCTTTGCCTGGGACGTCAGCGGCGACGGCCGCACAGCGGTGCGCGGCGGCAGCGGGCTGTACTACGACACCGACGGCCCGTACAACAGCTCGCTCGGCATTGCCATCCAGACGCCGCCGTTCGTGCTGCCGGTCAACGTCAGCGGCGCGGGGATTCCCTTCCCGACGCCGTCGTTTTCCACCGGCGCCACCGCTGGTCCGCTGAGCATACGGACGATTGACTACAACATCGAGCAGCCGAAAGGGTGGACCTACAACGTGAACGTGCAGCGCGAGCTGGCGGCCGGCTGGGCGATGATGCTCGGCTACGCCGGATCGCGCGGCTACAATCTCGTGAACGCCATCGAGGGCAATCCGGTCGTGCCCGTCGTGCAGGCCGACGGCACGCTGTTTTTCCCGGCAGGTGCGCCGCGCCGCAATCCGGCGTGGAGCAGCATCGACTATCGCATGTCCAACGGACGCTCGACGTATAACGCGTTGCAATCGAGCCTGATGAAGCGCTTCGGCAACGGCTACCAGGCGCAGTTCTCCTACACGCTCAGCAAGGCGATGGACAACGCCGACGCGCAGGTCAGCACCGACACACTGTCGTCGTCGGTCTATCCGCAGAATCCGTACGATCTGAATGCGGAATGGGCGGTCGCCGCCTTCGATGCCCGCCACGTCTTCTCGGCGAATGCCACGTGGGAGCTGCCTGAGTTTCGCAACCGCCCGCTGCTGAGCGGGTGGCAGCTGAACGCGATCGTCTCCCTCCACACCGGCTATCCATTCACGCCGTCGATTCAGACGCCGAACTGGTCCCGCAGCGGTAACATCTCGACCAACGCCGAGGATCGGCCCAACGTGAAGCCCGGCACCGATCCGTCGGGGCTCATCACGGGCGATCCGAACCACTGGTTCGACGTGAGCGCCTTCGAGCTGCAGCCGCGCGGCACGCTCGGGAACACGCCGCGCAATTTCCTGCGCGGCCCCGGGTTCGCCAACGTCGATCTGTCGCTCGTGAAGAACCAGGCCCTCGCCGGGAATACACGCGTCCAGATCCGGCTCGAGGTGTTCAACCTGTTCAACCGGGCGAATTTCGCGACGCCGACGCGTCCGGTGTTCGCGGGCGCGGTCGAGAACGAGGCGCCGCTCGGGACCGCCGGGCAGATCCTGCGGACAGTCAACTCGTCGCGCCAGGTGCAGCTCGGGATCAAGGTGGTGTTCTAGGTCTATTCTTTCTTGAACAGCCGCTGATCGTCGCTCCGCGCCTCGCACACGAGCTCCGAGGTGAATTCCACTCCACGTCGCCGCGGCAATTCAACTCGGACGGGTTGTTGCGACTGTCAAGGACTCCGTAGCTCCACATACATTCGTATGCTCTTCCGGAATCGTATACGCACCGGTCTGCAATAATGGCAGCCGCTGATGGACGACCGGATGACGGTGGCCGCGCTGCGGCAGATGAAGCGCAACGGTCGCAAGATCGTCGGCGTGGTGGTCTACGACTATCAGATGGCACAGATTGCCGATCGCGCCGGCGTGGAGATCGTGTCAGCCGGCGATTCTGTCGGCGTGACGCTGTGGGGCCACGCCAGTGAAGCCGACGTCACGATCGATCAGATGCTGCTCGTGTGCCAGGCAGTCCGCCGCGGCGTGACTCGCGCGCTCGTGAGCTGCGACCTGCCTGTGACGTCGCTGCAGGATACACCTGACGCTGCCGTTGGCGCCGCGATGCGTCTCCTTCGTGAAGGCGCCGCCGATCTCGTCAAGGTGGATGTTGCCGCCGCTTCCGCCGATGTCGTTCGTGCGATGACGCGATCGAGCATTCCTGTCTGGGCGCAATTCGGTGTCGCGACGGCCGCTCTCGATGCGCCGGCGGTCGATCGCCTCGTCCGGGAGGCGCAACAGCTGGAGGAAGTGGGTGCGTCGCTGCTGGACTTTCGGCAATCAGGCCCGATCGCCGGTCCCGCCGTCGTTCGTGCCGTGCACATTCCGGTCCTCGGTGGCGTCGGCGGCGGTCCATGGCTCGACGGCCGCATCCGCTCCCTGGCCGCTGCGATCGGATATCTCGCGTCGGCTGTCGACGACAACATGGATCGCTACGCAAACGTCGGTGCGATGGCGCTGAGCGCGATCTCGGCTTTGTGCGATGATGTGCGCGCCGGCCGGCCGCTTCGAGGCGCGGCGCCGGCGTCCAGGTCCTGAACCGGTCACGAACGCGAGGATGCGTGGCGACAGCGGTGATCGACAGCATCACCACACGATACGAAGTGTACGGGAGCGGTACGCCGCTGCTCTTGTTCTCGCCCGGCGGGTTCGATGCGACCCTCGACAAATGGACCACGCTCGGCGTTTACGCGCGGACCAGGATCTTCGATCACCTGTCGCGGAAGTACATGTGTGTCGCGTTCGATCGGCGCGAGAGCGGGCGATCCGGGGGCCGTGTCGAATGCGTGACGTGGGCGCACTACGTCCGGCAGGGACGTGGACTCCTCCGCCATCTCGGCATCACGCGTGCTCACATCATGGGCGGCTGCATGGGGTGCTCGTCGGCGATCGCTTTCGGCGTCTCGCACCCAGAGGTGACTCTCAGCCTGCTGCTGTGGTGGCCAGTTGGCGGCGCGAAGTACCGCATCAACGGTCACCGGCGTTTTGCGGAACACCTCGACTACGTCAGGCAGAACGGGCTGGAGGCCGTTGTCGCGCTCGCGACGGGCAGCGACACATCGTTCGGACAGGATCCGCGCGTCGGGCCGTGGGTGTCAGTGCTGCGCCACGATCCGGAGTTCGCGGCATCGTACGCGCGTCAGGACCTCGACCAGTATCTGCAGCGCGTCGCCGCCACCGCGCGGACCCTGTTCGATCGCGACACGGCGCCGGGCGCCGAGCCAGAGGATCTGTTCCAGTTGTCGGTCGCCGCGCTGATTGTGCCCGGCCGCGACGCCTCACACGCGACATCGGCGGCACGGTATCTCGAGGAGTGCCTGCCGAACGCGCAGTACTGGGATGTGCCGGTGGAGGAGCAGACTGAGCGCAATGCACCCGAGCGACTTCTGACGTTTCTGAACCGTGTCGAGCGACTGACGGCGGAGAAGACGGAGAAAACTTAACCCGCGTCTTGTGTCATCTCGGCACCGCGAACAGTTCCTCAACCGTGAACGGCCGCGACAGGATGCTCTGCTCGACACAGTACTGCACGATCGATTCGAGCATCCCGCGGTTCGGCTCGATGCCGTACGGGACCGGATCGCCGATGAGTTCCATCACCCGCACGTGTGTCGGGTCCGGTGCTTCGATCTGGCCGTTCTTCAGCCGATCGAGATAGCGTCGCTTGGCCTCGCCAAATGCGTCGAACAAATCCGATGCGAGATCCGGGTTTGCCTCGAGGCAGGCGTTTCCGACGACGACGGTGTGATTGATCGGATACAGGCCGCGCTGACGCAACGCGTCGAAGCCGGCTTCTGTCGCGTTCGCGATCAGCGGCCGGACCTCTGGCGAGTCCACCTGCACGCCGATAGCGGCCGCAATCTCGCCGGCCGCGAGCAGGTCCTCCAGCGTCTGGCCCGGATCGATCGGCACGACGTTGGCCGGCGGCCGGTACTCGGCGACATGCTCGTCGCCGGAGAGTACCCACGTCACCTTCCGCAGATCGACGCCGTGCTCGTGCTGCAGGATGCTGCGCACCCACAGTCCCGTCGTGACGGTGTAGCCGCGGCTGACGCCAACCTTCCGGCCTTCCAGGTCCTTCGGCGTGCGGACTCCGCTGTTCGTGTTGTAGACGATCGCGCCGTGGTGAAACGCTCGCATCGGAAACACCGGGATGGCGGTGAACCGTCTGCCGTGCGCCCGCGCGCAGAGATAGGTCGTCATCGCCAGCTCGCAGATGTCGAAATCCTGGCTTCGGACCATCCGGCGGAAGGCCTTGATGATGATCGGCACCTCCTCGAAGTCGAACTCGAACGTGCGAGGCTTCACCGTTCCATCCTTGAGCGCTTCGGTGTGTCCGCGCGTTGCCACCGCCGTCTTGAGGCGTTTGGTCATACCATTCATGGTATCGTGCAGCGGCGATGTGCGCACTGTCGCGGATGTTCGACGAGCTCGTAACCGCCAACCGCATTCTCGCGCACGAGGAGGTGGTCGATGCCTTCGGCCACGTCAGCATCCGCCATCCGGACCGGCCGGATCGCTACGTCCTGTCGCGCGCGCGGGCGCCCGAATGCGTCGAGGTCGACGACCTGATGGAGTTCACGCTTGATGGCACGCCGATCGATCCGGCGGGCCGAACCCCGTACGCGGAGCGATTCATTCATGGCGCAGTGTACGAGGCGCGTGCCGGCGTCCGTGCCGTTGTTCATCATCACAGTCCAAGCGTCATTCCGTTCAGCGTGACGACGGCGCAGCTCTCGCCGATCATGCACATGTGCGCCGGCATCGGCGCTCGCGTGCCGACCTGGGATTCGCGGATGGCCTTCGGCGACACGAACCTGCTCGTCACGACGATGGCGATGGCGCGGGACCTCGCAGCCGCACTCAGCGACCGCACGGTCGTGCTGATGCGCGGTCACGGCGCGGTCGTTGCCGGCGCGTCGCTGCGCGAGGTCGTCTTCAACGCGATTTACCTGCAAGTGAACGCCAATCTGCAGATGAACGCGCGCGCGCTCGGCAATCCCACCTGCTTGAGCAACGGCGAAATCGCGGCCGTGCTGCGGACGCGCGGGTCCTTCACCTTCGAGCGGGCGTGGGAGTACTGGTGCCGCCGCGCCGGGCGTCCGTACGACGAGCGGCCGCTGGAAGGATCGCTTGCCGGACTCTGATCGCATGACCACACAGGTTCTCATCGTCGGGGCAGGACCGGTTGGCCTGACGCTCGCGATCGATCTCGGAAGGCGCGGCGTTCGATGCATCCAGATCGAACGGAAAGCGGCGCCTGAATTCCTGCCGAAGATGGAACGGTGCAACGCGCGGACGATGGAGATCTTCCGGCGGATGGGCGTCGCGGACCAGATCCGAGCCGCCGGTCTCGATCAGCACGTGCCGATGGATGTGTATATCGCGCTGGCGATGAACCAGCCGCCGTTGCTGCGGCTGCCGTACCCGTCCGTCGCCGAGGCACGGGCACAGAGCGCGGCGTGCGACGACGGCTCGATGGCGCGCGAGCCCTATCAGCTGATTTCGCAGTACACACTCGAGCCGCTGCTGAAGTCGGTCGCTGAACGGCTGCCGACCGTGGACGTGCGGTACGGGCACGAGCTCGTCTGCCTGTCGCAGGACCCAGACGGTGCGACGGCAGCGGTTCGCGATCGTGACGGCCGCAACCTGCACATCCGCGCGCAGTACATCGTCGGCTGCGACGGAGGTGCGAGCCTGGTACGCAGGCAGCTCGGCATTCAGTTGCGCGGCGAAGGCAACCTGTTGCGTCTGCACCAGGCGCTGTACTACGCGCCCGACCTTTTCGACAGGATTCCGATTGGCGACGGCCCCGGCAAAGGACGGCACTACCACATCGCCGACGATCAGGCGACGTTTCTGATCATGCAGGACTCGACGAAGCACTGGACTTTGCACGCTGTCGTCGACAGCGCCGACGAGATGCAGGCGCAGTTCGAACGGACGATCGGAATTCCGATCCCGTACGACATGCTCTACGTCGGCGAGTGGAAGCAGAACCTCCTGCTCGCGGATCACTATGGTGCCGGCCGCGTCTTTCTGGCAGGCGATGCCGCGCACCTCATGATCCCGACCGGTGGGCTCGGGATGAATACCGGGGTCGGCGACGCGATTGATCTCTCATGGAAGCTGCAGGCGACGCTTGCGGGATGGGGCGGCCCAGGCCTGCTGCGGTCGTATGAAATCGAGCGACGCCAGGTCGGCGACCGCGCCATCGGCGCGTCGCGATACGCATCGCTCGGCCGCCGCACGTGGCGGTCGCAGTTCCGGCCGAACATCTGCGACGCCTCGCCAGACGGTCAGGCGACGCGCGACAACCTTGCGCGCATCGCAAACGTCGAGCAGCGAAAGACCAACGAAATGATCGGTGCGGAACTGGGCTACCGCTACGTCGCGTCGCCCGTCATTTCCGATGAACCCGGCGGGCCGGAACATCTGTTTCGCGACTACGTGCCGACGACGTGGCCAGGTGGCCGGCTGCCGCACGTATGGCTCGAACCTGAACGGTCGGTGCACGACGTCATCGGCGACGGCTATACGCTCATGCGACTCGGTCGATCGCGAGCCGACACGCGTGGTCTCGATTCAGCCATGAACGCGACCGGCGCGCCGTTCGAGGTGCTGACGATTGACGCACCTTCACCACGGGACGTCTACGGCTACGATCTGATCCTGATCCGTCCGGATCTCCACGTCGTCTGGCGTGGCAACTCCCCACCGCCCGATCCGGCCGGCCTCGCGGCTCTCGTGACGGGCCACTGACCCATCGACATGGCGCTGACTCAGGGCAATGCGGAGCGGCTGTGCTCGGCGTTTCTGACGGCAACGGAGATCCCGCCGTTTCCTCCGTCCCCTCCGCTGTCCACGGCCGTTACCGTTTCGACAGCGCGGCCAGTGGACGGCCCGGATCGGCAAGCGCTCGAAGATCGATTGGGCTCCGACGCTCGATGAGTCGCCGTGCGACCGCGAGATCCCGCTGCGCGTTGATCCCCATGGCACATGTAAGCGCGCTCTCCTTCACGTCGAACACGAGCAGGCGATCGCCGTCGAGCCCTCGAAGCACGCGCGTGCTGTCCCCCGCCGGCCACCCGACGCCCTGAATATAGAGGTCGTACTGCTCGGACCAGAACGACGGCACCGCTGAGTACGTTTCAGTCGCGCCGGCGGCGTTTCGTCCGGCGATGATCCCCTGATCCTGCGCATGAATCCAGTTTTCGAGCCGGGCGAGTCCACCCGGACCCGGAAAGCGCGCGCAATCGCCGGCTGCAAAAATCGTCGGATCCGTCGTTCGACAATGCGCATCGACGACGATGCCGTCGTCAACCGCCAGTCCCGCAGCTTCGCCGAGCCTGGTGTCCGGCTTCGATCCAGTCCCGACGACGACGAGACCCGCGGCGAAGCGCTCGCCCATCGTGGTGACAACTTCGATTCGGTCATCACTCACCAGGCTGGCGGCCGCGAGCGTCGTCGACGCGCGGATGTCGACCCCGTGTCGTAGATGGGCGGCGTGAACGGCTGCGCCTGTCCGCTCGTCGCACACGCGACTCAGGATCCGCGGCGCGACCTCCAGGACGGTGACCTTCACGCCGAGCATCGCAGCCGACGCCGCAACCTCGAGGCCAATCAAGCCGCCGCCAATGACGAGCAGAGTGCGGCTGTCGCGGAGTGCCGCCTTCAAGGAGCGCGCGTCGGCGTCGGTGCGCAAGTAGTGTACCCGCGGCATGCCGACCGGGAGCTGTGGAATCTCGCGCGGAGCGGACCCGGTGGCGAGAACCAGTGCATCGAAGCGGATTCGACGACCGTCGGCGAGCACGACCGCGCGGTCGTCGCGATCGATCGCCGCGCAGTCCGCGCGCATTTCGAGGACGACGTTGTGGCCGGCCACGCCGCCGGGACCGGCAATCAGCGCGTCTTCCGGCGCCACGCGCCCGAGGAGGACCGCTTTCGACAGTGGCGGCTTCTCGTACGGCTCGCACGCTTCGCGCGTGAGCAGCGAGACCGCGGCGGCAGGATCGTGCTTCTTCGCGCTGATCGCCGCAAACGTACCGGCGGGCCCGCCACCGATGACCAGGATGGTGGGGGCCGTCACCCGCGAAGCGCTGTCATCATGTCGTCGATGTAGTCGTCGTTTCCAGCGATGACGACCATCAGCGACCAGGGCCGCAGTTGCGCGAGCGTCCTCGACACATCGCGCTCGGGCGCCGACATCGCGCCGATCACGAAACCGGTCGTCATCACGCGTCGGCGGCTGCAGGCCTCGCCGATCGCCGCCGCCGCGTGCGCGTGGCCGCCTGGTCCGGCCACCAGAACGACGAGATCGGCGGCGTCGACTTCGTCACGGACGCTTCGGCTCCGACCGGTGAGGTCCCGCAGGCGGTCGGGAGCGGTAGCTGTGAAGAACGTGGCATGCTGCCAGTCGGCGCCGCCGAGCCGCTCGATGATCGCCTGACCAGCGGCGTCGAGCGCGATTACCTTCAACACGCGGGGGAGCGAGTTCGGCGCCTGCACGCGGAAGCGCGCTTCGGCCGCCGAGCTCATGCGGGCGGATTCGCTCGCCATTGCCGGCGTCAGACGGATGCAGGGGCGACCGCCGGCCGCGCGATCAGCGCCTCGCGCCCACCTTCGGTGAACGGCACATCGGGCGGCAGCACGAGGGCCGCCGAGCGGACCTTCTGGTGCACCGGATCGACGCCGGGTGGCACCACGCCATGGTCGGTGAGCGCTTTCACCGCGCGCAGGAGGCGGTGCCGCGCCATGATGATGCCGTTGTCGGTCGAGACGAGATTCTCTTTCGTCCGATCGACGATCGGCCCCATGCTTTCCTGCAGCGAGGCGTCCTGCATGGCGATCCCCTCGACGCCGCTGAACGTCCGCCCGGCTTTCTGGCCGGCGCGATCGATCAGGTAGTCGTTGTCCTTGTTGGCGAACGGCCGGAAGGTGCCGGGCACGTACCGCACATGGATGCCTTTGCCGTCGCGCATCGCCGCGACTTCGGCCTGCGTCAGATCGCGGAGCGGGTGGTAGTCGTAGCTCCAGGTCCAGCAGTTCTCGTCGTCGATCGGAATCCAGAAGTGGCCGTGGACGGAGTGACTGCCGCGCGGCGCGATCATCGTGAACGACGGCATCACCCACTGTGTGATCCGCCAGTAGTAGTTGCCCCCTTCGGCATTGCGGCGCGCGCCGATGTAGAGGCCACCGGCGCTTTCGACGACTTCGAAGACCGGCCGCGCGTCGCTCAAGTTGTACTGGTTGCCGCGCGCACCCTTGAACAGTGGATCGGAATCCAGATCGCCGCGATGCAGCCACGAGACGTGACTCGAATCGATTCCACCCTCCAGGGCCTGCAGCCAGTTGGACTCCTGAAACCGCTTGCTCGCGAACGACCGGCTGCGGGGGACGGTGACGAATTCCCATTCCGGCAGCGGCGGCCGTGCCTCGGATGGACCCATGTAGGTCCACAGGATGCCGCCGCGCTCGATGAGCGGATACGATCGCAGCGTGATCTTGTTCGCGAAACGCGATGCCTCGGGCTCGGACGGCACGTCGATGCACTGTCCGGTGATGTCGTATTTCCAGCCATGGTACGAACACCGCAGGCCGCATGCTTCGTTACGGCCGAACCACAGCGAAACCCCGCGATGGGCGCAGAACTCGTCGACGAGGCCATAACGTCCGTTCGTATCGCGGAAGGCGATCAGCCGTTCGGAGAGCAGCTTCACGCGGACCGGCGGGCAGTCGTTGTCCGGCAGTTCGTCGGACAGCAGGGCGGGAATCCAGTAGCTCCGGAACATCCGGCCCATTGGCGTGCCGGGACCGGTTTCAGTCAGCAAATCGTTCTGTTCTTTCCTGAGCATCTGCAGGCTCCACGGCCAATGGTCTGACCTTTAATCCGTCCCGTATACTGAGTCGGGATTATGCCGTCACGGATTGAACTGTGCAAGATTGAGGACGTCGCGGTCGGAGAGGTGCGCAGAGTGGAGGCAGGCAGCCTGACGCTGGCGGTGTACAACCTCCAAGGTGACTTCTGCGTGACCGACGACGCGTGCACGCACGGTCCAGGTTCACTGTCCGAAGGGTTCGTCGAGGGCGACATCATCGAGTGCAACTTCCACCAGGGCAAGTTCAACATCCGCACTGGCGAGGTGGTCGCGCCACCCTGTGTGGTGCCGATCAGAACCTACACGGCGGTGGTCGAGAACGGCCGCGTCTACGTCGAAGTGTAATCAAATCTTGAAGAACCCCAGCATCTCGGGCGCGAGCCGGTCATCCCCGCTTCGCACGACACGGCCGGCACGGAGACGCGGATGACTCTTTGTACGACACGATCTCTTTGCGCGCTGCTCGGTGGTCGCCGGTCATCGCTGTCGTCTCCGTTGACTCAGACCCCGACACGACTTACAGTCCGGTTTCTCTATGGCTGAAAAGACCCTGGCGGCGGTAAAGGTAGGACCTTCGACGACTGAATTGCACGAGCTCGATCTCCCGCCTGTCCCGGACGACGCCGCGCTGATGAAGGTCGAGGTCGCGGGGGTCTGCGGCACCGACGTCACCCAGTATCGCCTGCCGCTCCGCAACGGTCCGCTCGTGATGGGCCACGAAAACGTCGGCTACCTCGCGCGGGTCGGGAAGACGTTCGCGGCGCACAAGGGGATGGCGGAAGGCGACCTGGTTGTCCTCGAGCACTACCTGCCGTGCGGCCATTGCGAATGGGACCACATGGGCGAATATCGCCACTGCGCGGCGACGGAATGGTTCTACGACGCCAACGCCGTCCGGTACGGCTACACGTCGATGTCGATCGCGCCGGGCCTGTGGGGCGGTTTCAGCCACTACCTCTATCTGCCGCTCAACGCGGTGCTGCACAGAGTCCCGACCGGCCTCCCGCTTGAGGAAGCGGGCCTCGCCACGCCGATGTCCAACGGCATCCAGTGGACGCTGATCGACGGCGGGATCGGCTACGCGTCGACCGCGCTCATCCAGGGACCGGGCCAGCAGGGCCTCTGCTGCCTGATGGCGGCGAAGCACGCTGGCGCCGATCTCGTGATCGTGACTGGAACGTCGACGGACACCCGCCGCCTCGAGGTCGCGACGGCGTTCGGCGCGGATTACGTGATCGATGTGGAACGGCAGGATCCGCTGGCGCGGATTGTCGAGATCACCGGCGGGCGCGGGGTCGATGTCGCGATCGACTGCACGGTCGGCGCCGGCGCTGCGCCGACGCTGCTCGCGATCGAGGCGCTGAAGCGGCGCGGTGGCACGATGGTCGTGCAGGGAGAGGGCAATCAGGAGTTTTCGAGTTTTCCGATCGGCCGTCTGACACGCAAGGGGATCACGTTGAAGAGCGCGCGGGGCCACTCGTATCGCGCGGTCGAGCTCGCGCTGCGCCAGCTGGCGTCCCGGCGCTTCCCGCTCGCGATGATGATGACGCACACGTTCGGGCTCGCCGAGGTGGACTACGCGATCAGGTCGGTCGGTGGCCAGGGCGCCCCCGGCGCGATTCACGTGGCGGTCATGCCGTGGAAGTGAGTGCGTCGAGCGGGCTGGCGATCCGGCAGCAGCTCGCGGACGCGATTCGGATGCTCGCGCGCGCCGAGATCGTCGATCACAGCGGGCACGGCAGCGCCCGCCGGGATGGTGGATCGTTTTACATCAATTCCGGCGCGTCTACCCGTGGCACCCTGACGGCCGACGACATCGTCACCGTCGATCTCGACGGCGCGCTCGTCGAGGGGAGCGCGAAGCCGCCGCTCGAGTTCCACCTGCACTCGGAAATCTATCGGGCGCGTCCCGACGTCTATGCGGTCATGCACACCCACCCCCGCTGGTCGACGCTGCTGACGATCGCGGGCGCCGGCTACAAGGTCGTCTACGCGCAGGGCGCGCTGCTCGCGGACGTACCGCTGTTCGACTCGCCACTGTCGGTCAATACCCGCGAGATGGGTCAGCAGGTCGCGGCCGCGCTCGGGCGCGGATCGGCCGTCCTCCTCAAATCACACGGCGCTGTCGTCGCGGGATCGAACATCGTCGAGTGCTTCGCGCTGGCGGCGTACCTCGAGGAGAACGCGTCGCGTCAGTATCTCGCGATGCAGATCGGCACGCCGTACGTGTTCAGCGAGGCCGAGCAGCAGGCATGCCGCGAACGCCTCGGCACGCCGAGCCTCTTCACGAAGACCTGGGAGCACTACCGCTCGAAGCTCTGACTATTTCTGGCGCCGGGCGAGGCTGCGGCGTACCCGGCGCTGGATGTCGCCGACGTGCCTGGCCATGGTCGCGTAGGCTTTTTCGCCGTCGTGCGTCCGGATCGCGTCGAAGAGCTGGCGGTGGAACTGACAGTTCTTCAAGCGGTGCCGGGCGCGCGTCGACACGTCAAGGGCCGATGCGGCATTGGCGGTGAGGTCGGCGAGCGCATTCATCAGGACGATCAGCGGCAGGTTACGCGTGCAGTCGGCGACCGATCGATGGAAGCGCGAGTCGGTCGGCCGGAACGGTCCTGACCGCTGCACCGCATCATGTTCTTCCTGCAGCAGGACGCGCTCCATGTGGAGGATATCGTCCTTTCGCGCGCGCAGGGCGGCGAGCCGCGCGATTGGCGGTTCGATCAGCATGCGCGCTTCGGTCAGCTCCCGATGCGACGTCCGGCCGAGACCGAGCACCAGCGCCAGCGATCGCAACACCGGCTCGTGGTCGAGCTGCGCGACGAACGCGCCGCCGTCGGCGCCGCGCCGGATCCGCAGCACGCCGACTTCTTCGAGCGACCGATAGGCTTCCCGGACCGAGACGCGGCTGGTCTTGAACTGGCGCGCCATCTCCCGCTCGGCGGGCAGCTTGTGTCCGGCCACGAGCCGGCCTTCGGTGATCTGCTTCTTGATCCGGTGAACGATTGCTTCCGACACTCGGGCCTGCCGGCCCACGCCTGCTGGCATGCTTCCATTCTCCGGAATGCCGCGAGGCCGGTCAACAGCGCGCTGTCGCGGCACCTGCGACGGCCGCCGGCCAAAGGTAGGACCATTGCCTTGCGCGGCGAGGGCATGGCACACTACGGCGGCGCCGAACGAGCCGCCATGTCGCAGCTGGCTACCTCCATCCACCCAAATGCGGCTCGATCGCCTGCCGCCCCCCTGTCGCCTCCGCCGGCGATCGGTACCCGATCGGTGGTCGTCCTCGCCGCCCTGGCGATCGCCGCCGCCGGCTTCCGGTTGCTGCCGCTCGGAATCGACCCGCAGGCGCACTCGGCGTTGGCGATCGGCATTTTCATGATCGGCTGCTGGATGACGCAGGTCCTCGACCACGGCATCGCTGGCATCCTCGGGTGTTTCCTGTTCTGGATGCTCGGCGTCGCGAGATTCGAGACGGCCTTCTCCGGGTTTGCCGACAGCACGCCCTGGTTTCTGTTCGGCGCGATCTGCTGCGGGCTGATGGGGAGCAAGTCGGGCCTGGCGCGGCGCCTCGCGTATCTCGTGATGCGGCGTATCGGGTCCAGCTACCCGCGGCTGCTGCTCGGGCTGATCGTGTCGAATTTCCTGCTGACCGCCGTCGTGCCGTCCGGCATCGCCCGCGTCGTGATGATGGCGGCGATCGCGGTGGGTTTGATCGAAGCGTTCGGCGTCGATCGAACCAGCAACATCGCCCGCGGCATGTTCGTGATCCTCGTCTACCAGGCGACGATCTTCGACAAGATGCTGATCGCCGGCGCCGCGTCGATCACTGCGCGGGGAGGGATCGAACGGTTCGGGCAGGTCGACGTCCTCTGGAGCCGATGGTTCCTCGCCTACCTGCCATGCGACCTCCTGGTGATGTTCATCGCGTGGCGGATCGCGCTGTGGCTGTATCCGCCCGAGGCGGCGGCGCTCCCCGGCGGCGCGGAGTTCCTCCAGGGCCAGTTGAACGCGATGGGCCGGTGGTCGCCGGTCGAGATCAAGACGGTCGCGCTGATGCTGGTGGCCATTGCGCTGTGGATGACCGATTTCCTCCACCATATTCCCGCGCCGATGGTCGGCCTCGGCATCGGCCTGATGTCGCTGATGCCGCGCATCGGCGTTCTCGATGCCGATGACGCGCGCACGATCAACTATCTGCCGATCTTCTTCGTGGCGGCGACGGTCAGTCTGAGCAACGTGCTCGTCCAGACCAAGGCGCTCGACGTGGTCACCACCGCGCTGTTCGCCTGGATGACGCCGCACCTCACCGCCGGCTCCTGGTCGACGATGATTCTGTACTGGTCGGCCTTCGCCTACCACATCGTGATTGGCAACGAGATCGCGATGCTGTCGACGTCGCTGCCGATCCTGATGACCTACGCCCGCGACCACGCGATCAATCCGCTCACGCTCGGGATGATCTGGACGTTCGGCGCCGGACCGAAGATCTTCATCTACGAATCGGCGGTGCTGGTCGTCGGCTATTCGTACGGCTACTTCACGAACCGCGACCTGATCAAGGTGGGCGCGATCCTCTCGATCGTGACGGCGCTGATCCTGCTGCTGCTCGTGCCGCTGTACTGGCCGCTCATCGGCATCACCGAGTGAGGAGATGAAGGACGGTACACCGGTGAGCTACCGCGCAACCAACGGAAGACAGCAGCAGTGCTCCGCGATTTACCTCGGCTCTTTCGAATAAGCGACGAACGAAAAATCGAAGCGGTATTCCTGCTCGTCGGCCTGGAAGCGCACCTTGACCGCAATCGTGGCCGGCAACGCCAGGCCCGCCACGCGTGCTTCGAGCATCGGACCGTTGGCTAATCGTGTGAACGGGATCGCGAGATCGACCGTCTTCCCACCGCGGTCGGTCATCGAGATGACGCGCCCGCCAAAACCGTTCGGGACGAACGGCCGCGAGTAGTCATCATAGACATAGAGCTGAAACAACCCGGCGGACGGGCAGGTCACCTCGACGTGCCAGTTGTTCGGCGCCATCGAGAACTGCCCGCCGTGCTTCGGGTTGTGATCGCCGTGCGGACGAAGCGAGTACTTCTCGACGAGCGTTCGTCTGTCGATCGGACAGCGGCCCGGAGTGAGCTCGGCGATCTTCGGATGGGACGGGCACGTAAACGACAGCGCCTTGATCAGACGGACGAGCGCGCGGCCGTCCTTCGCGCAGCGCCCGGGCGCCAGCTGCGTGAGATCCGGATGCAGCTGGCAGCTCCAGACCGACTCGAGGCGGACCGCGACCAGCCGCATCGTGCAGATCGGACAAGCGCCTGCCGTATCAGTGATCACCTCGGGATGCATCGGGCAGGTCCACGAAACGGGAGGCAGCGGCCGCCTCGGTGCGATTGCCGCAACCGCCGCCAACATGAGATCGCGACGTGAGATCGGCACCACGCCGCAGTATCGCACACGACGTCGAACCGGACGGCGTGAAGCGCTTGACACCCCACGGAGCGCGGACTAGCATGCGGCGCAATAAAGGTAAGACCAATGAAGCGACTGGCGATCGCCCTGCTCATCGGATGCTCCTTCGCGATGCCGACCGTTCAGGCGCAGCGCCGGGTGAAGTTCGACGGCAAGGTCGACTACAGCCTGACCGTCGAGAAGCAGAGCGCCGCGCAGGTCACCGCGTGGTGGCAGCCGTTCATCGATGAGAACACGCTCGAAGGGTACTGCTGGGACCTCAACAAGCTGCCGCTCGCCGATCGTCCGCAGGTCGGCGACAGGGCGAAAGTGCTCAGGGTCGGCGGGGCGGGCCAGCTCACGCAGGTCGTCGAGATCCCGCCAGGCAGGAAAACCGTCTGGCACGGGTTCGGCTGGGAAGGCGAGGCGCTGTTCTACGTTTTGAGCGGGCGCGGTCAGACCGAGTACCGCGGGATGACCGGCGGCCTCCCGTCGAACAAGTACACCTGGAAGAAGAATTCGCTGTTCTCGATCCCGGTCGACCACGAGCTGCAGCACACCAACCTGGATGCGACGCAGCCCGTTCGCATGCTCGCCGTGACCGGCTACGCGATCAACATGTACCCGTACGTGGCGGAGGAGCTGCGCAGCGCGCATCAGAATCCCGCGGAGGGACCTGAAGAGCGCGCGCGCGTGTTGGCGACGACGACCTATCCCGGCCACTACGTCGAGGACCTGCGCGATCATCCGGTCGCCATGCGCGAAGCACGGGCCGATCGCACCGCGTTCTTCAACATGATGTCGACGGTGGGACACCGGACGCATCCCAACGTGCACATCAGCGAGCTGGTGGGACCGCAGGCGTACGCGCACAAGCACGGCAACCAGCCGATCTTCATCATCCTCAAGGGCGCCGGCTATGACATCTGGTCGGAGGCGCACGATCTCAAGGAGTACGAAGCTGCGGTGAAGGCCAAGACCGCGCATCGCGCCGATTACGGAACCGGCACCTTGTGCGGCGTGCCCGGCGGACCGCATTGGCATCAGCATTTCAGCACCGGCAGCGAGCCGCTGCGGTATCTCGCGATCGTGCCGCGCGGCGAGTACGAAGAGAAACCAACGAGCAGCAAGTAGGCGCCACGTGTCGCGCGTGCGAATCGCGCTGGTGAGCGTCTGCATCGCGCTCGGTGGCGCGGCGCACGGCGCCCACGCCTCGAGCGTCAGCCACGCGCAGTTCACAATCGGCGAACGCGCGGTCAACGCCATCGTCCGTCTGCCGATGGACGACCTCGATCTGCTGCTGCGGCTCGATCGGGATCTCGACGGCTGGGTGTCGCCGGCGGAGATCGAAGCGGCGCGAGGTCGCCTCGCGCCGTACCTGGTCAAACACCTGCACGTTCGCGCGGACAGCGTCGAGCTGGCTCCGACCGTGGGTGCCCTCACCGTCTGGCGCGATGCGGCCGGGTTCGAATACCTCGAGGCCGCAGTCACGAGCGAGGCGCGACGTCCGCTCCGGGTTGTGTCGATTCGCTCCGATTTCCTGGTCGAGCTCTACCCCGGCCACTCGACCGAGGCGACCATCTCCGCCGGGGGTCGTACCGATCGATTCGTGTTGCGAACCGGCGCCGCGTACGAGCGGCGCGTGGCCGAGGAGCGCTGGGCCGCGCCCGCGATCGCGCTCGGCGCAGCCGCGATCCTCGCACTCCTGTGGTTCGCCCGCCGCCCGAGGCCGCCGTTCGCGCCGATCGCGGCGATTCTGCTCCTCACCGGCAGCGCACGCGCCGACGTCATCATGACCGCCGCCGGCCTGAACGCGACGCTGAAAACGATGGAGCGGCTGATGCAAGAGACGGGGAGCGGACCGGAGGCGCAGCGCGCCAACTCAACGTTTCAGCTCGCAGTGCAGGCGGACCGGCTCGCCTCGCTGATGAACGACGAAGTCGCTTCGCATGGCATGGAACAGCGCGAGCTGATCGAGCTGGCGTTGAGCCGGACGAAAGAGCTCGGGATCGCCATCGCCTACAACCGCGACAAGAAGAAGTTCTTTTACGACGGCGCGGCTTTTCAGCAGTACCTCAGCGCAGCGCCACGCGGCGTCCATGCCGCCGACGCCGAGTTCACGTTGCTCGCCTACCAGTTCTATCAGTCCGACGGCAGCGACGTGCAGCAGGTGCTGTCGGCCGCAGCAGCGAAGAAACGCTTCCTCGCGGGGCATCCGGCGTACAAGGCGAACGCGGAGCTCAGTCTGTATCTCGCGATCGACTACCGCGACGCATATCGGCACTACCGCGACGTGCAGGATGTCGCGGCGGCAGAGAAATTCCGGCGGCTCACGCGCGCCGAGTACCGGCGAATCGTGCGCCAGTATGCCGGGACCGAGCAGGCGAGCTCCGCGCGCCAGCTGCTGCAACGGTTCGATGAGGAAACGCGTCAGTAGCGTCCGGTCTCAGCAGCCTCGGGCGCGGCGTCGCCGACGTCGTCGTGCCGATCAGTGACCTGACGCGGACCGTAGATGCGATCGGCCGACGTCTCGGCTGCCGGTAGAAATCAGGAAGCCAGGAATCCGGATCATTTCTCTTTCACCAGTTTCCCTCCGCGCTTAGCGACTTCCTTGGCGAACTCCTGCTCGATCTCCGGCGGATCGTTTTCGATTTGATCCTCGAAGCGCAGGCCGAGGCGGGAGACGAGCGTCGGCGCGTTGATCGCGAGATAACGCGCCGGTTCCTTCCCCGGGTTCAGGTGCTGGTGGTACCAGTAGATCGGCGGGACGAACACCGTTCCTTCGTGCCAATCGACACGCGTCCGCTTCTCGGCGCCTTCCTTCCAGGTGAGCGAATAGCCGTCGCCGGACAGCAGCAGGATGAAGGCGTCGCTGCTGTGACGATGGGCGCGCTTGTAGACGCCGCCGGGCATCTCGGAGACATGGAAGTCGACCATCGTGTCGCCCCCCATCCGCCAGTGCATGTTCGTCGTGTTCTTGCCGCGCCGCTCGTACGCATCGAGCTTGAACGCGAGCGCGTCGGGCACGAGATTGGTGACGGTCTGGTTCGGACCGACGTGATCGGTCTTCCGCAGGAAATCTTCCTGCGCGTTGTAGCGATCGCGGAACTCGAACGGGTTCTCGTAGACGAACTTCACGCTATCGGTCGAGTTCATCACGAAGGGGAAGCTGGTCACCGCCAGCAGTCGCACCGGCAGGTCGCTGTCGTTGAAGTGCTGGTACTTGACGTTCAGCGGCACCGCGAACAGCGACCGCATCTTCCAGTCGACCCGTTCGGGCCGCCGGCCCTCCTGCTGAATGATCGTATGGCCCGGGCCGCCGAAGAAGTACAGGCCCTCTTCGAACATGTGACGCTGCGGCTTGGTCTGGCCGTGCGCAGGAATCTCGAGCACGAAGCCGTCAATGATCTGGTAATCCGCCATCCGGATGTACAGGCCGTCGACACCCATGTCCGCCCACGGTTTGAGCGGCACCGTCCGCGCGTCGTCGATGACGAGGCCGGAGAACATCGGGATGCGCGACTGCGCCCGAGCGAGCCATTGATCGTACGGCGTGTTCTCCGGCACGACGCGGCTCATTGTCGGTCCGACTTTTTCGAGGCGGCCGCCGTCCTCGCTCGTGCGCGGCCGCCGCTGTTCAGGCGGCTGTGCGGCGAGGACGGCACCGCCGACGGCCAGCACCGCAGCGCCAACGCGCAGCGACGTCCAGATGTGCCTGTTCGTCATGACACCATCCTAGAACACGAACTTCAGTCCCAGTTGCACCTGACGCGATGAGGTCGCGGTGCGCACGACGTTGGTTGCGGTCGGGACGCGTGTGCCGTCACTGTTGAAGAGCACCGCCGAGTTCGGCGTCGCGAAGTTCGCGCGGTTGAACAGGTTGAAGACTTCGACTCGGAACTGCAGGTTCTTCCCGCCGACGATCACGTTCTTGAAGATGGACAGGTCGACCATCTTCAGGTCCGGTCCTCGCAAGGAATTGCGGGCGACATTGCCGTACTCGCCTTTCGGGGGCAGGACGAAGGCGTTCGCGTCGAACCAGTTGTTCGGGTCGCTCAGGATCGCGTTGTCGGGGTTGAACCCGGGCGCCCAGTCCGGCTTCTGCGGATTCGGATCGCTCGAGCCATCGCCGGCGTAGTCGTAGCCGATGAGCGGGGTGAACGGAATACCGCTGGCGTAATTCGCAATCACGCCGACCTGCCACCCGCTGAGGAGCTGCCGTGCCGCGCCGGTCTGGCTCTGTCCGAACGGCAGTTGATAGACCGCGTTGACGACGAGCGTGTGGCGGATATCGTAGCTCGATGGACCGAGCTCGCTTTCCGGCAGGAAGTAGTTGGTGGCGCTGCCGGCGCCGTTGTCGAAGTCGGACGACCCGATGAGGCCGCCGGACCACGTGTCGCGCGAGTTGCCGTAGGTGTAGGAGGCCTGGAACAGGAGGCCGCGCGAGTACCTGCGATTCACCGTGGCCGTCAAGCCGTTGTACCACGATCGCGCGGCGTTGGTCCGCGTGCGGATGCGTCCCCAGCTCGGGAACGGCAGCGACGAGCCCGGCACGACCTGCCAGTGTCCATCGGCCGCGTTGAACTGCACCGGTCTGGCATTCGGATCGCTGTAGAACGGCAGATGGTAGCCGCGTGATCCGATGTAGCCGATTTCGGCGACCAGTTGCCCGGAAAACTCATGGGCGATGCTCGCGTGGTACTGCGTGGTATAAGGCTGCCGCGCGTCGTAGTCGATGAATTCGGAGCGCTTCTGCACGGCGAGCCCGGTGCCCTGCTCGAGCAGTATCTGGATCGGCGGTCCGAACACGGGCACGGTGCGGATGTCGACGCCGGCGAAGTACGGATAGATCCGGAAGCTCGTGCCGCGATAGTACGAGGTGGTCAGCGGCTGATAGAACAGCCCGGAGCCCGCCTTGATCGATGTGCGCTGATCGCCGAACGGATTCCACGCGACGCCGACGCGCGGCGCGAAATCGAGCTTCGACGGGTTCTTGAAAAAATCGCTGCCGGGCGTAACGCCATTCGGCCCCGATTCGAGGTCGGCGAAGCTGAGGAGTCCGGCAACCTGCCCGTTGACGTCGTAGGGGATCGTGAAGAACTCGTAGCGCAGGCCATAGCTCAGCGTGAAATTGTCGGACGGCTTCCACTCGTCCTGGCCGAAGAACGCGACGTAGCTTTGTCGCATCCGGCGCTGCGTGTCGGTGTCCGGCATGTTGCCGGTGAAGCGGTTCACCGTGCCGCGCAGGAAGTTCTGCAGGTTCGTGAAACGGAACTCGCCGCCGTAGCGAGAGTACGAGAAGCCGTCGAAGTGGTAGCGCTGCACGTCGCCACCGAATCTGACCGTGTGCGCGCTCGAGCTGAGGGTCACCGTGTCGGACACCTGGAAAAGCGTCTGGCGGTAATTGATCGGCGTCGATGCGGTCGTCCCGACCTGCGTGATGCCGCTTTGGATGGTGATCGCGCCGAAATGCGGATCGGTCGTGAAGTACATGCTGGGCGGGACGACGACGGTCGGCGTGACGTCGTCGTCGCGGCCGGTGTAGTTGATCGCTCCGCGCGCGACATTGAGCACGCGTGAGCTGAACAGATGCTGATCTTGAACAGTGAAATACCGCGTGTCGGTGTTCGTGGCCTCGAGGAACAGCGGATGGTCCTGCTGCGTCAGCGCGTCGGACTTGTCCCGCGATACTCGCACGAACATCGAGTTGTTGTTCGTCAGCTGCCAATCGACCTTGCCGACGAGGAAATGCTCGTGCGTTGGATCGACTGCCGTGTAGCGGTACTCGCCGGTTCCGTCGCCGTAATCCTGTCCGTTCGGAATCGGGTAGAGCAATTCCAGGTACGGTTTGACGAGCGGGCTGATGACCACCGGTCCCGTCGGCAGCACGCCGTTGTGGGCGGCGGCAGTCGGCAGCCGGGCAAGGTGCGTCAGCGACAGATCCTGCCGCAGCCCTTCATAGCTGCCGAAATAGAACAGTTGGTTCTGCACGATCGGGCCGCCGGCGGTGCCGCCGAACTGGTTGCGCGTGAACGGCGGGTTGATCTGCTCGCCGGTCGTCGTGTCAATTGGATCGAAGAAATTCGGCGAATCGAGGCGGCTGTTGCGCAGGAACTCGAACGCCGTGCCATGGAGCCGGTTCGTGCCCGATTTCGTCACGGCACTGATGACGCCGCCCGCGGCGCGTCCGAACTCGGCGCTGTAGTCGTGCGTCTGCACGCTGAATTCCTTCACCGCATCGACGCCGAGCAGCACGCCGGCCATGCTCGACGGCGCCTTGTCGGAGATGTCGGCGATGTTGGTCCCTTCGAGCAGATAGCCGGTCATCTCGGGTCGCGCGCCGCCGATCGAGAGCTGCGTGTTGCCGAAGCCGCCGGTGAAATCGCGCGCGGTGCCGCGGCTGACCGTGACGCCCGGCTGCAGGGTCGCCAGCTGCATGAAGCTGCGGCCGTTCAGCGGCAGCTCCGCAATCTGCGTCTGCGAGACGACCCCGCCCGCGACCGCGCTGCTCAAGTCAACGTTGGTGGCCGCGCCCTGGACGACGACCTGTTCGCTCACGCTGCCGACCTTCATCGTGAGGTCGGCAACCACGTCGCGGCCGATTTCCACGACGAGGTTGTCGCGCTTGGCCGAGGTGAAGCCCGGCAGGTCGGCGCTGACGCTGTACACACCGGGCGGCAGGTTCAACGCGCGATAGTGACCGTTCGGGTCGGTCACCAGCGTACGGGTCGCGCCGTTCTCGACGTTGCTCACCTGAATGGTCGCACCGGGCAGCACTGATTTCGACTCGTCGACCACGACGCCGTAGATCGTCCCGGTCGTCGCCTGTGCACGGATCGCGGGCGGCCCAGCGAAGAAGGCAAGCAGCGAGATGCTCAGAATCGCGCGAGCAGAACATCGCATCGCATCCTCCTCAATTGGTCCTACCTTTGCGCGCTTAGCGTCTATGGTTTCTTTACCTGAGTCAAGCGCAAGTTTGGCTGGTCGACGCGACCCACTGTCGCGCGATTCGATCCCTTGGATCGTCAAAAGGTCTGACCTTTGAGTCGGTCGGCATTCCGCGTCCGTTGACGGGTGATCTCCCTTCTGGTGTAATGCCGCCGGATCAGATGCCCGTGGTCAAGTCGCTCGCGTCGGCTGCGATGGTCCTGCTGCTGCTCGCCGGCGGCGTCGCCCTCGCCTACGCGCGGTGGACGGATCCGATCGCCGAGGGCGACCGCGCGATCGCCGAGGGGCAGCTCGAGCGGGCGCTCGCCGCTTACGCCCGCGCCGAAGCACGTTTCGATCGTGTCGGTGGCCCCGCCAAACAGCTCTTCGCCGGCGACTACGACCGGCTGATCGAAAATCAGTTGTGGGCGATGTACCGCCTCGGGCGGTACGACGAGACGATCGAGAAGGCAGACCGATCACCGGATGTCTCTGCTGCGCATTTCTGGGCGGGCTGCGCCTTGTTCGCGAAGGCGCGCGCTGAAGAGAAGCCGGACACGAGGCTCGGCTGGATGAGCCGCGCCGAGGACGAGCTGCGCCGCGCCGTGGCAACAGCGCCGGGCGACTGGGACACGAAATACGATTTCGAGTTGGCCGCCCGCCTGGCCGCCGAGCTGCGCAAGCAGCCGAAGACGCCGCCCAACCAGCTGATGCAGCTGCTGCGCCCGCAGCCCAAGGCCGGTGCGAAGCCGGCCAGGCGCGTCGGATGAAACTGCTGCGTCCGGACTTGATCAACTGGTGGCTCGCGATTCCGCTCCTCGTCGCGTTGTGGGCGCTCGGCGTCGCGTACGTGCGAGCGGTCCGGCGGCGATCGCCGATCGCCGATCGGTTCGCGCCGCTCTCGCGCCGCTCGACGCTGACGCGATCGATCGCGGTGCTGGCCTGCGCCGTCGGCGCGTCGGCGGGTCTGGTGTTCGCGCTGGTCCGGCCGCAGGCGCTGCTCGCGGCGCGCACGCCCGATTACGAACGCGAGGACATCGTCTTTCTGCTCGATCGGTCGGCGTCGATGCGGGCGCACGATATCCCGCCATCGCGGTTTCTTCGCGCGACCGCCGAGATCCGTAATTTCCTCCGCAACAAACCGGACAGCATCGATCGCGTCGGCCTGGTCGGGTTCGCGGACGCCTCGGTGGTGCTCTCGTATCTGACCAGCGACGTCGACAGCCTGATGTTCTACCTCGACTGGATCGACGGAGATCCGACGCCGCTGCTCGGCACCAACATCGGCGCGGCGCTGCGGAGCGCGCGCGCGGTCGCGCAGAAAGACGATCGCCAGACGCGCAAGCTGTTTTTGCTCGTGTCCGACGGCGAGGACTACGGCGCCGAGCTGGACGGCGCGCTTGCGACCTTTCGTCAGGAAAACCGCCGCGTGCACTGCATTGGCGTCGGATCGGACAAGGATGTGCCGGTCCCGCTGCGGCAGGCGGACGGACAGGACGCCTGGCTGCGCGACGACGAGGGGCGCATCGTGACGACGAAATTCGAAGAGGCGACGCTGCGCCGGATCGCGGCGTCGACCGGCGGCCGCTACGCGCGATCGACGACCGGCGGTGAGCTCGCGCGTGCGATGGCGGACGTCGTGAGAGG
Source organism: Vicinamibacterales bacterium (assembly GCA_035259385.1). Taxonomy (GTDB): domain Bacteria; phylum Acidobacteriota; class Vicinamibacteria; order Vicinamibacterales; family CAVVIG01; genus QHWK01. The sequence continues at coordinate 21,616 of DATFWL010000256.1, read as the reverse complement.
CGAGCGGCGCCTGGTCGGCTGGCGGACGTCGACCGATTATCGCGATCTGTATCGCGCCGGTCTCACCGTCGCGGCCGTTGCCGGTGCCGCATTGTGGATGCTGCTGTGAGTCTTCAGGACCGGCTGGCCGTCTCGAGCGAGGTGAGTGCCGAGCAGGCGTTCGCGGCGATCGCCGGGCTGGAAGGCGAAGTCGGCAAGGTGATCGTCGGGCAGCACGTGCTGATTCGCCGCCTGTTGACCGGGTTGTTAGCGGCCATTCCCTTTGCGACGGCGCGCGCGCAGGTCCGCGCCGGCTGCGGCCACGTACTGCTCGAAGGCGTGCCTGGAGTGGCCAAGACGCTGATCGCGACGACGCTCGCGCAGGCGATCGCGGCGCGGTTTCAGCGCATTCAGCTCACGCCCGATCTGCTGCCGGCCGATATTCTCGGCACGCGGATCTACGACGCGAAGGCCGCGACGTTCCGGATCGAGCACGGGCCGGTGTTCACCAACATCCTGCTGGCCGACGAGATCAACCGTGCGACGCCGAAGACGCAGAGCGCGCTGCTCGAAGCGATGCAGGAACGGCAGGTCACGCTCGCCGACACGACGTTTGCGCTCGAAGATCCGTTCTGGGTCCTCGCCACGCAGAATCCGGTCGAGCAGGAGGGTGTCTACAGCCTGCCGGAAGCGCAGCTCGATCGGTTTTCGATGATGCTGCGCGTCGGATATCCCGATCACGGTGAGGAGGTCCGCATGCTGCACGCACGGCTCGCTGATCAGACGATCGAGCGGCGTGCGTCGCCTTCCGACGTCACGTTCCTGCGCGGGTTCGTTCGCGACACGGTCTTCGTCGACGACAAGATCCTGGAGTACATCGTCGGGCTCGGCCGCGCCACGCGCGCGCCCGCCGAAGTCGGCCGTGCCGGCTTGAGCGAGCTGCTCATCCTCGGCATGTCGCCGCGCTCCTACCAGCATGTGCTGGCGCTCGCTCGGGTCACCGCGTTCCTGCACGGTCGCACCTACGTCCTGCCGGCGGACGTGAAGGAGATCTACTGCGACGCGGCGCGGCATCGTATCGCGCGCAGCGTGCGCGCGCAGGCCGAGAACATCGCGGCCGATCAGATTCTCGAAGAGCTGCTGCAGGCGGTGCCGATTCCATGATCCCCGACGCGGTGATGCGCGAGCTGCGCTACATCGAGGTCTACACCGCGAAGAAGATTCGCAACCTCCGTAGCGGTGCGTACACCAGCCCGCTGCGCGGACCAGGGTTCGACTTCGACGAACACCGGCCATACCGGCCAGGCGACGACGTGCGGCGGATCGACTGGAACGTGACGGCGAGGATGAACGCGCCGTACGTCCGGCACACCCATGCGGAGCGCGAGCTCAACGTCATGATTGCGGTCGATGTATCGCGATCGATGGAGCTCGGCACGTCGCACTACTCGAAGAAAGAAGTGATGACGTTCATCACCGGCGCACTGCTGTTCTCCGCGCTGGCGGATCAGCTCAACACTGGCTTCATGGCGTTCGCCAACCGTGTCGTGACGTTCAACCAGCCGCGGCGGACGCGCGGCGCCGCGTGGGCGCTCCTCGAGCAGTGCTGGGCGCTCGCGCCGCAGCCGGGGCCGACGGCGATCGCGGCGGCGGTTCAGCACCTGGTGCGGACGCTGAAGAAGACCAGCGTCGTGTTCCTGGTCTCGGATTTCATCACCGACGACGATTTGTTCGCTGGCAGAGATCTTGCGCTCCTCGCGGCGCGCCACGACGTGATCGCCGTCATTCCCGAGGACCCGGCTGAAACGGCGCTGCCGGCAGGGCGCGGCTACCTGCACGTGCGCGATCTCGAATCGGGGCGCGACGTCGCCGTCGCGCTCGGCGCGCGCAGCCGGCGCGCCTACCACGACGCCGCGCACCGCCGCCGCGAGTCGCTCGCGCGAGCGTTCTACCGCGCCTCGGTCGATCATGTGTTCGTGCCGACCGCTGGGAGCCCGGTCGAGCCGGTACTCGAGCTGTTTGCGAACAGGATGCTGCGGTGAAGTCACGACGATCGCGACGGCGACGCGGAGACACGAAGAAGAGCACCAGCCCTCGTTGGCGGGTGTCGTGCGGTGCTGTGTTCGTGGCGGTGGCCAGTTTGGTATCCCGCATCGCCGCGCAACCGCGGGACGTCGAGGTGCGAACCTCGCTCGACCGGACGGCCATCTGGGTGGCCGACCGCGTCACGTACACGATCAGGATCGCCTGCCAGAAGGGCGTGGACATCCTCGCCGACGATCTCTCGAAGGACAAGCTGCACGCCGAGGGCCTCGAGATCCTGGATAGCCGTTCCGATCGCACCATCGGTGCCGACGACAGCGCGCGCTACACGTTCTCGTACGACCTGACGACATATCGCGTGGACGTGCCGGACCTGAAGATTGCGCCGTTGACGGTGCGCTACTACATCCGACGTGTGGGACAGCGGATCGGCGATGCGGCGGCGCCAGCGGGTGAGGTGCAGGTGCCGGCGGCGGTCATCGCCTTCAGGAGCGCGCTACCCGACGCACAGGACACCTACGCCGTCCGCGACGGCCGCGACGCGCGGCCGCGGCGACTCCGCTATGCGTGGCTGCAGCCGGTCGGAATCGGGCTGGTGTTGATCTCGATCGTCCCAGCCCTGGTTGCCGCGATGGCGGTGGCTCGACGGATCCGCACACAGGTGCGCGCGCCATCGGCGCGTCGAGTTCGCCACGACGAGCGCGCGTCGCTGGACGCACTGCAGGCGCTCGATCTTTCGACGCCTGCCGGACGCCGCGACGCCTACTCGCGACTGAACAGGCTGGTGCGCGACCACCTGCAGTACGCCACAGGACTGGACGGTGCCGGCCTGACGCCGGCCGAAATCGCCGCGGCTGCCTCGCAGCACCCGGCGCGGGTGCCGATCGAGGTCGTGACCGCCGTGCTCGACGCGTGCGATCGGGCGCGTTACGCACCAGCCGACCGGCTGCCGTCGATCGATGAATGCCGCCAGGCGATCGAACGATGCGCGGAGGTGTTGAGCCACTCGTAGTGTCCACATGCGCTTCCTGCACCCCTCGCTCTCCTGGTGGCTGTTCGGCGCGCTCGCGCTGCTGGTCGTCATCCGCTGGTGGACGGGCGGCCGGTTTGCCGCGTCATCGACCGTGTCGCGGCTGGCCTCCGGTAGCTATCACGCGTCGATGGTCCGGCGTCTGCCGCTGGCGGTGCTGGGCCTCGCACTCGGGTTCGTCGCCGTCGCCCTGATGGATCCGGTCCTGCCATCGACCGAGACGGCGATCCAGTCGCGCGGCCTCGATATCGTGATGCTGCTCGACCTGTCGAGCAGCATGCAGGAGCAGATGGAGCGCATCCGCCCGTCGCGCGACATGTCCCGCCTGACGTTCACGACGCGCGACTCGATGGCGGCGCGGGTGCCGGGAAAGACCCGCCTCGAGGCGACGAAGGATGCGATCAAATCGTTCGTCGCCCGCCGCCGCGACGATCGCATCGCGCTGATTGTCTTTTCGGACAATGCCTACGTGGTCAGCCCGCTGACGTTCGACCACGGCTACCTGCTGCGCTACATCGACATGGTCGACGATCAGATCCTGCGCGGCGAAGGCATGACGGCGATTGGCGACGGCCTCGCGCTCGCCAACTATCTGCTCGCGCACCAGGCCGGCGTGCTCCGGCGCAATCAGGTGGTCGTACTCTTCACCGACGGCGAGAACAACAAGGGCCGCGACCCGGTCGATGTGCTTGCCGAGTCGAACGCCGCTGACATCCGTGTCCACTTCGTCGGCATCGACCTCGAGGAGGAAGTGCGCACCAAGGCGCAGGTGCAGACCCTGTTCCAGGCAGTGACGCGATACGGCGGCCGTTATTTCGACGCGAACACGGTCCGCGACCTCGATGCGGCGTCACGGACGATCGACTCGATCGAGAAGGGGGTTCTCGTCAATCACGTTCACGTGCGCGATGAGCCGGTCTACCAGTGGTTCGCGCTGCCGGCGCTCGCGCTGATCGTTGCCGCCGTCGGCCTCCGCGCGATTCCGTTCTTCGTGGATCAGACCTGACCGACAACCGAGGTTACGAAACCGGCCGGATCAGGGGCGCCAGGACCGCGCGCGCTCGACGTACCCGGCCGCGGTCTGCTCCGAAAAGAATCCATCCGTGCGGAGCCTGTCGGCGGCGCGCTGCACGCAGGCCACGTATTTCTCACGGGTCAGCGTTTCGTTCTTCTGCAGCAGCCCGAGGCGTTGCCAGGCTTCGGTCGGCGTTTCGCGATAATCCCACACGCCGTTGCGGTTCATGTCGACGAACACGTTCTTCGCATCGAGCGGCTCGAGTCCCCGGCCCGTGAAGGCGGCGAACGCGGTGGTTCCGGACGTCGACTCCGGATAGCTGAAGTACACGCCGAGCGGGCAGGCGACCTCCGGGAAGGCGAGCGCCGGGTTCTCGATCGTGCCGTCGCGATCCGCGTCGCCGAGCTCGGCCCAATCGGACCGCGTCGGCGGCGGCGCGGTTCCCTGCTCCACCCACGCGTCCAGCAGATCGACGAACCGATCCATCATCTTCGACAGATCGAGGATCGCGAGCGGTCCGCGCGTACCGTCGGCGAGGTTCTCGCCGCCCGAGTGGCTGATGCTCCGGACTTCGTACATCCGGTATTTCGTGCCGAGCCCCTTGTCGCGGAGGATCCTGGCGTTGTTCCGCTTGTTCTCGAGATAGCTCGACGACATCCAGTCGGGATGCTTCGGCGGCCAGATGTTGTTGTACATCTGGTGCACGACATCGATCTGCGGGACGAACACCGCCTTGTCGGCATCGCTGCTGAGCAGCACGTCGCGGCCATCCTTCGTCACGACCGGATACCACGTTCCCGCCGCCGGATCGTCGTTCAGAAACCCGTCGAAGAACCGTTTGCCGTCGCGACCGACGTTGAGTCCCGGTGTGTAGTTCAAGCCACGGCCGATCCGCGCGCCTGCGGAGTGACCATAGAAGTATGTTCGCGTCACTTCACCGAGGCGGCTCGCGATCATGTGCTTCGCGACGTCGGTGAAGTCCATGATGTAGCGGGCAGTGTCGTTGAATGCAAGGTAGTCGACCGTGGTGCCGTCTTCGAGAGTTGCCGTGATCTCACCGAGGTTTTCGACCGTCGATCGGTGCGTCTTGACGACGGCATAGCCTTTCGCGAGCAGGAGTCGATCGTACTTGTCCAGATCGCCGGCGTTCTGATTCCACGGCTTGAGGCTGCCGTCCCTGAACGAGACGCCCCGGCCGTGCACCATTACGAAGACCTTGCGATTCCAGGTGGCGCGATCGCCGGGGACGAGGATCGTCATGGCGGCGCCTTTTTCGCGCTCGTAGTTCGCCACGCCGAAGAAGATCTGCCGCGGCCCCCACGTCTGCGGGAACACGAGATCTGGGCTGTTGGTGAAGTATTCCTTGTAATCTCCGACCTTCGCGAGATAGCCGTCGACGGTTCCGTCGAGTCCCACGTCGATGCGGTGAAACGAACGGCCATCCACGACGACATCGGATTCCTGCAGCAGACACGATGACGGACCGACCGACTGTTCTCTGACCTGGCGTCGCGCCAGCAGCGACGCGTCGCACGAGACGCCAGGTTCCGCGACGGCCAGTGCGGCGGTGAACAGCCCGACCGCAATCATCGTCCTGGTGGAGGCGATCCCGGTGCCTTCACGAAGAACTCCGGCATCCTGAACATGAACAGCGCGTTGCTCACGCTGTCGATCGCGTAGATCTCGTGATGTTTCGCGTTGATCGCGACGCCGGCCGGCCAGACCAACCCGGTCGCCGGTCCTTTGATCACGCCGCGCGGCGGCACGTCGCCGTTGTCGTCGATGCCCCACACGCCGATGAAACCGGTTTTGTCCGGATCCCACGGCGACGGCCGCGGGTCGGCGTAGTTGTACGCCTCGAAGTTGTTCTTGATCGTGGCGAAGATCAGCCCACGCTCTTCGTCGACGAACACCTGGCGGATTTTGATGATGCCGGTGTGCGGCCCGGCAATCTTGGTGCGCGGCTTCGGGTCGCCGGTGTCGGTTCGATTGAACACCAGGATCGCGTCGTCGGACGCGCGTCCGCCGCTCTCGACGCGATTGGCCACGATGATGCAATCGCGTTTCGAGTCGGCGGCGAGTCCGTAGATGTTGTCGATCCCCGAGTTCGGCCCACCGATCCGGCGGCTCGGCGCGACGTCGCCTTCCGCGGTGCGCGGGAAGACGAGGACTGCGTTATCGCCGGACTCGACGATCAGCTCGTCGTTCTTGAGGTCGACGTAGATCGTGTCAGGCTGTACGATGCCGGTCTTCGGCCCCTGCAGGATCCGCTTCGGCGGCGCGTCCCCGGCGGCGTCGCCCGGCAGGGTGAGCACGGCGCCAGCCAGCGCCACTGGAACGACAATCTCGTCGTGGATGTCGTCGTAAAAGATCCCGTGCATCGTCCGGCTGAGGCGCGACCGCTGTCCTGAAATCACCCGTGTTGGATCCGCGTTCCCGTTTGCCAACCTGGCAAACGCCGAGATTCTCGGCTCGCTGACTCAATTGGGCACCAGAATCTCGTCGCGCTTCGAGTCGTAGGCGACGGCGCCAGGATTCCCGAAGCCAACCGTCGGCGAACCGGCCGGCGCGTTGCGGAGGATCCGTTTCGGCGCGATGTTGCCCGTCGCGGTAAGTGGAAAGACGAGCGCCGTGTGATCGCCGTAATTGGCCACCCAGATTTCGCTGTTTTTCAGATCGTAGGCAACGCCCATCGGACCGTCGATCAATGTGCGCGGTCCTTTGATGACGCGGACCGGCGCAACATTGCCGGTGTCGGTGCGGCGGAAGATGCGAATCGAGCTGTCGCCGTCGTTCGCGACGGCGATCTCGTTGCGCGTGTGATCGAGGTCGAGCGCCATCGGCCAGTTCAGGCCGGTCTTGTCGCCCTGAATCTGACGAATCGGCGTGACGTCGCCCGTCGCGGCGGCGGGATAGACGGTGATCGACGGTTCGTCGAACTGTCCGCCGGCGATCGGCTGATTCTCGGCCACGCGCGCACCGCGCTGGCGCGCCGGCGCATCGCCCGGTGCGGGCGCGCGTCCACCCTGATTTCCATGATTCGCGACGATCAGTTCGTTGTTCTGGCCGTCGAGGAACACGCCGTGCGGGTCGCCGAGCCGCGTCTTCGGCCCGCGGATGGTGCGCAGCGGCGCGTCGCGTCCCTCGGCGCCCTTGCGATAGATGACGATCTCACGTGGTGCTTCGACGGTCACCGCGAACTCGTTCCGCTCGTCGCTGATCGAGATTCCCCACGCCTGATGCGGCACATCGAGCACGCGCTTTGGCTTGACGTTGCCGTCGGCGTCGTAGGGGAACACCATCAGCCGATCGCCGATGTCGTTGTCGACGGTGTAGATCTCCTGCCTGTCGCGATCGAGCGTCACCGCCGCGATGAACATCATTCCGGTCGACGGACCGCGGATGCCGGTCAACGGCTCGACTTCGCGCCGGTCTCTCGACGCGGCGCGCCGATCGTACGACCACAACGCGTGTCGATTCGGATCGCTGAAGAAGACCTTGTCGCGCTCCGAGTCGACGACGACGCTGTGCAGCGTCGGATAGGGATCGCTGACGACACGGACCGGCGGCACGTCGCCGCCCGAGATGTTCGCGGTTTTCCAACCGGGCGGCCACGATTCCGGCGGCGTGTCCGCATCGTCATCGAGGCACCCGTTCTCGCGTTCGAGCGCGAGCAGCGTTGCCTCGTTGACGGGCGATGGGATCCTGGCGTTCCGGTCGGGCAGTGGACAGAGGGCGCCGTCGGCGTCCGGCGTCCGGCTGCTGTTGACGAGCATCAGCAGGCCGACAATGGCCAATGAGACACGACGCATTAGAAGATCACCTTCACGCTGAATTGAAGCTGCCGCGAGCTGTTGACCGTACGCGTGATCTGGCCCGCCGTCGGGAGGACCGGGTCGTTCGCCGTCGCGCCGGCGAACACGGTGCGCGTCGGTGTGCCGAAATTCGCGCGATTGAACAGGTTGAAGATCTCCAGCCGGAACTGGAGTTTCGTGCCACCGAAGAGGGTCTGGTTCTTCACGACCGAGAGATCGACGTTGGCGAAACCGGGGCCGCGCAGGAAATCGCGGGGGGTGTTGCCGAGCAGTCCCGCCGGCTGCAGCATGAACGCACTCGTGTCGAACCAGTGATTCGGATCGCCGGTGGTGAGCGTGTTGGGATCGGTTCCCGGTCTGACGTTCGGACGATCCTCGCCCGACGTATTGCCGTCGCGCGACCAGTTCGGCGTCGAGATCGACGGTGAGAACGGCAGGCCGCTGCGCAGCGAGACGATCGCGTTTATCTGCCAGCCACTCAGCAGCGCGTTGTTCGAGGAGGCCGGAATCTGCCATGTCGCGTTGGCCGCGAAGACGTGGCGGATGTCGAACGGCGCAGCGGCCCAGTCGGCGTCCGGATCATACGGGTTCTGGGCGTACACCGACGTGTTCACTGAGTCGACGTTCAGCTGCGCGACGGTGTTGTCCATCGTCTTGCTGAGGGTGTAGGAGAGCTGCACCTGATAGCCCGGCGAGAATCGCTTCTGCAGCATCGCCTGGAGCGAGTTGTAGGTCGAGCGCCCGTTCGACGTGCGGAGATCGATCGAGGTCCACGCGGAATTGCGGCGCGGCGCGCCAGCCGGGAAGAAGGGCGTCCCGTCGGGCTGCGTGACTGGCACCACCGGATTCCCCTCGATTGCGCTCACGAGATCGTAGCCGTGCGAGCCGGCGTAACCGATCGTCGCGACCAGGTCGGTGCCGATCTCGCGCTGCACGTTCAGGTTGTAGGTCCACGCCCGCGGCTGCTTGATGTGGTAGTCGAGCGTGCGCAGCGCCAGCGCCCCTGCCGTGGTGATGTTCGTCGGGAACACCGGCGTCGGAAACGTCGGGTTCTGCAGGTTCACCGTTGGCGCGAACGGGGGCGTGAACGCCGCGATGCCGAACGAGCTGTTGAACGTCCCATCGGTGTCGTAATACAGGCCGGTGCCTCCGCGGATCGCGGTCCGGCCGCTGCCGCCCACGTCCCAGGCGAAGCCAACCCGCGGCGCGAGATTGTGCCGGGAGGGATTGACGAAGGGACCGCCGACGACGGTCGACGTGCTGGTCACGAGGTCGGGCAGGTACGCGTCGAATCCGTTCTTCTCGGACGGCACCGAGTAGGCTTCGTAGCGTGCGCCGAGATTCAGCGTCAGGCGGTCGCTGACGCGGAAGTCGTCCTGGATGTACACGCCGAACAGCGTGTTCGGCCGCTCGCGCACGAGCACCGATCCCGGCAACACGCCCTGGAACTGCCGCGCGGTGCCGGCCAGAAACGCCGCCAGGTTGGCGAACGTGTAGGCGCCGCGGCTGTTGGTCGTCGTCTGCTTGCTCGAGAACGCATGTTCCACCAGCACGCCGGTCTTCAGCAGATGCCTGGCATGCGTGAAGGTGAGGTCGTCGGAATAGGTCCAGTAGGTCACGTTGTTCGTCGAGGGCGTCGTGTTGTCGTTCCCGACAGAGGTGAGGCCCGACGCCGAGATCGATCCCATGTAGGGCGCGCTCGGGAAGAACGAGAGGGGGCTGGTGAGCGAGTTGGCCGGCAGCTGCTCGAACCGCAGGATGCTGTTGGAGAAGCGGGCCGCGTTGAGCAGCGATCGCGTCACGACCCACTTGTCCTCGATGGTCAGGAACTGGTTGTCCGAAGCGGAATCGGTCTGGAACTGCGGCAGCGACACGGTGCCTGCCGGAAGCAACTGATGTGCTTTGTCGATCGTCTCCCGGATGAAGACCGAGTGGCCGTCGGAAACCTGCATGTCGACGCGAGCCTGCCCGAAATTCTCACGGGTCGGGCGGTTGAACACGTACAGGTACTGCGCGAGGCCGCCGCCGAGGTCGGGTCCGTTGGGCATCGGGTACAGATCGAGGTACGGCGTGACGGCCGGATTGACCGGCCCGGTGTGGACGGCGGCGCTCGGCACCGTCGTCGTAAGCGTGATCCCGAGATCTTCCTGCAGGCGCTCGTAGCCGCCGAAGAAGAAGATGCGATTCCGGCGGATCGGTCCGCCGACCGAGAAGCCGTACTGATTGCGGCGGAACGGCGGCGGATCGCCGACGTCGAAGTAGTTCGGCGCGTCGAACCGGCTGTCACGGAAGAACTCGAACGCCGACCCGTGATAGTCGTTCGCGCCCGACTTGGTCGCGATGCTGATCACGCCGCCCATCGCGCGGCCGTAGTCGGCCGAGAACGCGTTGGTGACGACGCGGAATTCGCGGATCGTGTCGACGCCGAGCGTGCTGTCGGCCGCCGTCACGGTCGCGATGCCGGCGTAGCCTTTCATGTTGGCGCCGTCGATCAGGAAGCTGTTCGACCGGCCGCCCATGCCGTTGATGTTCAGCTGCACGCCGCGGGTGCTCGACGAGGTGCCCGACTTCTCGGTGAAGTTGATGATGCCGGGCTGCAGCGTCGCGAGGTTGATGTAGTTGCGGCCGTTCAGCGGCAGCTCCTCGATCGTCTTCTCTGGAACGAGCGCCGAGAGCGTGGACGACTGCGTGTCGACGTAAACCGTACCGGCAGTGACCATGACGCTCTCCTGCGTCGCGCCGACTTTCAACGTGACGGTCAGGCCGGCCTGCTGGGCGACGGCGAGCTCGAGCGACTCCACGCTCGTGTTGAATCCCGTCAGGGCGACTCGGAGTTCGTACTTGCCGGGCGGCAGCCCGGCAAGCGTGAACGTGCCGTCGCCGTTCGAGACGGTAGATCGCGAGATGCCGGTGTCGAGATTCCGGGCCACGACGTCTGCACCGGGCAACACGCCACCGGTGTCGTCCTTGACTGTTCCGGAAATCGTGGCAGCCGTGATTTGCCCGAATGCTGCAGTCGCGCTGATGAGGACGAACGCGAGAACGGCGAGACTGCGACGCGCGGTCCGATGCATCGTCCCTCCGCCGATCGGCAAACCCGGACACCTTAACACAAGCTCCGAGGTTTGGAGCGTCCCCTTGACTTCGATCGGCCTCGGCCGCACACTCCGCGTGAGCACCAATGGTATGACCAAAGGACGGACCGTGACGACGAACCCTTTTGTCGCGGTCGTGCCGCTCGCCGCCGCCCGCGGCTCGACCAATACCGCTGCGCCAGCCGGCGCGGCCGATCATCCCGATTTCCACCGGTGAGACCGGTGATCGACGACGTCCTCACGGGCTGCGACGAACGCCTCTTCCCGCCGTCGGCGGCCGGCGCCGCCCTGGCCGCGGAGCACTGATCGTGAGCCGCCGGATCGTTCTGACCTCGGCCGTCGTCGCCGGCATGTGGCTCGTGGCGATGCCGGCCGGACGCGCGCCTTCCGTCGCCGACGTGCTCGTCGCAACGACGGAGGCCGCCGAAAACGCGGACGGCGCGATGTGCATGATGCCGGGCGGCGACGCGAGTGTCGACGATCAACAAATCGCGATCCCGACGCGCAGCGACGCCGAGCGCGGCGATCTGCCGCCGGTCCGCATGGTCGTCGACCCGTACCCGAGCTTCAACGGCGTCGCGGTCGACCCGACCAACGATCTCGTCATGATGAGCGACACCAACCGCAAGAGTCTGCTCATCTACGATCGCGCGGCCGGCAGCGCGACGTCGAAGCAGGCGGCGACGGCGAGGCAGCAGATCATGGGACCGGACACCGGCGTCGGCTTCGTCGCCGGCGTCGCCATGGATCCGGCGCAGCGCGAGCTGTTCACGGTCAACAACGACGTGGAAGATCGCCTCGTCGTGTTCGATTACGACGCGCGCGGCAATGTGACACCGAAGCGGCTCCTCTACGTGCCGCATCAGTCGTGGGGCATCGCCTTCGCGCCCAGGCGCGACGTGATGGCGCTATCCGTTCAGACGCCGAACATGTACGTCGTGTTCAGGCGCGAGGCGACGAAATTCGACGCGCCAATCCGTTCCGTCCGCGGCCCGAAAACAGCGATGGCCGACCCGCACGGCATCTACTTCGACGAGACCCACAACGAGGTGGTCGTCGCCAATCATGGCAATTTCCGCCCCGGCGAGCTGATCACGTCCTATACGGCGTACGACGCGCGCGAATCCCGGCAGGAACGCAGCGGCGATGCGTTCGACGAGTCCGCGCGCGGCCGCTTCGTCCCGTCTTCGATTACCGTCTACGACGGCGACGCGACGGGCGACGTCGCCCCGCTGCGCGCGATTCACGGACCGACCAGCCAGATCGACTGGCCGATGGGTGTCGCCGTCGACGAGATCAACAACGAGATCGTCGTCGCGAACAACGGCGACAACTCGATTCTGATCTTTCCGCGAACCGCGAACGGCGACATGCAGCCCAGGCGGGTGATCCGCGGGCCGCTGACCGGCATCAAGGGACCGATGGGCGTGGCCATCGCGAAGGACGAGATCTGGGTCGCCAACTTCGGCGATCACACGGCGCTCGTCTTCCCGCGGCTTGCCGGAGGCAACGTGGCGCCGCGGCGGATCCTCCGGAACGCCCCGGCGGGGAAGGAGACCAGCGGCTTCGGCAATCCGTACGCCGTCGCGTACGACACGAAGCGCCGCGAGGTGCTCGTCCCCAATTGAGTCAGCCAGCCGCGCATTGCGGCGTTTGCCAGGTTGGCAAACGGAAACGTGGCGCCGGCGCGAGTGATTCAGGGACAGACGACGCATCTGAGCCGTACCACGCACGGCATCGCGTACGACGCCACGAACGACGAAATCGTCGCGCCGAATCCGCTGGCGGCGGCGATCGTGATCTTCCGCGGCGGCGCCAGCGGAGAGGAAGCGCCAACGCGGACGATCCAGGGCGCGCGGACCGGCCTCTCGCGTCCGGAGACAGTCGCGGTGGACGAGAAGAACAACGAGCTGTTCGTCGGTGATCCAGGTGATCGCCGCGTCCTCGTCTACAAGCGCGATGCAGACGGCGACGCCAAACCACTGCGGACGATTCAAGGTCCGAAGACCAAATTGCTTCAGGTGGTCGGCATCGCCGTCGATCCCAATCGCGACCTGCTCGTCGTGTCGACCTACTCGCGCCTTCCCGGCGGCGTGACCGGATTGCTGATCTTCGGGAGAACTGACCAGGGCGACGTGGCGCCGCGTCGGGTCATTGCCGGACCGAAGAGTGGCATCACGCGCCTGCGACAGATCGCGCTCGATCCAGAGACCGGCAAGATCTACGCGGCGGTGATCAACAACGAGTATCTGCCGCCATACGACATCGATCACCCTCGTCGCGGTCTCGATCCTGACGTCGACCTGCCGTCGCCATGGAACACCGGCACGGAAGGGTTCATCGGCGTGTGGGACGACGAGAAAGACGATGGCGACGCGCCGCCGCGGTCGATCATCAAGGGGCGCTCGACCGGGATCGTGCACCCGGCGGGGGTCACGTTCAACGCGCGCGACGGGGAGGTGATCGCTCCCGACGCGGTGTGGAACGGGCTCTTCACGTTCCTGAAGCCGGAGCTGTTCGCGCAGCCGGGTCTGCCTGAGCGCGGACGCAACGAGATTCCGGTGCGATGATTCGGCGGCTGCTCGCGATCCTCGGCCGCCGGACGATGCTCACGTTCGGCCTCGTCACGTTTCTCGTCGGCGCCGTGCTCGCGACCGTACACGTCACGTCGCGATACGCGCTGAAGATCTACATCGACGATCAACTGCGCCGGATCCGGTGGGACCTTGCCGTCTACCAGCAGGGCGCCGTCAACGGCGATCGCTCCCTGCAGCGATACATCGCCAGGACGCCGCACGTCACGCACGTCGAAAGCCTCGCGTTTCTCCGTGCACGCTTTCCCGAAGGCGGCGAGGTCGAGGCGCAGGTCGACCGGAAGCCGTTCACGACGCCATGGCTCTGTCTGTTGGCCGCATCGGATCCGGCGCTCCTGCCGCCGCAGGTCGGCTTCGCGCTGACCCGCGCGTCGACGAGCCCGTCACGCGAGTCGAACCCTCGCCGCGGTGCGGTCCTCGCGCTCATCGGTCCCGAGTACGCGATGGGGAAGGCGTTTCTCGCGCTGCAGGGCGCCAAGGAGTTCACGCTCCAGGTCCACGTCCAGGATCAACCGCGGTTTCTGTTCAATACACCGCTCACCGGCGTCGTCCGTCTCGATCGCGACGAGCTGAACCGATGGCTGATGGATCAGACGGGATCGGTCAGCTACATCCCGTACATCGGCGCGATTCTGCTGATGCCGTACGAGTGGGACGTGCTGACGAGGTTCGATCAGGTGGCGACCGGCTTCGTGCCCGAAGAAGTCGTCGGCGTGTCGGATCCAGACGCGCAGCACATCCAGCAGGCGGAATACGCGCCCGAGATGGTGTACGTCGCGCGCGTCGATCGTCCGTCGTTGATTTCCGGATGGGACATCCCGGGATCGCTGGCGCGGGTCACGGCGCTGACCGCGCGCCTCCAGCATGGCGCCGCCGAAAATGCGCCGACGCCGAAAAAGATCTTCACCGGTCAGCCGGAGCATAGCCACGATCCGAGCGAGATCGGCGACGACGAAACGAAATTTGGCGCCACCACCTTCGTCGTCGACAGCACGACCGAGGTGCTGTTGCAGCGCATGGCTGGGATCGCGCGTCTGATTGGTGTGGTGTCGCTCCTTGTCGCGACGCCGCTCCTGTGGATGGCGTGGGTGCTCGCCGCGAACCTCGCCGGCCTGTTGATGCTGAACGAACGCCGCACGCTCGGTCTCATGCGGCTGCGCGGCATTCCTGGCGACCTGATCGGGCGTGCGCTCCTGCTCAGCGTCACGATCGGTGGCGTCGGCGGCGGGCTGGTGGGACTCGCCGCCGGGTCGGTCGGACCGCTGCTGATCTACGAGCACGGTCACCTGCCGGTTGGCGTCCTGTTCGACGGCCGTCAGGTTCTCGTGTTCGGCACGTTCCTGCTGGTTACGCTCGCGCTCGCGCTGCTCGTGAGCCGTCGCCTCGTCACCTACGCGACGACGATTTCTCCGCTGGAGGCCTCGGTCCGGGTGTCGGGAACAGAGGCGGTGCAGGCGTCGCTGACGTTCGGTCCGCTACAGCAGCTCGCGCTGCTTCTCGGCGGCTACGTGCTTTTGGGCTGGATGTTCGACTTCGCGGTGTCGGCGGCGCCAGGCTTCGGCTGGCTCGGACTTGCCGACCGGCTGCTCGATTTTCTCGGTCTCCCGCTGTTCCTCTACGGCGTCGCCACGCTGCTCGCGTCGAACCGCGCGCGCATCCAGCGCGTGATGGCGCCAGTGCTCATGCCGATTGGCGGACGTCTCGGTCCGTTCGCGCTGCGGCACATGTCGGCGAAGCCGCACCGCACGGTGGCGTTCCTGCTCATCGTCGCGCTGATGTCGAGCGTGAGCCTCTATCCGATCGTCACCAGCCGATCGTTCGAAGACAAAGCGGTGCGCGGCGCCCAGGTGCAGCTCGGCACCGACTGGCAGGTGCTTTTCAACGCGCCTGACCTCGTCGACGTCGATCGACTCAACGGCCCTGCGTCGACGCAATTGGCGGCTCTGAAGCCGGAAGTCGACCAACTGATCACGACGTTCAAACGCCTCACTGGCGTTCGCGACGCAACCTTCATGGTCGAAGCGGTGTTGCCGTCGTTTTACCTGCCCGGATACGGACTGCGCGGCGTGCCGCTGTATCTGCTCGGCAGCCCCGAGGCCTATCGCGCGCATGTGTACTCGGAGCCGAGCGTCGGCCTGACCGGCGCGTTCGACGACATCGTCGGCCACGCGGCGAACGGTGAGGTGGCGGTGTCGCCGCCGGTCGCCGACTTCTGGCGGCTCGATGCCGGCACGCGGCTGCTCCTGGGGCTGGACGGGGAGCGCCGCGCCGTCGCCGCGAAGACAGCGGGGGTTCTGGCGTTCCTGCCGGGGATTCCGCCAAAGAGCGTCAGCGATCGACAGGGCTACGTGCAGGCGCGCGTTGACTATCTAAATTACCTGTTCAGCAGCAACGCCTACCTTGCGACCGGGCTCGACAATCCACAGCTCGCGGCGCTGCAGATTCTGCTGTCCCGCGTGGTCGTGCTGCTCGAGACCGATCGGTCCGCGGCTACTGAAGGTTTTCCGAAGATGCTCGCGTCGGCGGCGCCATTTCCGCCGCTCGAGATCCACAGCCTCGCGGAGGAGGTCGGTAAAGTGGGCAGCGACATGTACATCTCGCTGGCGCTCGCCAACATGCGCATCTATCTCGTCGGCGGGCTCGTCCTCGCGCTGATCGCGATTCTCGCGGTCGCGCTGGCGAATTACGCGGAGGATCGCCGTACGCTCGCGCTGCTGCGTATCCGCGGCGCGGCTCCCTCGGCGATGTGGCGGTTCGTCATGGCAATGCTGCTGTCGCCGGCGCTCGTCGGCCTCGCGCTCGGCGCGGGATCGGCAGCGTTCGCCGGCTTCGGGCTCGCCAATTACGTATGGACGCTGCGGGAGATTCGGACGGTCGTGCAATTGCTGCCGACGCGGTTGGTCCTGGCGTCGTTGACAGCGTGGGTGGCGCTGGTCATGGTGTGCCTGCTGGTGAGCGTTGCGTCGTGGTTCAGCTGGTGGGTCTATCGTGATACCGCGCACGGATCGATGCAGGGAGCGTAACGAATCGGGATGCGGGGACCGGGGGCATATCGAGGCCAAGCATCTGGAATTCGTCGCACGCTGACGTGAAGGCGTGATTGTGCGGAGCGGCTCAGGGTTCGGGATTGGTATGTTCAAAAACAGGGGTGTCACCGTCACGGTGTCCGGCGTCAGCAAACGGTACAAGACCGCCGCCGAAGAGGTCCATGCGCTGCGTGAGAACACGTGGGAAGTCCGCACCGGCGACGCGGTCGCGATCATGGGACCGAGCGGCTGCGGGAAGACAACGCTGCTCAACCTGCTGGGCGGCGTCGATCGGCCGTCCGCCGGTCGAATCATGATCGACGGGCAGGACCTGACTCAGATGGACGAACGCGCGCTCGAAACGCATCGGCTGCGCCGCGTCGGCTTCGTCTTCCAGTTCTTCAACTTGATCCCGAGCATCACGGCGTTCGAGAACCTCGAACTCCCGATGGTGATGGCTGGCATCCGCGAAACCGAGTGCCGCGATCGCGCGCGCACGTTACTCGCGATGGTCGGCCTCGAGACCAAAGGGGAGAAGCGTCCGGAACAGTTGAGCGGCGGCGAGCAGCAGCGCGTCGCCGTCGCGCTCGCCCTGGCGAACGATCCGGCGCTGATTCTCGCCGACGAGCCAACCGGGAACCTCGACTCGACCAATGCCGCAGCCATTGTGAGCCTGCTCAAGTCGCTGTCGACAGCGTACGGCAAGACGGTCATCATGGTCAGCCACGATGCAAAGGCGGTCGAAGTCTTCCCGACGGTGTACGGGATGAGAGATGGACGATTCGTCGCGGCTGGCACGGCGGCGTGATCACAAAAGAGCAAATAGCGGATCGCAACCGGGGCCCAGCCAAGCGCAAAGCGGCGTCGTGTGGGAGAGGAGGAGCGTCGTGAAATACGCATCGGCTGTCGTCCGGCTCCTGGTCAGTCTGATCATCATCGCGGCGACAACCGCGAGCGCGTGCAGCCGAATGGACCGCTCCGACGGCGCCGGCGCTGCCGGGCGCGCCGGCGCGACCGGCGCAGACAAGTATCCGGAACCGCGCTGGCCTTCATATTTCAAACCGCCGAAGACCGTCGACGATCTGATGCCTGCGGCACGCGCGCTCGTGCGCAATCAATCGGGCCTGCAGGGCAAAGGAATGGGCATTCTCACGGCGGGCGAGTCGGTTCTCATCGTCGCGAACAACGATGCCGATCCGATGGTGATCGAGGCGATTCGGCGCGCGCTCGTCGAACGCAGGGTCACGCCGCACATCAAGTTCGTCTATGAAATGTCGGGCGAGACGAAGCAGGACGCTGACGCACGCGTCACCCGGCGCGACAAGGGCCACGCGATTGCCAAAGCCGGAATCTATCAGGCCTCGCAGTGGATCGAGAATCAATTCCCGAACCCGGCCGAGCCGAAAGCCTACCTGCAGAAGCGGAGGCCTGACGTCTACCAGGAGTTGTTCCCCGGCGAAACCGGCGATGTGACGTTCGACCCCAACGGACCGAAGCAGCGGCCTCGCGGGGAAGCGGCTGGCGGCGGCGGCGAAGATGTCGACACCGGGCAGGCGACGAGCACTGATTACCGCAGCCGCAACGCCGTCGGCGACGGGATCAAAAAGTATCTGACCGCGCATCCCGAGATTCGCGGCGTGTTCTGGGGACAGGGTGGCAGCACCGGGTTGAGGCGTCAGCTGTATCCGATGTCGGACAAGTTCCTCGGCACGTTCATCACCGATAACGTGTACAACCTGCAAAGCCAGATGTCGACCTATCCGGGCGATGTGTGGCAGCTTGCCGAAGAGCAACTGCTCGAGCCAATCGTCTACGTCGATCGGATGGAAGCGAAGGATCCAGAGGGCCTCGACGTCTCGGCCGACATCACCGACGAGATGGCGCAGCGGTGGGCGTCAGGCGCGTATCAGCGCGGACACCTGTACATGTTCCCGAACCAGGCAACTGGACGCTTCGGCTACTCGTTCGTCAACTATCCGGCGTTCCAGCAGAAGTGGCTGCCGCGCGAGCCGATCGCGCGCATCAACGGGATCATCGCTGGCACACAAGGGCACGGCGGGTTCTATCCGCGCTGGGAGATCGCCTTCAAGGACGGTTTCATCTCCGACGTGAAAGGCGGCGGCGCGCAGGGCGGCGCGCTGAAAGAGTTCATCCAGTGGGACAAGCTGAACGGGATGACGTATCCGTACCACAACCAGCCCGGATTCTGGTACTTGTATGAAATCGCCTTCGGCTCACATCCGAAGGCGTTTCGTCATCCAATTCCCCTGCTCAAGACGGGGAACACGAGCCCGGACCGCGTCCGCAGCGGCGTCATCCACTGGGGCCTCGGCATCCGGTTGTGGCACGATCCTGACGCGCCGACCGAATCAAAAGTGTGGCGCGAGTTCAGTGAGAAGAACAACGTGCCGTTCGATCACGGCTGGCATACGCACACCTACTTCACGACGTATAGAGTCCGGCTGCGGAATGCGAACAAGTGGGTGACAATCCTCGACAAGGGTCACATGGTGAGCCTCGACAATCCCGAAGTGAGGGCGCTCGCATCGCGGTACGGCGATCCGAACTACCTGCTGACGGAAGACTTCATTCCGGAAGTTCCGGGGATCAACGCGCCGGGCGATTATCTGAAGGACTACGCGCCCGATCCGGGCGGCTACTCGTTGAAGGTGCTCGACCGCGCGATGAAGGGGACTTACGATCACTACTTCCCCGGCGCAGGCGCGAAGATCACATTCAACGCGCCCGCTTCGGGCACCTTGGCGAGAGGTGGGCAATAAGCATGATGTCGCGCGCTCGCGTCGCGTGCACGGTCGCGGCGATCGCGGCCGTGCTGACGGTGCATCCGTTTGCGGCGCCGCCGCTGCCGCACCTGCGCGGCATCGGCGAGGTTCGCGACTGGTTCAACGGCGGCAACGGGCACGTGCGCCTGATCCTGCTCCTCTCGCCGACATGACCGACGTGCGTCGCCGGCGCCCGGTGGGCGCAGAACGATCTCCTTGCGAAGATTCCCGCTGCCGACGTGCGTGTGTTCGTCGTCTGGTTCCGAATGTATCCGGGCGACGACGAGTCACGTTGGCCGCATGAAATCCTCCTCGACCGGCGCGTGGTACAGCTGTGGGACGAACCGAAGTCGGCGGGGCGCTGGTTCATGACCCATCTGTCCGACCTGACGCCGTCGCGCGGCGGCGACGGGCGTTTCCCGCAACGTGATGATGCGCTGTGGGACAGCTACCTCCTGTTCGATCGCAACGCAACCTGGAACAGCACGCCGACCGGCGTTTTGAGCTGGGGCTTCACGGTGATGCGCACGCGCGCCAAGCTTGCCGAGGACCTGCAATGGGCTCTTGCCAGCAACCGCTGATCATCGACTGCTGGGCGACTCAACTCACTGTCGCTGTGAACCTAGGGTTGCCGATTCACTGCGACGTGCAACCAACGCTGACTTCCACCATTTGAGGATGTTCGCATCGTGCCGTTGTGTACACTGCCTGAGCGCAGTTGGGCCAAGGACACGTCAGCCAACAAGGCAAGGAGGCCATTCATGAGAGCGCGTGTGCCTCAATGGGTCGTGGCAGGTCTCTGCTTCGTGTGCGGCACCGGCGCCGCACGCGCGCAAACGGTGAAGCTCACACCGCTCGGTCAGACCGCCGGGGAACTCGCGGCGCTCGATCGGGCGGTCCTGTTCGAAGATCCAACAGGCGTGCGGATTCTCTACGATCCTGGGCCGACGGTATCAGCGACCGATCCGAGGCTCGGCGCCGTGCACGTCATTCTGGTCAGCCATGGACACGGCGATCACCTCGGAGTGACTCCGCAGATCGCCGCTGCCAAGAATGCAGCGGTCATCGCCGCGCCGGACCTCGCGAGTTTCATCGGGAAAAAAATTCAGGCGATCGCGGGTTCTCCGACGCCGGCGTGCCCCCCGCCGCCCATTTCGCCGACCGGCAACGGGTCGAACTCAATGACGGTTCCACGGCCAACGGCGTGCACCGCGCTGCTCGGAATCAGCGGCGAGCGTACCATTTCGAATGGAGGCCCCGCCATCGAGATCGCCACCGTGCCGGCGAACCATGACAGCAGCGCCGCCGCCGCCACGCTGTCGGAGCCGCTGAAGACCGAGCTTACGACTGATGGACTGACGGCCTACCTCGATCCGGCGAACGGTTTCATCGTGAGATTCACCAACGGCCTCTCGGTGTACCTCACCGGCGATACCGGGTTCACCGCCGAAATGGAGACGATCATCCGCGAGTTCTATCGGCCATCCCTGATGATCATCAATATCGGCGACCTCTTCACCACCGGGCCGGAGGCAGCAGCGTTCGCGACGACGCGGCTGGTCAGACCGCGCGCCGTGATCCCGTCTCACGTGAACGAAGCCGCGACGACCGGCGGCGCCGTCAATCCTGGTTCGCGAACGGCCCGCTTCATCGCGGCGGTTGAACGGACCGGACGCGGCGACGATCACGGCGATGAAGGCCACCGCCGCATCGTCGTCCACGTGCCAAAGAGCGGCGTCACGATGGAGTTCGACGCGCGCGGCTCGTGTGTGAACGGCTGCTCGTAACGAGGTCAGAGGTCAGGAGCCCGTGGTCTCCATTAATCCATCTGTCGTCAGCGGAGCTGTGTCCATGGACATTCTGCAGTTTTCCGCGCGAGTTCTCGTCGTTCAGGTGCCAACGGCTGCTAACGGGCGGCGACCCTGATTCCAGACACGGTTCTGAGGATCTCGTCGAATGCGCGAAAACTCGGCCGATGATTCAGGCCGGCTCGCGGTAACAACTGCTCCAATCGTGGACGGAAGCGCGCGCGAGAGTAAGCGTTCGACGGACGACGTCTTGACGGGCGCGGCGATCTGAATCTGATCTCTGAATGTGATCGAAAGGAGTGCGGGTTACGCTGCGGCCCGCTGACCGAACGTCGCGGCCCAACCGGCGGGCGTCAGCTGCGCGATCAGACGATGCGGATGCGTGGCGGCGCGCAGCAGCCCGTCTTTGAGGTAGTCGAATGGCGAGA
>DATFWL010000255.1:0-6783 GCA_035259385.1 Vicinamibacterales bacterium | reverse complement strand
CGTCCAGCTGCTGCTTCGCTTCCACCGGACGTGCGGGCAGCATGTGGCTCACCGCCTGGAAGCGGAACAGGAGCCCATGAAAACCTTGCAGCAGCGTGTCGTGGAGCTCCCGCGCGATGCGGGTCCGCTCGCTGACCCGCTCCTGCAGCCGCGCGTCGAATTCATGCGCGACCAGCCGGAGCCGGTACTGGTACACCGCCCAGAGCAGCATCAGCATCGTGAGGATCGCCGCTCCGCGAAACCACGTGGTCTGATAGAACGCAGCGGCAATCGAGAAGTCGACGGATGCGCCCGCCTCGTTCCACACGCCGCTGTTGTTGCTCGCGCGCACCCGGAATCGATAGCTCCCGGGAGGAAGATTGGTGTAGAAGGCCTGCCGGCGATTGCCGACGTCCTGCCAGTCGCGATCGAGGCCCTCCAGCGTGTAGCGGAAGCGCACTTTTTCCGGCGCAACGAAGCTGAGCGCCGTGTAGTCGATTTGCAGATCGCGGATGAGCGCCGGCAGACGCATCGGCGTCCCTCCGGCGGACCCCGCATCGTAGCTTGTCCGGTCTGCCGCGACGCGCTCGATGTGCACCGGCGGCGGAACCCCGTTGAACGGCAGGCGGCGCGGATCGATCACGCTGCCTCCGATGACCGTCGCGAACCAGATCCGTCCGTCTGCGGACTTCGAGACGAGCGGGTTGTAAGTGCCGATGCTGGCCACCAGCCGGACGCCATCGCCATTGTCGTAAATCGTCGTGCGCTGGACGCGCCCGCTCTCGAGGTCCTCGCGGAGGACGCGCACGAGGCCGCAGGTCGTGAACAGCCAGAACGTCCGCGCGTCGTCTTCGATCGCCCAGTGGACCGTATCGCACGGCAGGCCCTCCCGCGCGGTCAACGTCGTGACGCGGCCATGCTTCACTACGCTCAATCCGTGTTCGGTGGCGGCCCACAGCGTGCCGTCGCGATCGAGCTGAAACGACGTCACACGGCCCGCCCCCAGCCCCTCCGCGGCCCCGTACGACTCGCGCACCTGGCCGTCAGTGAAATAGGCAATGCCGCCGCGCGAGAACCCGAGCCAGACGCCTCCGCGCACGCGATCGGCGACGATCGTCGACACGGCATCGTCATGTCCGAGCGCCGTCGGCGGGACTCGCTGGACGACGCCTCCCTCGCGAATCTGAAAGAGGCTGCCCTCCCAGTGAGCAACCCACACCGTTCCTGCGGAGTCTTCGACGAGGCCGTTGAAGTTTCCGCCAGGAATTCCCGGGATCGGCGTGAACCGATCGTGGTCGATGAACCCGACCCCGTCTCGCGTCGCCACCCAGATGCGGCCGGCGTGATCCTGCGCCAGCGCATGCACGCCGTGCGCGGGCAGTCCCGGGCCGGTGATCTCGCGGACGTTTTCGGCCGCGTCCGATGGTGCGATCTCAGCCGGTGTGCGGCGCTCGTGGTAGATCGTATTGCGCTTGTCGACCAAGCGATTCAGCCCCTCGGACGACCCCAGCCACACGGATCCGTCGCGAGCGGCGAGCACAGACGTGATGCTCGCGTTCGACAGCCCTTGCGCCACGGCGAACGTGGCGACGGCCGGCTCGCGAAAGCGGTCGAGGCCGTCGGACGTCGCGACCCAGACGTTGCCTTCGCGATCCTCGAAGAAGGCGCCCACGCGGTCGCTTGAAAGGCCGTCGGAGAGGCCGAACACATCCATGCTCCCCTGATGGAGGTGGACCACGCCGCCGCCCGACGTGCCGATCCACAGCCCGCCGTCGCGATCGCGAAGCATTCGAGTGACCTGATACGGCCGCGCGCGCGCGGGTGTCTGCCGCGCCGGCATTTCCGCGCCATGCGCGTAGAATCTGATGCTCCCGCGAACCGGAATCACCAGCGCACCATCGTCGGCTTCAGCGATGCTGCGGATACCGTTTGGTTCGCCCGGCAGTGAATAGAACTGCGGCGGACCCGGTGCCCATCGCCAGAACCCCATCGACGTTCCAACCCAGAGGCTGCCCTCGCGATCCTGGTACAGCTCGCCGACCCCTATGCCGAGGCTGGCATCGCCCCGGTCGCACTGGATCGCGCCGCTGCGGATCGAGCACAGCCTGCCCGTCAGCTTTCCGACCGCCTGCCCGCCAAGCCAGATCGCGCCGCTGCGATCCTCGAAGAACTTCGACACATAGATTCCGCCGAGCTCCGGGTACACAGTGAGCGCTCCGGACTTCCAGCTCGCCACGCCGTCGAGGGTGGCGATCCACAGCGTCCCGTCGCTCGCGGCGAGCAGCGCCGTGATGTAAGTCGAAGGAAGACTCCGACCCGGCGGCGGCTGCCAGGGAACCGTCCGCACGCCGTCGAAGCGAAGCAGGCCGAACTCCGTGCCGAGCCAGATATAGCCGTCGGCCGTCTGCGCGAACGAGGTGATGGATCCCTTCGTGAAGCCTTCTCGGATTCGCCACGCGGTGTGGACGTACTGGCTGACGTCGAGCGCCGGGTTCAGCGCGAAGGCACGCGGGACGCACGCCAGCAGCAGGCACGCCAGCGTGGCGCC
The DNA here is from genome assembly GCA_035259385.1 of Vicinamibacterales bacterium. Classification (GTDB taxonomy): domain Bacteria; phylum Acidobacteriota; class Vicinamibacteria; order Vicinamibacterales; family CAVVIG01; genus QHWK01. Next base: position 4,256 of record DATFWL010000255.1, on the reverse strand, counting down.
CAGTGCGACGCGGCCCCGTCCACGAAGCGTTGTCACGAGCTCGCACCCGTTCTGTTGAGGAAAAACCAGGAGCGGCCTCGCGCGCGAGGTACCGCGTACGCAGCGGCCGCAGGAATCGTCAGCTCGACCTCGGTGCCGAGGCCCACCTCGCTCCACACGGTGAGATGACCGCCAGCGAGCTCGGCGCGCTCGCGCATGCCCGGCAGACCGAAATGTCCCGGCCGCTGGTCGTCGCGCACCGCCGCATCAATCCCGGTTCCATCGTCCCGGACGCGTACCTGCAGCTGATCAGCGTCGTAACGGATCCGGACCTCGATGTGACGCGCGCGGGCGTGGCGGAACGCGTTGCGCAGCGCCTCGCCGGCGATCCGGTAGATGTCGTCGCGAACGATCGGATGGAGATCGCGTGACGTGCCCTCGACCGCGACGTCGACGACGGCCGGCCTGGTGTTCGTGTCAGGCGGCTGCGCGGCGGCGAGCTCCGCGCCGAGCGTGCTGATCGCTTCAGCCAGATCGTTGGTGACTGACGTCGACGCACGCAGGTTCTGCACGGCGTCGCGTCCCTCGGCAATCGCCTGCGCCGCCTGATCGATCGCAAGCTCGAACTCCTGTTTGACTGCGATGTCCTGAAGCTTGTTGGTCGCCGCCTGAAAGCGGAACAGCAGGCCGTGGAAACTCTGCAGCAGCGTGTCGTGCAGCTCCCGCGCGATACGCGTCCGCTCATTGACGCGTTCCTGCAGGCGGGCGTCGAAGACGTGCGCGAGTTGCCGGACACGGTACTGATAGGCTGCCCACAGCAACGCCAGAATCGCGAGCACCGCCGAGGCGCGGAACCACGTCGTCTGGTAGTACGCCGGCGCGATTGAGAAGTTGAGCGTGTCGCCCGTCTCGTTCCACACGCCGCTGTTGTTGCTCGCGACGACCCGGAAGCGGTAATTCCGCGGCGGAAGATTGGTGTAGTACGCCTGCCGGCGATTGCCGACGTCCTGCCACGCGCTGTCGAAGCCTTCGAGCTGGTAGCGGAACTGATTCTTCTCCGGCGCGACGAGGCTGAGCGCCGTGTAGTCGATCTGCAGGTCTCGGACGAGCGGCGGCAGGCGCACCGATCCGCTCGCCGCAGTGTTCGCGTCGTACATCGTGCGGTCGGCGGTAAGCGCTTCGATGTGCACCGGCGGAGGAAGACGGTTGAATGGCAGGTGGCGCGGATCCAGCACGCTCACGCCGTCTCCTGTCAAGAACCACAACCGTCCGTCCGAGGACTTGGTGACCTGAGGGGTGTAGCCGCCAGCGCCAAAAGCCGAAATCAGCCTTACTCCGTCGGAGACGTCGAACACCATCGCGTGAATGGCCCGCTTCGGATCGGCACTCCACGCGTCGAGATCGGATCGCGGAATGCGCACGAGCCCGCAGACCATGTACAGCCAGACCGAATCCGCGTCGTCTCGCATCAGCCAGTGCGTCGCATCGCAGGGAAGCCCGTTCCTGCTGGTCAGCGTGGCGACGCGGCCGTCCTTCAAACGGCTCAGCCCACTGCCGGTAGAGACCCAGAGCGCACCGTCCTGGTCCAGCTGAAGATCACTGACAAAGCCCTCCCCCAGCCCGTCGGCGGCACCGTAGGAGGCGCGAATTTCCCCGTCTGCAAAATACGCGATGCCGCTCTCAAAGAATCCGAGCCACAGGCCGCCATGCACGTCATCGGCTAGCAGCCGCACCGCATAATCGCTGCGACCCAGCCGAGCCCAGGGAATTTGCAGGAGTTCGTGATGCGACGACAATCGAACAAGACCGTGTTCCTGATTGGCGAACCACAAATTGCCCGCCGCGTCCTCGGCGAAAGAATATGTGTTGCCACCGGGCGTGCCGTCCACAGAAATCAAACGGTCGCTCCGCACGTACACGAGCCCATCCAACGTGGCGGCCCAGATTAGCCCGCGAGGACTTTGAAAAAGAGATGTGACACGCTCGCTGCTTTGCGCGGCCCGTCCACGGGGGGCGTACGTCAGAACGTGATTGTCCATCCAGGTGTTCAAGCCGCGAGCAGTAGCAAGCCAGACGCCGCCGTCCGTCGCCGCCTGCACGGAACTTACGGTGTCACTCGACAGACCTTGCTTGACGGTCATCGTCCGGACAGCAAGCTCGCGAAAACGGTCGAGGCCCTGTGCCGTGGCGACCCAGATATTACCTTCGCGATCCTCGAATAGCCTGTTGACGAAGTCACTGGAAAGACCGTCGGACTGCTCAAACCGATCCGTCCGCCCTTCGTGGACGTGCAAGAGCCCCTGGCGCAACGTTCCGACCCAGAGACCGCCGTCACGATCGCGCCGCAACCTGTTGATGTCGACGTGCCGCGTTGGTCCCGGGAGATACTCCGAGTGCTGACTCTCGGCAGCGAGTCGTTGTACTCCCGGGAGCCCTCCGATCAACAGGGCGCCATCTTCGTCTTCGGCAAGATTCTCGATTCCGCTAAATCGGAGCGTGAGGCCGAGCGACGGGACTCCTGGTTTCCAACGCCACAGCCCGTGCTCCGCTTCGACCCAGAGAGTCCCGCTTCCATCTTGATATAGAGAGAAGACCCCCTGGCCCCACCGGCCGTCCTCCGCGTCGCACTGGAGAATGCTCTTCCGAACGGCGCAAAGTCTCCCTTCATTCGACACCGTCGAACTGCCGATCCAGACGGTTCCTTCACGATCCTCGAGGAGCGCATTGACCGTCTGCCCGTCAAGCTGTTCATGCCGAGTCAGCCCGCCGTCCTTGAGACTCGCCATCCCTCTCATCGTCCCGATCCACAGCGTGCCGTCGCTGGCGACGCGGAGGCTGCGGATGTAATTGCTGGGAAGAGACTGACCGGCCGGCGGCTGCCAGGCGACGAACCTGACGCCGTCGAAGCGCAGCAACCCGAACTCAGACCCGAGCCACAGATACCCGTCGGCGGTCTGCGCGAACGACGTGATATAGCCTTTGAAGAAGCCGTCGCGGATTTTCCACGCCGTGTGCGCGTACTGACTGATGTCGAGCGCCGGGTTCAGCGCGAGCGCAGACTGGCACCACGACGCCAGCAAGGCCGCCGCCAGCGTGGTGCGAACCACAAGGCGTCGACCTCGCAAGCGTGGAGGATCCATCACCCGCCCGGCTTAGAACAGGAACCGAACGAGCACCTGCGCGGCGCGCGGCGGCTGGACGATGATGCCCTGCTGATAGGTGGTGCTGTACTGCTGGTTCCCGCCTTGCGCGAGCTGGAGCGGCGCATCACCATTGGTGAGATTGAACCCGGACAACGACGCCACGAGCTTGCGCGCGCCGATCGCGAACTCGCGCGACACCTGCACGTTGAGGCTGAACGTCCCCTGCAGCGAGAACTGCCCGTCGCCGCGCGTCGGGTACGCGAAGCGGATCGTCGTGGCGAGCGGGTTCGGCACGACGCGCCCGTTGCTGAGGACGACCGTCGTCGGACCGAAGGCGGGATCGGGCGCAGAAATCCTCGTGACGATCGGCCCGGACCACAGACCATCCTGATACGTGATCGTAGGCGCGAGGCGGAGACTCCACGGACCGAGCACGTTGCCGCTCAGGCTGAAGACGTTGTCGCGCCATTGTCCTGAACCGGCCATGTAGGTGCCGGACAGGCTGTTCGACTCGATCGGCACCGACAGCGGCGCGCGCGTGGTGCCGATGCCCTTGTCATTCGGAAAGGCATCGGGCTGAATGAACGAGGCGGGATCGTTCGGCACGAACGTCCCGGCCACGTGCCGCCATTGATGGTTGTAGCTCGCGAGCCACTGCACGCGGCCGCCCTGCTTGGCAATCGAGACATCCAGCCCGGAGTAGACGAGCCAATTCCACTGGTTGTTGGTGACCAGATAAATCTGGTTGAAATTCGGATTCTTGTAACCCTTGAACACGCCCTCTTCGTAGATGCCGTTGATGTCGATCAGCACCGGCCGGTCTTTCGTCGCCCTGTGCAGCCAGGTGACGTCGAGGCTGACGAGCGACGGCAGCTGCCGCCTGTAGCCGACCGACACCTCGTCGGCGTACGGCTGATGATATGAAGGGTCGATCACGCGATCGGCCGCGACGGCGCTCGATGCGGGCGTCGTGAACGCCGTGCTGAAGCTTCCGTCGCGGTTGAGGTCGTAGGTGTCCTTGAACCCGGCCGCCGTCGCACCGACGGAGGCGCTGCCGGCCGACAGCACTTCGAGGTACCTGCCGAACGTCCCGCGAATCGTGTTCCTGCCGTCCTGGGTCAGCATGTAGGTCGC
>DATFWL010000254.1:0-2874 GCA_035259385.1 Vicinamibacterales bacterium | reverse complement strand
AAGCTCGAAGCACGATTCGAGGTCGGAAATCTCTTCAATACGGGGGTCTTCGCCAATCCGCAGAACAACGTCACGTCCGGGACGTTCGGCGTGATCACGGCGGTGGCGAACAACAATGGTGCCGCGTTCTATCCGGAGCGGCAGATCCGGCTCGGCGCCAGGTTCAGCTTCTGACCGTTCGACTCCTCGGTGTCTGCGCGGCGGTCATTGCCGCCGCGCAGACATCCCTTCCGCCGCTCCCGCGGCTCGCCCTCGACGCGTTTCCGCCGCAGACGCGCGACGCCTTGTCGCGCCCGTACGCCGCCGCGGTGGCGCGGCCGACTGACGTCAACGCCGTCGGTGCGCTCGCGCGAACGCTGCACGCCTGGGATCAGCTGGGTACCGCGCACGAGACCTACCTCCGTGCGCAGGCGCTGGCGCCGGCCGCCTTCGAATGGCTGTACCTCGATGGCGTCGCGCTCCAGCGGCTCGCGCGGCCCGAGGAAGCGGCGGCGCGTTTCGACGCCGCGCTGCGCCGCTCGCCCGACTACCTGCCGCTGCGCGCGAAGCTGGCCGAGGCGCTGTTCGATTCGGGCGATCTCGATCGCGCCGAGCCGATCTACCAGGCGCTCGCGCGTGAACCGGCCGCCGAGCCGGTCGCGGAATTCGGTCTGGGACGAATCGCGGCTGTCCGCCGCCGCCACGACGTCGCCGTCACCCACCTCGAACACGCGGTGGCGCTCTTTCCGGAGTTCGGGCCCGCCTACTACACGCTGGCGCTGTCGTACCGGCTGCTCGGACGTCAGGACGACGCCGAGCGCGCCCTGGCGCTGAATGCGCAGTACGGTCCGCGCTGGCCGGCGATCGACGATCCGACGCTCGCCGCGGTGGTCGCGCTCAGAGACGACGCGGAGACCACGTTCCAGCGCGGCCTCAAGCTGGCGGAGGCCGGCGATCTTCCCGGCGCGATCGCGGCGCATGAAGCGGCACTGGCCCGCGATCCGTCCATCGCCCAGGCGCATGCCAATCTGATCTCGCTCTACGGACGCACGCATGAATGGGCGAAGGCGGAGCAGCATTACCGGGCCGTGGTCGCGCTCGGCTTCAACCTGGGCGACGCGCACTACGATTACGGCGTGCTGCTCGGACTTCAGGAGAAGTGGGAGCAGGCCGCCGCCGCGTACCGCGAGGCGATCGCGGTCAACCCGCGGCACGCGCAGGCCCACAACAACCTCGGACAGGTGCTCGAGCGGAAGCACGACCTGGAGGCTGCGGCCGCGGAGTACAAAGCGGCGGCAGCCAGCCAGCCAGCGTTCAGGATCGCCACCTTCAATCTCGGTCGAATGCTGATCGCGCTGGGCCGCATGGACGAGGCGATCGCCGAGCTTGCACGGCTGACCGAGCCGCGCGATGCCGACGCGCCACGCTACCTGTTCGCGCTCGCCACGGCGCACGTGCAGGCCGGACATCGCGATGAAGGCATCAAGTGGGCGATCGACGCGCGGCAGCTGGCGCTGCAGTACGGCCAGCGCGATCTGGCCGCGGCCATCGACCGCGATCTCGCGCGGCTGAAATGAACCGCCTCCGCACGCCGTGGCCGGGCGTCTGCGCCGCGACAGCCGCGATCTCGATCGTCGCGCGCGGCGGCGCCGCGCCGGCGCCAGCTGCGCCGATCTTCGTCGAATCCGCGGCGGCAACCGGGCTCACCTTCACGCACGTCAACGGCGCGAGCGGCAACTACTACCTGCCGGAAGTCATGGGCGCCGGCGTCGCACTCCTCGATTACGACAACGACGGCGATCTCGACATCTTCCTCGTGCAGGGCGGTGCTCTGCCGGTTGACGCCGCGGCCAAGGCGGGACGCGGCGGAAGCGGACCGCCGACCTGTCGCCTGTTCCGCAACGATCTCGTCGTTGCCGCCGACGGCCGCCGCACGCTGCGCTTCACGGACGTCACCGAGGCGGCCGGCGTCGGGCTCCGCGGCTACGGCATGGGTGCCGCGGTCGGCGACTACGACAACGACGGCTACCCGGATCTGTTCGTCACCTCATTCGGCTCGACCACGCTGCTGCACAACAACGGCGACGGCACGTTCACCGACGTCACCAAGCAGGCGGCGATCTCTGATTCGGAGTGGAGCACGAGCGCGGCGTTCGTCGACTACGACCGCGATGGCTACCTCGATCTGTTCGTCGCCCACTACGTCGACTTCACCACGGCGGCCAACAAGCTGTGCAACGACCCGGCCGGTGCTCGCGACTACTGCAGCCCGCGCGCCTATCGACCGGTGCCGGCCCGATTGTTTCGAAACGACGGCCGCGGCCATTTTCTCGACGTCACGGCGAAGGCCGGCATCACGAAGGCGTACGGCGCCGGACTCGGCGTCGCCGTCGGCGACTACAACGGCGACGGCTGGCTCGATCTCTACGTCGCGAACGACGGCGGGGCGAACCAGCTCTGGATCAATCGTCACGACGGCACGTTCGTCGACCAGGGCCTTTTGTCCGGCGCCGCGCTGAGCGCGACCGGCAATCCCGAAGGCAGCATGGGCATTGCGTCCGGGGATTTCGATCTCGATGGCGATGAAGATCTGTTCGTCACCAACATCGTCGGCGAGACGTCGGTCCTCTACGTCAACGACGGCCGCGGCAACTTCGACGACGCGCGCGTGAGGTCGCGGCTCGGCCCGCTGACGGCGGCGTTCACCGGCTTCGGCACGGACTGGTTCGACTACGACAACGACGGCTGGCCCGATCTCTTCGTCGCAAACGGCGCCGTCAACATCGTCGAGGCCCTGCGCGGGCAGCCGTCGCCGTACCGGATGCGTAATCAGCTGTTTCACAACACCGGCGCCGGCCGGTTCGAGGAGACCAGCGCCGCCGCCGGTCCGGCCTT
>DATFWL010000253.1:0-4536 GCA_035259385.1 Vicinamibacterales bacterium | reverse complement strand
GGCCGGGTGCCGCTCGAGGCGATGGAGGCGACGCGCCAGCGCGTCGAGCCGCCTGGCGACGATGTCGATCTGAAACGCGTTGGCGGGGCTGCGGTAGAACGCGTCGAAGTCGCGATCGGTCAATCCTTCGAGAACCAACAGGTTGCGCGTCCGCCGCACCTGCGGGCCGAACTGCGCCGCGAACAGCGCGGCGGTCTCGTTGTCGAACGCCAGCATCGCGGCGACGTCGCGATCCCACGTCTCGGGCGCCGGCCGCCGCGGCGCCTGCGCCGCCCGCTGGCGCACGAAATTCTCGATGTCCCCAGCCAGTTCGAGCGCCGACAGCTCGAGCTGCCGCTGCTGCGCGCCGACGAGAAAGTCGAACTGCTTCTCGTGCACCCACAGTCGTGCGGCATGCCACGCGCCACCGGCAGCCAGCACCACGACGACGGCAGCGAGGCGCCCGGGTCGATCGAGGGTTCGGTGTCTCGTCGCGACCGTCGTGACGACGGTGGCGCCGACGAGGATGGCGGTCAGCGTGAGATAGCGATCGGCGATCGCCACGGCCGGCGGAGTCAGCGCCGCGGCGGCAGCGGCGACGGCCGCGCAGCCGGCAATCGCGGACGTCGCGGTGAGTGCGTACAGGGAGCCAACGTGCGCGCGCACGACAGCAGCGATCGTGTCACGGAAATGTCCAGATTGATCCGCAGTTCTGTCACGCGCGGATGGTCTGATCGGACATGCAGCGCGGTTCGGGCCTCGCGACACACGTCATAGGCGCTGCTTTCATCGTGTTTGCAGATTCCTTTCGCGAGGCTTACGTTCGCACCGGGATGAACCTCATGCAGTCGATCGTGCTGTGTTCGATCGGACGTCGGGCGCCGCGGCTGGCGCGCCGTCTGCGGCGGCGGCGCACGCCGCTCGCCGCGGCCGACGAGAACGCGGTGACTGCTTTCATTTCTTCGTAGTGTCCAGCTTCAAGAGAACGGATATCCGCCTCAGGTGAACCCACACCCGTCCGGCTGAAGCCGGACACTCCGTCAGCCTCATTGGGCGGGACAGCCCAGGCGGCTGCGCACGTCATCGATGCCGGCTCGCAGGTCTGCGCCGGGGTTTTCCCATGCGCGCGCGACGCGCAGGCGTTGATCCGACGTCAGATGCCACGATAGAGGCGACAGGCGGTCGGGAGGATAGGAGAGCACGACTGCCTTGACGTCGAGGTGTTCGGCCGTGAGATACGCTTCGATCACGTCGCGCTCGTATGCCGCACGGAACAGCTGCGAGCTGCTGCGGACTGCCAGCAGCGTGCCGAGCGGAGCGACGATCTGCCGCTGCCACGACCAGGCGCCGCCGGTTTGCGGCGGATCCGATGCGGCATCGATCACGATCAGCGTCACAGGATGCTGCGCCAGCGCCGCGCGGGCTTCCAGGAGCCACTGGATCGCGCTGAGCACGCCGGAGTTGTCGTAGTACCCGCCGTCGCCCAGGTGGAGCCGGCTCGCGTCGTCGCCGCCGGTCGGTCGCGCCATCGGCGACACCCACGGAAAGGTCGCCGACATCCGGGCCGCCGTCGGAACCGCGATGTCGAACTCGTCGAACGCATGGGCAAACTGGATCGTGAAGGCGTCGGCGCGCGACCCGGTCGCGTGCTGGCCGACGAGGGTCGACGCGATCAGGAACCGTTGTCCGCTCTCCGACGCGGTCGCGTTGAAGATCACCGCCGGTCGTGTTCCGGCGGCGACATCGTCGCTCCACTGGCCAAGCGTTGGAGACGCGGCGGTGTCGTGGTCGATCCAGTGGCTCACCCATTCGCGCTCCAGCGCCCATCCGCGGTCGATCGTCTGCGGCGCTCGACTGAACAGGCGCAGGCCGAGGCCGACGAGCGGAAGCGTGCGAATGAGATCGGGGTACACCAGGCCCCATCCGACGGCGGACAGTGATGTGTTCTCGGCGCTGGCACGAATCGACTCCAGCCGCGCCGCCGGCAGCCGTCGTGCGGCGTCGTACGAGCCGACCACGAACATGCTGCCGACGCTGCCGCCCGACACCGAGCTCACGAGCACGAGGGACGATGCGAAGCGCTCGCACGTGCCGGCCAGCCCGGTCAGCACGCGCGCCGTCCATGCTGCGGCGCGGATGCCCCCGCCGGCCGTCGCCACGACGACCAGCGGCGCATCTCTGCCCTGCAGGTTCTCCCACGCGGCGATCGCGTCGGTGCCGGACACGACGCGGTGCGCGGCCTCGGGCACGATCGCGAACTGATGATCGGTAGCGGCGAGGCCAGCCGCGAACGACAGCGCCAGCGTTGTCGTCAGCACCGGCAGACGCAGCGCGTCGAGAAAGAACGCCACGCCGGCGAACGCCCACGTCAGAATTGCGAGGAGGAACAGGAGATAGAAGAGGGCTGCCGGCCGTTGTGTGGCGAGCAGCTGTGACGGCGCGAACAGCCAGCCGAGCACGGCGTACGCGATCAGCAGGATGAGCATCAGCCGCGCCGCGAGCCTGTGGCCCGATCCCACGCGCGGCAACCGCGCTCCATGCACGTCGTAGACGACGCCGCAGAGCAGCCGGCGCGTGGGTGTGAGTGCGGCAATCGGGCCCGCCGTCCGGCCCACGCGCGACTCGATGTGGACTCTCAGCAGCCTCGTGAGCCACAGCGTCCCCGCGGCGAGCGCCAGGCCGGCTGCCACCGCGACGCTCTTCCGGACCGGCTCGACGCTCGTGCCGAACCAGGTCATCACCGTCACCGGCGCGGCCAGCGCGCCGAACATCACCGTGATCCAGACCGAGTCGTCGGCGGGCGCTCGAAATGTCTCCATTCCGGGAAACCGATCGGGACCGTATGCGAACACGAGCCGCGACGTGATCATCACCGTCATCGCGACCAGGCAGGCGGCCCACACGATGAACATCACCGACCAGAAGGCGACGGCGTCGAACACGCCGGCGAACAGTGAGCCTGCGGTGAATCGCAGAGTGGGTAGGCCGATAGCGAGGATCAGCGCGGACGCGATCTGAAAGCGGAGCAGATAGGCCGCTTCGACGAGCGCGATGAGCCGATCGGAAGTCAGCCGGCTGAACGGAAAGACCTTGTAGGAGGTGACCGCGAGGATGGCGAGCAACGCCAGCGTCGTCACTGGAAGGAGCGCCAGATCGACAGGAAGGAGCGCTGTCGAGATCGCTGAAACTGCCAGCAGACCGGCGAGGACTCGCGAGCGCAACTGGCCCGATACGATCGCGATGGCGAGGAACGCCTCCGCGGCGGCAATGGACTCCCACTTGAGAATCGATGGCGCACGCGCGAGGCCGTTCACCGGCAGATGGGTCAGAACTGCGGTCAGGGCGTGCAGCAGCCGCACGTTCTCGGCGATGTCGGCGGCGGCGGCAATCGTGATCGCCACCACCACCAGCATCCAGACCCGTCCGCGCGACCGTTCAGCGAGCAGGACGAACGCCGACCAGTACAGGGCGATGAGCAGGAAGTCCATCGCCGTATGCACGCGGGCGACATCGGCGTTCCAGACCTCGTCACGCTCGGGATCGCGCGGGGCGAGCAACGCATGAAACGTCGCCTCGGTGTCGGCGAGCTCCAGTGCAGCGATGGTGCCGCTCGATCGACAGGCGGAGTGTGCCAACGCGCCTCCCGGGAGCGGATCGGTTTCGAGCTGGCACGTCTCGACCGTCATCACGAGCGCCCAGACGGCCGCGCCAACCAGGACGAACCAGAGCACCCGCCTGTCGATCATCAACGGAGCGTCGGAACGCGCGCTCGCTACTTACCCTGGCGCTGATACACGCCGACCGTTTCAGCCGTGCCGATGACGTGGCCCTGCATCGCCTTCTCGACGTCGGCTTTCGTCGCGCCCGCCTGGAGGCCGAGCGACGGCACGTCGAGCGCGGAGAGCACGAAGTGGTAGTGGTGAGATCCGCTCGGCGGACACGGGCCGCCGTAGCCCGCACGGCGGAAACCGCTGTTGCCCGACGTGCCGACGCTTCCTGGCTGGAAGTCCTCGGGCAGCGACATCGTCGTCGCCGGGATGTCGAAGAGTACCCAGTGGGTGAAGCCGCCCGCGAGCGGCGCGTCCGGGTCGTGCATGATCAGCACGAACGACTTCGCAGCGGCGGGCGCTTCCTTCCACGCGAGCGCCGGCGACGGATTGGTCTGCCCGGCATCGCAGGTGTATTTCGACGGGATGTTGCCGCCCTCGGTGAAGGCGGGACTCGAAATCGTGAACGCGGCCGTGGCGACGAGCACACCCAGCATCGACTCCTCCAATCAGCGTCAACGGTAGACGAGGCAGCCGCGCGTCTCGAGATCGTCGAGCCACGGCGGCGCCGTCAACGTGGTCACCCATCGTAGATCGAGCTGCTCGAGTCGCGGCAGCGACGCGAGGCCGTCAGGAAGCCTCGTCAGCGGGTTGCCGCGCAGGTCGATCTGCCGCAGTTCACGCAGTTCTGCGGCTGCGTCAGGCAGCGCGAGGAGGCGGTTGTCGCGGATGTGCAGTTCGCGGAGGCGCGACAGGCGTCCGAGGTCGTCGGGCAGCGCCGTCAACTGAT
>DATFWL010000252.1:0-8506 GCA_035259385.1 Vicinamibacterales bacterium | reverse complement strand
GTTGGCGTCGTGCGCCGCTTCGGCCGCGTCGAGATCCGGCTTGGTCAGCGCTTCCGCCGCGAACAGCGCCCGCGCCCGCTCGCGATCGCGTACGGCTTTGACCTGTGTCGCCTCGAGCTCGCTCAGCGACGCGGTCGCCTGATTGAAGCGCTCGCGATAGTCGGCGTCGCGGACCCGTGCGAGCCGCGCGCCCGCCGGCACCATGTCGCCGGCCTGAATCGGGCGCAGCCGGCCGTCGGCGCCGTGCCGCTGCAGGATGTCGTCGACGTAGCCGCCCGACTTGAACGCCAGCACGATCTGCTGCGACGGCTGAATCGTCACCGCGTAGCGGGTGCCGCTCGGGCGGCCCGCCGGCTGCGGCGCCGCGACTTTGACGGCGCGGGTCGGCGTCTTCGCCTCGCCATGCACTTCGCGGCACGCGGGCAGCGTGAGCGCGGCGCCGGCCAGTGCGACTGTTGCGATCACGGTTCTCATCGCGTCACGTCCTCTCCGAGCGCTCGCTCGAAATCTGCGCGCGCCGTCCAGAACGAGGACAGCGCCTGTTGAAACTGGTTGTCCATGTCCGCCAGCGACGACTCGGCCTGCAGCACGTCCGAGAAAAGCGCCGCCTGCGTCGAGTACTGCGCCACGCGGACGCGTGCCTGTTCGCGGGCCGCCTCCTGTCCGACGCGCGCGGCGCGCAGTTCCGCGCGCGCCCGCTCGAGCCGCCGGAACCGGCTGTTGATTTCGAGGAGCGCGCGATCCTCGGTCTCGCGGACCGAGTTCTGGGCCTGCGTGATCACCAGGTCTTTCGTCGCCAGCGCGCGGCTCTTGCGCCCCCAGTCGAACGGCTCCCACTTCAGCTGCAGCGCGGCGCTGGCAATCTGGCGCGGCGCGCCCTCGATGTTCATCGGCGAGAGATACGAGACGGTGAGCTGCGTGTCCGGCAGGTAGTCGGTCTTCGCGATGCGACGGGCAATCTCGGCCTGTTGCAGCTTGACCCGCGCCTGCCGGACGTCCGGCCGCATCTCGAGCGCGCGCGCCTGCGCCGTCTCGAGCGAGACCTGCTCGAGCGTCGCTTCCGGCAGATCGACCACGTCGAACGGCGTGCGCAGATCGCGCCCGATCATCTGGTTGAGCTGCTCTTTCTGCGACGCAATGGTGTGCTCGATCCCCAGACGCTGGAGCTCCGCCTGCGCGATCCTGCTCTGCACCGAGAGCGCGTCGGACTTGAGCGCCACCTGCTGCACCACGCGCCGGCCGACCGCGCGATCCAGCTCCTCGAGCAGCGCCAGCGAGCGATCGCTCGCCTCGAGCGCGGCGCGGCTCTGCGCGATCGAGAAATAGACGCGCCTCACCTCGTTGGCGAGCGCCAGCCGCGCGTCGCGCAGCTGCTCGCGGCCGTAGTCGCGCGTGACCTCGGTCAGCTTGACGTTCAGGTTGATCTTGAACAGCGGCGTCAACGGCTGCGACGCCTGGGCGTCGAGGATCAACGACAGCTTGGCCGGCGTGCGGATGGTGGCGTCCTCGGCCGGAAGCGGGCCGATGCCGGGGATCGTGCCGAACGCGCCGCGCGAGAACGAGACGTCGACCGGTTGCAGCAGCTGCGACGCCTGCGACTCGATCGTGAAGCTCGGAAGCCGCCTGGAGCGCGCGTCGGCGATGTCGTGCTCCGCCTTGTCGACTTCGATCGCGGCGTTGGCGACGGTGCGGTTGTGGGCGAGCGCCAGCGTGATCGCCTCGTCGAGCGACAGCGTCTGGGCGCTGGCGGCGGTCGCCGACAGGACGGCGCCCGTCAGAATGAGTGTCAGATGCTTCATCAGGCCTCTCTGCCCCGCCGGACAAGGCAACGTGCTCGCCATGGCGGGCACGCGGTGACAGACGGAGGTGAAGCCCCTGCCTGTTCAGCGACTTAGCGGTCGTGTGGCCGCCGACGGGAATCCTGCCGTCCGCAGATGGCGCGCAGATCGATGGACAGGTTGTCGATTTCGGTGCAGCTTGCGCCGCAGCGGACGATCGACGCCGCTGCAGCGTGCGCCGTCCTGCGCACAGCCTTGCGCAGCGTCCGGTGCTAAAGCCAGACACCGACGAGACTTGCCGCGCGCCCGCAATCCGGAACGTCTCGCGCCGGGTGACAGGTCCGGAACTTGCCTTCGCGCGACGCGTGCACCTGACGACGACGAGCGCGGAGCACCGCCGGCTGGCAGACGCGGCCGCCGGATCCGCCGACTGGCAGCGTTGGGGCACCTACGTCAGCGATCGCGCGTGGGGAACAGTGCGCGAGGACTACAGTGCCGACGGCAGCGCCTGGGACTACTTTCCGCACGAGCACGCGCGCAGCCGCGCCTATCGCTGGAACGAGGACGGCCTCGCCGGCTTCTGCGATCGCGATCAGCATCTCTGCCTGGCGCTGGCGCTCTGGAACGAACGCGACACGATTCTCAAGGAACGCCTGTTCGGCCTGTCGAACCGTGAAGGCAATCACGGCGAGGACGTCAAGGAGTACTACTTCTATCTCGACAACACGCCGACGCACTCGTACGCGCGGATGCTCTACAAGTACCCGCAGGTGGCGTTTCCATACGCCGACCTCGTGGAGGAGAACGCGCACCGCGGACCCGACGCGCCCGAGTACGAGCTGTTCGATGCCATCGCTGAGGCGTTTCTGCAGAACCGCTACTTCGACGTCTTCGTCGAGTACGCCAAGGGCCACACCGACGACATCCTCTGCCGTATCCAGGTCGTGAACCGCGGACCCGAGCCGGCGCCGATCCACGTCGTGCCAACGCTGTGGTACCGCAATACGTGGTCGTGGACGCACGATGCGGCGCGCCACGTGATTCGCGCCGACGGGCCTGGCGCGCGGACATGGCACCCTGCGCTCGGCGAACGCTTCTGGTACGTGCAGGTCGCGGATGGTACCGAGCCGACGCTGCTGTTCACGGAGAACGACACCAACACAGAGCGGATCTTCGGCGCGCTGAACGACAGCCCGCACGTCAAGGACGGCATCAACGACGCAATCGTGTCAGGCCGCTCGACGGCTGTGAACGGGCAGCGAGGGAGCAAAGCCGGCGCGCACCTGCGGGCGATCGTCGGCGCCGGAGAGACCTTCACCGTCCAGGTGCGGTTCTGTCCACGGCCAGTTCGCGCGCCGTTCGACGGCTTCGACGCGATCGTCGAGCAGCGGCGACGCGAGGCCGACGAGTTCTACGACCACGTGCACGCGCTCGACCTGTCCGCCGACGAGCGGCTCGTGCAGCGGCAGGCCTATGCCGGCCTGCTGTGGTCGAAGCAGTTCTATCACTTCGATGTGCACCGGTGGCTCGAGGGCGATCCGGCGCAGCCGCCGCCGCCCGCCGAGCGATGGACCGGCAGAAACCGGGACTGGGCGCTGCACTTTCACTACGCCGACGTGGTGCTGATGCCCGACAAGTGGGAGTATCCCTGGCACGCCTCCTGGGATCTCGCCTTTCAGGTCGTCGTCATGGCGGCGATCGATCCCGAGTTCGCCAAGCAGCAGATCCTGCTGCTCATGAGCCCGCGGTCGCAGCATCCCTACGGCACTGTGCCCGCCTTCGAATGGGATTTCGACGCGGTGAACCCGCCGGTGATCGCATGGGCGGCCTGGCAGGTCTATCTTCTCGATCGGGCGCAGCATGACGGCGAGGGCGACACCGATTTTCTCGCGACCGCGTTCGACGCGCTCGCGCTGATGCTCGGCTGGTGGGTCAACCGCAAGGATAGCGAGGGCGCCGGCATTTTCGGCGGCGGCTTCCTCGGTCTCGACAACATCGGCGTGTTCGATCGGAATCGTCCGCTGCCGACTGGCGGCCGTCTCGAGCAGAGCGACGGGACCGGCTGGATGGCGATGTTCCAGCTGAACATGATGTCGATTGCGCTGGAGCTCGGACAGGTCGACCGGCGCTACCTGCCGTTCGTCCATCGCTTCGGACAGCATTTCGCGATGGTCACCAACGTCCTGCAGCGCACCGGCGCCGGCGGCGGCGGGCTGTGGAGCGACGACGATTGCTTCTACTTCGACGTGATCCGCCACGACAGCGCGCGTCAGCCGCTGAGGATTTTTTCGATGGCGGGACTCGTGCCGCTCTTCGCGTCGATGGCGATCGACACCTCTCTCCGCGAGCGGCTGCCGCAGTTCGCCCCGAGCGTCGAGGACGTGCTCCACTCGCGTCAGGACCTCTGCCGGCTGTTTCCGTCGTGGGTGGTTCCGGCGCCGGACGGCACGCGGCTCCTGTCCGTGCTGTCGCGCGAGCGCCTCGCGTCGGTGCTCGAGCGCGTGCTCGACGAGTCGCAGTTCCTGTCGGAGTACGGCATTCGATCGCTTTCGCGTGCGCACCTGGCCGAGCCGTACCGGTTCGACGCCGGCGGCGAGGACTGCGAAGTGCGGTACGTGCCGGGCGAGTCCGACGGCCGCATGTTCGGCGGCAACTCGAACTGGCGCGGGCCGATCTGGTTTCCGATGAATTTCCTGCTGATCCAGTCGATTGCCACCTTCAGCCGGTACTACGGCGACTCGTTCACGGTGGAATGCCCGACCGGGTCGGGCCGGCACATGACACTCGCGGAGGTCGCCGACGAGCTCGCGACCCGCGCGACACAGCTGCTCGTGCGCGACGGAGCCGGCCGGCGCGCCGTGCTCGGCGGCAACGAGTACATGCAGCGCGACCCGCACTGGCGCGACTGCGTGCCATTCCACGAGTTCTTCCACGGCGACACCGGAGCTGGACTGGGGGCGAGCCATCAGACCGGATGGACCGCGCTCGTCGCGCTCCTCCTTCAATACCGCGGCGCCCTCGCGTTCGATGCGTTGCCTGCGGCCGAACTGCTCGCCGCACAAGAAGTGGCGTGATTCGCCATATCAGAGCCGCACAACGCGCCCGCCTGACGCGTCGAGCCGGACGCGGGCTCCGGATTGCAGCACGCTGGTCGCGTGCTTCACGTTGGCCAGCGCGGGCAGCCCGTACTCGCGCGCGATCGTCGATGCATGCGAGAGCATGCCGCCGACTTCGACAATCACGCCCGACGCGAGCGTGAAGAGCGGCGTCCACGACGGATCGGTCGCCGGCGCGACGAGAATGGCGCCGCGCTTCATGCGCGTGAACTCGCTCGGGTCGCGCATCACCACCACCTCCGCCTCGACCGCCCCCGGGCTCACGCACAGACCGGTGAGCGGCGCGGCGCCGTCCGATCCGGCGATCGTCTGTTGCTGCAGCAGCGCCTCGAGCTCTCCCTCGCGCATGAAGAGCGGCATCCGCAGATCGCGCTCCGCCGCCAGCTGCGCCGCGCGCTCGAGCGCAATCTCTCGCAGCTGTTCGTGGAAGGATGGCTCCGCGATCGCGCGGCGGACTTCGTCGAGCCGCAGCAGGAAGTAGTCGTCGCCCCGGTCGATCCAGCCGCGCGCGACGAACCGCGCCGCGAGCGCGAGATGCCACTCGCGCACGCTCGCGACGACGCGGGTCAGATCCGAGCGCACCTTCTCGCGCCAGACATACTGCTGCTTGATCCGCCGGACCGCCGTCTTCACCCGCGGCAGCAGCGTCCAGCGCTGCCACGGCGTCAGCGCCGCCTCGAACTCGCGCCACGCGGCCGCCGCCTCGGCCTCCTGCCGCCTGGCCGTTTCCACCGGATCCTGGCAGGGCCCTTCGAGCTGACCGCGAATCGCGAACAGCAGCGGCGCCGGGTTCTCGCGCAGGCGCGGCAGCGCCCAATCCGATTCGTAGCGCCCGCGATGGCCGTAGCGTGCGAGGAATTGATCGAAGGCGTTCAGAAACGCCGTCCCCGCGAGCGCCGTCCGGAAATCAGCGAAGTCGCCGTCGGCGTGCAGCAGGTAGGCGGCGGCAGCCGGCTCACGACGGGCCGCATCGGCCAGCGCGACGAGGTCGAACGCCTGCTGCGAGCTCACCGAGCGCTCTCCGGCCGCAAGCTGCGGGTAGACGAGCCGGTCGTAGGAAAAACTGACGCGCCGGCACATCTTGCGCACGATGTCTTCGCGGGCCTGCACGCCGCTCATCGTGAACACGGCAACGAGCGTCCTGGGGACGATCGACAGCCACCATTCGAAGGTCCCCCAGATGTCGGCATCCGGCAGCTCGCGCGGATCGGCGGCCGACAGGCGGGCCAGCGCCGCCTCGGTCTGCCGTTCGTTGTCGATGAAGATCCTGCGCGCGCCGATGTCGCGCCTGGTCAGCCGCACGAGGTCTGGAAGCGCGCGCAGGAGCCGCCCGATCGGCGGCCGTCGGGAAATTTCATCGTCGGGATGAATCTGCTCGGAGTGACCGAGCGATCGAAGCGTGTCCGCGAACGCCGTTCCGACGGTGTCGCTGATGTAGCGGAGCTGCGCCAGGTTGAAATAGAGACGACCGTGGAACGCCTTGATCACCGGACCAAGCTCGGACTCCGGCGCCATCAGGCGTCCGAAGAACCGCCGCTCGCTCTCGTCGAGAAGCCGCACGTACAGATCGAGCGCCTGCGGCGACAGCTGATCCGGCAGCACTTCGGCCAGATTCGCGCGCGTCCATTCCACGTTGGCGGGATTGGGGATTGGGGATTGGGGGTTGGGGATTGGAGTGATTGGTGGCTGGTGATCGGTGCCTGAACTGAGTGGCGATCCGATCGCCACGCGCCCTGTCGTCACCGGGCGCGACTGCACGATCCAGAATTGCCGGCCGTCGTGGCACCACTCGACGTCCTGCGGGGCGCCGTACATGGCCTCGATCTGCGCAAGCATCTCTGCGAGCGCGTCGATCTGTGAGGCTGTCAGCAGCGCCGCCGCCGCGTGATCGTCCCGCGTGCCCAGCCGGCTCGACAGAAGCAGCCGATCGCCCTTCGCGACGCGATATTCGTCGGGATCGACCCGGCCGCTGACCAGGTCCTCGCCGAGCCCCGGCGCGGCGTTGATCACCAGCTCGTCGGCGCCGGTGATCGGGTTGACGGTGAAGGCCACGCCGGACACCGCCGCCGGCACCATCCGCTGCACGAGGATTCCGATGCGGGCTTCCTCGTCGCCGAGATGCCGCGCCTGCCGGTACGCGCGCGCCTGCTCGGACTGCGCCGACTGCCGGCACACCAGCACCGCGTCCGCCACGCGATCGCGCGCGACGTTCAGCTGCGTCTCGTGAATGCCGGCGAACGAGTGCCCGGCGCTGTCCTCGCCGAGTCCGGACGATCGAACGGCGAACAGGCTGTCCGTCGGCATCGCCGCGAGCCACCGGTCGGCGCTCAGCGCACGGATGTCTTCGTCGCTGGCATCGCTGGGCACGACGATGCCGTCGGGTACCGGCAGTCCGGCCTGCTTCAGCCGTGCGCAGTTGAACGCCTTGCCGCCGATGCGCGGGAGATCGGTCTCCGCGACGTCGTCCAGCGTCTCGAAGGTCGCCGCGAGCGTGATCATCCTCACTTCTCCATTACGCTGCTGTTTTCTTGAACCGGAAGCAGGCGAGCCCGATGATGCCGACCGTGTACAGCGTCAGATAGGCGATCGGTTCGGCGAGATCGCGCGCCGTCGCGCCGCGCAGGACGATGCCGCGCAGGATCTGGATCGCGTAGTTGGCGGGCACGAGCCGCGTCAGCCACTGAAAGATCGTCGGCATGCCGCCGATCGGAAAGACGTAGCCGGACAGGAACACGAACGGCAGCGCGAGCATCATCGAGAGGCTGCTCGCCTGCATCTGTGTCTGGGCAATCGTCGAGATCAGCGTGCCGATCCCGAGCACCGCGGCGATGTAAAGCCCAGTCAGGAGGAACAGCGCCGCCGTGCTGCCCTGAACGTGCACGTCGAACAGCCACCCCATCATCAGGACCATCAGGACGGTCTGGACGTAGCCGATCAGGAGGAACGGCACGATCTTGCCGAGGATCAGCTCCCAGCGCGTGATCGGCGTCACCTGGAGCTGCTCGAGCGTGCCGAGCTCGCGCTCCTTGACGATGCTGATCGCGGTGAACTGCACCAGCGTGAACGTCAGGACGATTGCAATCAGTCCCGGGATGATGAAGTCGGCGGTGCGAAGCTCGGGGTTGTACCACGGGCGCACCCGCACGTCGATCGGCTTCCCCGGTGCATTCCAGTCGGCGAGCGATGCGAGCACGCGGGCGGAGGTGCCGCTGGCGATCCCGTTCACGATCGCCATCGCCTGATTCGACGTCGTCGAGTCCGAGGCGTTGACGATCAGCAGCGCGCGCGCCGGCGCCCCGCGATGCGCGTCCTTTCCGAAGTCGCGATCGATGATCAGGCCGACCATCGCCCGCGCCGAATCGATCGCCGTCCGCATCTCGGCGTACGAGTCGACGCGGCCGATGATGTCGAAGTAGCCGGTGGCCTCCATCTTCGCGACCAGCTCCCGGCTCTCGTACGAGCGCGAGTCGTCCATGACGACGGCCTGCATGTGCTTGACGTCGTAGTTGATCGCGTAGCCGAAGATGATCAGCTGCATGATCGGCACACCGATGATCATCCGCATGGTCATCGAGTCGCGGCGGATCTGCAGGAGCTCCTTCCACGCGAGCG
>DATFWL010000251.1:0-13387 GCA_035259385.1 Vicinamibacterales bacterium | reverse complement strand
TTGCGGACTCCACCGCGGCCCGGAGGTCCCTGCGGCACATCTCAGGATCCGTTGAGCGCTGCTGCCTTCCGGCCCTGACGCGGTTCACAGACTGAAATTGCACAGGTTCCGGACCGCGGCGCAGTCCGCAAACCTTCACTTTACTACACCGGCACGCGCGTCGCGAGGAGGATGTACTTCGCCAGCACCTCGCCGACGACGACAGTGAAGAAGTCGACATAGAGAATGCCGGTCGCCGATTGCGTCGACCTGATCTTCGCGGTTTCCCAGGTGAGATACGAGAGCACCGCCGGCCCGGCGAGACCGAACAGCACCCGCTGCCAGAAGAAAATGCCGTCGATCGAGAAGATGTAGTGCCGGAAACCAGGACCCTGATCGAGATCGGGACGGAACGTCGCGATCGCCAGCCAGACCGCCGCGGCGACGACGACGACGCGCGCGATCATCGACGCGATGTGCATCCGCACGATCGACTGCAGGTGCGACACCTGCATCGACGGAATCACGAGATACCAGTGCCCGAGGATCATCGCCGTGCACGCGCCGCCGAGGAAGAGCGACGAGGTCAGAAAGCTGGCGACCGTCAGCGCCGCGACGGCGGAAGACGCGCCCGTCGACGCCTCGAGCGCCTGCATGGCGAGGGCGGTGACGCCGGCGATCGCTGGTGCGGCGAGAACGGCGGTTCGAAACTTCGTCAAGAGACGGCCGATCGTCGCCCAGGCGAACACGGTGAGAGCGGCGGACACCAGGAGCAGCAGCAGAGACGGCGCCGCCGAGACGTGGATCGCGCCAGTGTCGGCTCGATGCGTGAGTCCTGACACCGCCTGCTGCACCGACTGCAGATAGAACGCGATCGCAATGACGAGGAGAATCGCCGCGAGACCGGCGTTGAAGCGGAAGAACTTCACGCCCGCATCGCGCGAGACGAAGAGCAGCGTGACGACGATGCCGACGCCCAGATGAGTGAGGAAGAGAAAGAGGACGGAGGAGAGCGACACGGCAGGACGGATGGGACTGATGGGACGGATGGGATTGATGGGAAAGATGGAAAGACAGGTGACGGTCAGCGAGGGCGGTGATGACCGATGCCAATTCGATCTCGCACCATCGGTCTCATCCGCCCTATCCGTCCTATCTGTCCTATCTGTCCCTCAGCGCAGGCGCCCGTTGATCTCTTCCCAATTGACGACGTTCCACCACGCGTCGATGTAGTCCGGGCGGCGGTTCTGGTACTTCAGATAGTACGCATGCTCCCAGACGTCGAGGCCGAAGACCGGCTTCTTGCCGTCCATCATCGGATTGTCCTGGTTCGGCGTGCTCTCGATTGCGATCTTCCCGCCGTTGTCCACGACCCATGCCCACCCGCTGCCGAACCGCCCGACCGCAGCCTTCTTGAATTCTTCCTTGAACTTGTCGAAGCCGCCGTAGGCCGCGTTGATCGCATCGGCAATCGCGCCCGTCGGCTGCCCGCCGGCCTTCGGACCCATGATCTGCCAGAACATCGTGTGGTTGACGTGACCGCCGCCGTTGTTGCGCACGGCCGTCCGGATGTCCTCGGGAACGCTGCTGATCCCGCGAATCAGATCCTCGGGGCTCTTCGACTGCAGCTCGGGATGCTTGTCCAGCGCGGCATTGAGGTTGGTGACGTACGCGTTGTGATGCTTGCCGTGATGGATTTCCATCGTCAGCTTGTCGATGTGCGGCTCGAGCGCGTCGGATGGGTACGGAAGAGGCGGGAGCGAATGAGCCATCGGGCGATCCTCCTTGTCGGCCAAACCTGAGGATCGTACTTCAGCGGCTATTGGATCGACAACATCCGATCGAGCGCAACTTTCGTCCAGTGCTTCTGCGCATCAGGTACGACGATCCGGTTGTGCACCTCGCCGTCCACCAGACCTTCGAGGACCCACAGCAGGTGATTCGGCGACACGCGGAACATCGTCGAGCAGAGGCAGCCGAACTGATCGAGCGAGAGGACGGTGCGCTCCGCGGCGACCTCGCGCGCGAGACGGTTCACGAGATGAATCTCAGTACCGACGGCCCACGTCGATCCGGCCGGGCTTTCCCTGACCGTCCTGATGATGTATTCGGTCGATCCTGAATCGTCCGCGGCCTGGACGACCTCCCACGGCACTTCAGGATGGACGATCACGCGGATACCGGGATGCTGCGCGCGGAGGTTCTCGATCTGCCGCACGGTGAAGCGGGCGTGCACCGAGCAGTGCCCCTTCCACAGCAGCATCCGGGCGCTCTTCACCGCGTCCGGTTCGAGGCCGCCCCAGATCTCGTTCGGATCCCAGACGAGCATCCGGTCGAGCGGAACGCCCAGCTTGTACGCGGTGTTGCGGCCGAGGTGTTGATCGGGAAGGAAGAGAACCGTGCCGCCGCGCTGCCACGCCCACTTCAGCGTCGCGGCAGCGTTGGACGACGTGCAGACGACGCCGCCACGCTCGCCGACGAAGGCCTTGATCGCCGCTGACGAATTGATGTAGGTGACCGGCACGATGCCAGCCGCGTGCTGGCCCGCCGATGCGGCGCGGGCACGAAGGTCGCTGCCGAGCATCTGCTCGAGATCGGACCAGCACATCTCGAGCTGATCGGATTCGGCCATGTCGGCCATCGAGCAGCCGGCGGCGAGGTCGGGCAGGATCACCTGCTGATGCGGCGCGCTCAGCACATCAGCGCTCTCCGCCATGAAATGCACGCCGCAGAAGACGATGAACTCGGCCTCGGGATGCCGGCTGACGTGCCCGGCGAGCTTGTACGAATCGCCCGTGTAGTCGGCGAACTTGATCACTTCGTCGCGCTGATAGTGGTGACCGAGAATGACGAGGCGGGGGCCGAGTCTCTCCCTGGCCGCGGCGATCCGGCGGTCCATCTCCTCGTCCGCGAGACCGAGATATCGTTCAGGCAGCGGCTGCCGCTCGGCAAGGTGCTCTTTTTCGTACGCCGTCAGGACGGGAATCAGCATAAATAGGGACTATTGATATAACACCACGCGACGACCCTGAATTCCAGTGGCGCGGCGGAGCCGGCTCGGCGCACGCTCGGCTAAAGCCTTCGCGCTACATGCTTTGCGAGCTTCGTCCTCACGCGTGCGCGTGGACGACGTTGTAGAGCGTGTCGCGCTCGACCGGATCGCGACCGGCCGCGCGCACGAGCCGCTCGAGCTGGCGCGTGGTCATGGCCTCCGGTGTCCGCGCACCCGCCATGTGATAGATGCGCTCCTCCTGCACGGTGCCGTCGAGATCGTCGACGCCGAACCAGAGGGAGGTCTGCGCCACCTCGACGCCGGTCGCAATCCAGAACGCCTTCACGTGCGGAATGTTGTCGCACATCAGGCGCGCGACCGCGTGCACGCGCAGCGAATCGGCGGCGGTGGGCGCCGGCAGCTTGCGCATCTGGTTGTTGTCGGGGTGGAACGCCAGCGGGATGAACGCCTGGAAGCCGCCGGTCTCGTCCTGCAGGGCCCGCGCCCGCAGCATGTGATCGACGCGCTCGTGGTTCGTCTCGATGTGCCCGTAGAGCATGGTGACGTTCGAGCGCATGCCGAGCCGATGCGCGAGCCGGTGAATCGAGAGATACCTGGTGGCGTCGCACTTGTTCACGTCGTTGGCGATCTTCCTGCGCACGCGCTCGGCAAAGATCTCGGCGCCGCCGCCGGGCAGCGAGTCGAGGCCGGCGTCCATCAGCTCGCGCAGCACCTGCTCCTCGGTCTTGCCGTAGAGATCGGCGAAGAAGGCGATCTCGACCGCGGTGAAGCACTTCAGGTGGATGCCGGGCTTGATGCGCTTGAAGCCGCGCAGCAGCTCCGTGTAGTAGTCCCACGGCAGATCCGGATGCAGCCCGTTGACGACGTGAATCTCGGTGAGCGGCTGGTGCGCGCGCTGACGCAGCTTGTCCCACGCCTGCTCGAGCGACATCGTGTACGCGCCGGGATCGCCGGGCTTCAGCCGCGCGAACGCGCAGAACAGGCAGCTCGCGACGCAGACGTTGGTCGCCTCGAGACGGATGTTGTAGTTGTAAAAGGTCCTGGCGCCGTGGCGCTTCTCGCGCTCGCGGTTGGCGAGCCAGCCGACCGCGAGCAGATCGGGCGCATCGAACAGCCGTACGCCGTCGGCGAGATCGAGGCGCACGCCGGCAGCGAGCTTGTCGGCGAGTTCGGCGAGGCCGGCAGCGGCGAGTCGCTGGCGCATCCGCGCCTCAGGAGATTCCGAAGATCTGCACGCGCAGCGAGCGCGCGCGGGGGCCGTCGAGCTCCGCCATCAGCACGCGCTGCCACTGGCCGAGGACCACTTCGCCGCCGCTGATCTGCAGGGTGACGTTGTGGCCGAGCAGCATCGCGCGGAGGTGCGAATCGGCGTTCATCCGATCGCAGTCCGACAGGTTCGGGTCGTTGTGCTCGTAGTCGGCGTCGCGCGCGACCATCTGCTCGAGGAACCGTTTGATGTCCGCGAGCAGCGCGACCTGATACTCGTTGATGAACAGCGTGCAGGTCGTGTGCATCGACCACAGGCTGACCAGCCCTTCGCTGATCGGAAAGCGGCGGACGAACTCCATCACCCGGCCGGTGAGATCGATCACGTCGACGCGCTGATCGGTCTCGACGACGAACGTCTCGCCGTGGATCGTCAACGCGCCGGCGTTCGCTGAGGCCACCCGCTCGACAGGCTTCTCGCGGACGGTGATGGTCGAGCTCTTACTCATGCAGCCTTTGGTGTGCCGAACGGTCAATGTTACGATTACGTGACAATTCGACGCAAGCCCCGGCGGTTACGCGAAGTGGGTGCGAAGCCCACACGGTCCCGCCACTGTATGCGGCTAGCGTCACGGCAGTAAACGTCACTGGGGTAACGCAGAGACCTGCGGAGAAGGCAGAGGTCGCAGAGCGCAGAGGGCGCAGAGCAGAGACTATAGAGCGCAGCGAGGATTCGATCTCGCCTGCGGACTCCGCGCTCTGCGTGCTCTGCTCCCTCTGCCGGTCTCTGCGCTCCCCGGGAAGACAGACCGTGACGCGGCGATCCGCGAGTCAGGAAACCTGACCACCGGGGGCGTCTTTCTTCGGCGCGAGCGACGCCAGAAGGAGCCCACGTGCGCACCCGTTTTCCACCCACCCTGTTGATCTGTTCGTTCTTCGTCGGCGCGGCCGCGTCTGCCACGGCGCGCGACGTCCCCGGCACCATCGTCGATCAGGCCGGGTCCTAGATGCGATCGAAACCGCGGGCGGCGATCTCGTGGAGCGGCGGCAAGGACAGCTGCGCCGCGCTCGATCGCACTCGTGGCGACTACGACGTCGTTGCGATGCTGACGATGTGCGACGAGAGCGGCGCGCGCAGCCGGTCGCACGGATTGCGTCCCGAGGTGCTCGAGGCGCAGGCCGCCCGCCTCGGCCTGCGGCGCATCGTCTCCGCCTGCACGTGGGACACCTACGACGCCGCCTTCAGCGCTGCGCTCGCCGAGGCCGCCGCCGATGGCGTCACACACGTGATCTTCGGCGACATCCTCTTCGAACAGCACCGGCAATGGGCGGAAGCCCGGTGCGCACCGCTCGGACTGACCGCGGTAGAGCCGCTGTTCGGCCTGTCGACGACAGAGCTGTTCGAGGAATGGACGCGGTCGGGTAACGAAGCGATCATCGTCACCGCGCGCGCCGCCTGCCTCGATCGGTCGTGGGTGGGCCGTCCGCTGCGTGGCGGGATGCTCGAGGAGTTCGAGCGTCTGGGTGTCGATCCGTGCGGCGAGCGCGGCGAGTATCACACCGTCGTGACCAACAGCCGGCTGTTCTCGCGGCCGCTCGCGCTCGAGCACGGTCCGATCGTCGAACGCTCGGGCTGCTGGGCCCTGGACTGTCGCGTGGCGGCGACGGGACGCGAGGGGCTGCGTGCCTGACGCGCTGCTCGAGGGGATCGACGTGGCGTTCGCGTACGATGCCCGCGGCCCGATGGTGGTGGACGGCGTGTCAGTGGCGGTTGCGCGCGGCACGATCGTCGGCCTCCTCGGCCCTAACGGATCCGGCAAGACGACGCTGCTCCGGCTCCTGTCGGGCACGCTGGCGCCCGCGCGCGGGACGGTGCGCCTCGCCGGAGCGTCGATGGGATCGCTCTCGCGGCGCGAGCTGGCGCGGCGGATCGCCGTCGTGCCGCAGGAAACGCATTCGGCCTTCGACTTCAGCGCGCTCGAGATCGTGATGATGGGCCGCTATCCGCATCTCGGCGCGTTCGAGCTCGAAGGCGCGGACGACCTGGCGATCGCGCGCGACGCGCTCGCGGTGACCGGCACGCGCGCGCTCGAATCGCGGCAGTTCGCAACGCTCAGCGGCGGCGAAAAACAGCGAGTGGTGATCGCGAGCGCGCTGGCGCAGGCCGCGGAGATCCTCCTGCTCGACGAGCCGACGGCGTCGCTCGATCTCGGCTTCCAGCTCGACATCACGGCGCTGCTCGGGCAACTCAATCGTGACCGCGGCGTGACGATGGTCGTGTCGACGCACGACCTCAACCTCGCCGCGGCGCTCTGCACGACGCTCGTGCTGGTGAAAGCCGGCCGGCTGGTTGCCGCGGGGCCGCCGCGCGACGTGCTGACGCGGGAGCACGTCCGCGCGCTGTACGGCGTGGATGCGGACGTGGAGATGCACGCGCGCACCGGGCACCTGATGGTGGTTCCGCTTGGCCGGGCGCACTGATCTCCGACGGCGAATCGTCCTGACGATCGCCGGATTCGGCGCGATCGCGGTCCTCGTCTGCCTGCTGGCGCCGCTGGTCGGCACGACAGCCATCTCGCTGCCGCGGGTGTTCGACCGGTCGATCGCCTTCGCCGACAACGTCGACGCGCAGGTGTTCTTCGTCGCACGGCTGCCGCGCGTCCTCGCGGCGGTCCTGGTCGGCGGCGCATTCGCGGTCGCCGGGGTCGTGTTCCAGGCGTTTCTGCGCAACCCGCTCGCGTCGCCGGACACCCTCGGCGTCTCGAGCGGCGCGACCCTCGGCGCCGTGGTCGTGATCACCTTCCACCTCGACACGGCGTTTGGCGGCGTGTCCGCGCTGCCGGTCGCGAGCTTCGCCGGGTCGGCCGGCGCGCTCGGTGTGGTCTATCTGATGTCGGTGGCCCGCCGCCGCGGCACGTCGAGCACGGTGCTGCTGCTCGGCGGCGTCGCCCTCAGCGCGTTCCTCGGGGCATTGAACCGGCTCGTGCAGGTGGCAGGCGATTACACCGACGTGTTCCGGAGCATGCGGTGGATGATGGGCTCGCTCGACGTCGGCAGCTATACGGATATCGTCGTCCCGCTCGTGCCGATGATGGTGGCGCTCGCCGGAATCGCGACGCTGCCGCGCGTCCTGGATCTGGTGAGCCTCGGCGAGCCGGCGGCCGAGTCGCGAGGCGTGGACGTGAAACAGGCGGAGCGGGTGGCGCTCGTGAGCGCGTCGCTGCTGACCGGGTCGGCGGTGTCGATCGGCGGACCGGTTCCGTTCGTCGGCATCATCGTGCCGCACATCGTGCGGCTGATCGTCGGCGCCGATCACCGGCTCGTCCTGCCGGCGGCGCTGCTGTTCGGCGGGTCGTTTCTGGTGTTGTGCGATCTGGTGGCCCGCACGGCATTCGGCCCGGTCGGCATGCCGGTCGGCGCGGTGACGGCGCTTCTCGGAGGACCGTTCTTCCTATGGCTGCTGTTCCGAAAGTTCCGATGATTCGGCTTCGCGCGCTCGTGGTCATGGCGCTTGCGGTCGTCGCGAGCGGCTGCATGGCGCCGCTTGACGTGACGTCACGAAAGCACGAAGACGCGAAGCCTCTCTATCAACAACAGCAATTCCTTCGTGCCCTCGTGTCTTCGTGGCGGCTCCAGGCGGCGCCCCCGGTGGAGGCGCGGCGCATCGTCTCGATCATCCCGGCCACGACCGAAATGCTGTTCGCGATGGGGGCGGGCGATCGCCTCGTCGCCGTCGGCAGCTACGATCGCTATCCGCCGGAGGTCGAGAAGCTGCCGCGGGTAGGCGCGCTGCTCGACCCGAACGTCGAGCGGATCCTCGCGCTCAAGCCCGATCTCGTCGTTCTCTACGGCACGCAGTCCGACCTCCGCACGCAGCTCGAGCGGGCCGGCGTGCCGTTCTATCCGTACGTGCACCGCGGTCTGCCGGACGTCACCGAGACCATCCGCTCGCTCGGCGCGCGCGTCGGCGTCGGACCTCGGGCGAACGCGCTCGCCAATCGGATCGAGCGGCAACTCGCGGACATCAAGGCGCGCGTGGCGGGCAGCGCGCGGCCGAAGACGCTGCTGGTGTTCGGCCGCGAGCCCGGAACGCTGCGCGCCATCGACGCGAGCGGCGGCGTCGGGTTTCTGCACGACATGCTCGAAGCAGCAGGCGGCGTCAACGCGCTGGCCGATGTCAAGCAGCAGTCGGTGATGATGAGCACCGAGCTCGTGCTGGCGCGCGCGCCCGAGGTGATCGTCGAGCTGCGATATGCACGCGGCGACTCGGCGGCACGGGACGACGTGAAGGCCTGGGACGCGCTCGCATCGGTCCCCGCGGTCAGGAACCACACGGTCATCCTGCTGCAGGGCGAGGAATTCGTGGTGCCGGGACCTCGCGTCGGCGACGCGACCGCGAAACTGGCCGCGGTACTCCATCCCCTGGCGTTCCGATGAAGGCGATCGTCTCCTGGTCCTCGGGCAAGGACAGTGCATGGACGGTGCACGTGCTCCGGCAGCGCGGCGGCATCGAAATCGGAGCGCTGCTGACGACGATCAACGAAACTGCGCAGCGCGCGGCGATGCATGCAGTGCGCGTCGACGTCCTCGAGGCGCAGGCGGCGGCGATCGGCGCGCCGCTGTGGCTGGTCCCGATTCCGTCGCCGTGTCCCAACGACGTCTACGAGCGCGCGATGGCCGGCGCCGTAACGCGAGCGGTCCGCGAAGGGTTCACGCATGCGGCGTTCGGCGATCTGTTTCTCGACGACATCCGCAAATACCGCGAGGAGCGGCTCGCCGGCTCCGGCTTGATGCCGCTGTTTCCGCTGTTCGACCGCGCGCCGGGCTGGACCGCGCACCTCGCCCGCGACATGATCGCGAGCGGGGTGAAAGCGCGGATCACCTGCGTGAACCCGACGATGCTGGACGCGCGCTTCGCCGGCCGCGAGTTCGACGCCGCGCTGCTCGACGAGCTGCCGGCGTCGGTCGATCCGTGCGCCGAGCGCGGCGAGTTTCACACCTGCGCCTACGACGGCCCGATGTTCAGCCGGCCGATCCCGGTCGAGACCGGCGTCACCGTCGAGCGCGACGGGTTCGTGTTCACCGATCTGCTCGTTCGTCGCGAACTCGTGCAGCGGTAGGTCCGGCCTTTCAGGCCGGACGCGGGCGGCCAACCTGCCGCCTTTGCGCCTGTGGCGCTTCGACGAGCCTCGCCGAAGCTCGCGTGGCATCCACGCGGGTGGAGGCGGGAAAGGGCGGCCCTACACCAGATGACCACATCGAAGTATCCGCAACGGATCGTCTGTCTGACCGAGGAGACGACCGAGACGCTCTATCTGCTCGGACAAGGCGATCGCGTGGTCGGCGTGTCGGGCTACACGGTGCGGCCGCCGGAGGCGCGGCAGAAGCCGAAGGTCTCGGCGTTCATCAACGCGAAGTTCGACAAGATCGCCGGGCTGCGTCCCGATCTCGTGCTCGCGTTCTCGGACCTGCAGGCCGATCTCGTCGCCGAGCTGGTGCGCCGCGGCATGAACGTCGTCGCGTTCAACCAGCGGTCGGTCGAGGAAATCCTCCTGATGATCCGGATGCTCGGCGGCCTGGTCGGCTGCCAGGACGCTGCGGAACGGCTCGCGGCGGACCTGGTGAGGGATCTCGATCGCATCCGTGACGCCGCGTCGCGATGGCCACGGCGGCCGCGCGTTTTCTTCGAGGAGTGGGACGAGCCGTTGATCTCCGGCATTCGCTGGGTCGAGGAGCTGGTCGAGATCGCCGGCGGCGCGCCGATTTTCCCGGAGCTCGCGTCCGCAGCGCTGGCGAAAGAGCGGATCGTCGATCCGGCGGAGGTCGCGCGGCGCGATCCCGAGGTGATCTTCGCGTCGTGGTGCGGGAAGAAGATGAAGAAGGCGACGATCGTCTCGCGTCCCGGGTGGGATCAGGTGCGCGCGGTGCGGGACGACCGGATCTTCGAGATCAAATCGACTTATATCCTGCAGCCTGGCCCGGCGAGCCTGACCGAAGGCGTGCGCCAGCTTCACGCGATTCTAGGGGAAGAAACAAACCCGCCTTCACGTCGGGAATGAGCCCGACCGCGCGCGCGCGATCGAACATCACCTCCACGGCGTGACGGCCCTCGTAGCCGAGATCGATCGAGTACTCGTTCACGTACAGGTCGATGTGGCGGTACATCACATCGTTGTCCATTTCCTGGGCGTGGCGCCTGACGTAGGGCAGGCTGGCGTCGGGATGCGCGACGGCGTACTCGACGCTGCGGCGGACGATCCGGTTCACCATCCATTTCACCTCGTCGGGCAGCACACGGCTGATCGCGATCCCGCCGAGCGGAATCGGCGCGCCGGTCTCGCGCTCCCAGTACTCGCCGAGATCGATGATCTTGCGCAGGCCCTTGGATTCGTAGGTGAAGCGGTTTTCGTGGATGATCAGCCCGGCGTCGAACTCGTCGCGCAGCAGCGCGTCCTCGATCTTCGAGAACACCAGCGGAACCTTGTTGCGCGCCGCCGGGAACGCGAGGCCGAGGAGGAAATTGGCGGTGGTGTACTTGCCCGGAATCGCGATGCGGAGGTCGCCCGCCGCCACCTGGTCCGGCGTGATCGGACGGTTCGAGATCAACAATGGCCCGCACCCGCGCCCGAGGGCGCTGCCGGCGTCGAGCAGCACGTAGCGCTGCACGCAGTGCGCGTAGGCGTGGTAACTGAGCTTGGTGATCTGCGCCTGGCCGGCCAGCGCGGTGTAGTTCAGCGACTCGACGTCGGCGAGATGCACGTCGAAGTCGACGCCCTCGAGGTCGATCCGCCGGTTGACGATCGCCTCGAACATGAAGCAGTCGTTCGGACACGGTGAGTAGGCCAGTGACAGTTTCATATGCACTCGAGGATGCTGGACGCGGTACGGGCAAGGTGGTCGAGCGCCTCGCCGAGCCGCCACGCGTCGCGGTTGCGTCGTTCGACGATGTTCGAAACGGCCCGGACCTGCGCGAACGCAACGCCGTCGATCAGGCACGCGCACATGAACGCCGCGCCCTCCATGCTCTCCACCTGCGGTGCGAACCGCTGCTGCACCGCCGCAATCGATCGTTCGTCGCCGTGAACCGTATTCACCGTGATCGCCGCGACCCGCGGCAGCGCGGCCAGCGCGGTGTTCGCCGGCGCAGCGTCGTTGACGAACAGCGCGTGGCCCGGCAGCCGCAACGCCTCGAATTCGACGAACGCCTCGCCGTCTTCGGCACCCATCTCGGCGATCCGGTCACGCACCACGTGGACGACCGAGCCCGGCGGCAGCGCGCGATCGAAGCTGCCGCACACACCGAAGTTCAGCGCGAGATTGTAGCGCGTTTGCGCGAGCGCGCGTGATGTTTGTGCGGCGGTCGCCACCATCCCGACGCCGGTCACGAGAATGTCGACGTCATGACCGATTCGCAACGCCCGGATCGGCCCGGCCTCCGGTTCGGTGGCCGCAACCACCAGAATCCGCATCAATCGACGTCGTCGTCCGGGCTGACCACGACGTAGGCCGTCGAGACGCGCTTGACGACGATCGTCAGGCCGAAGGCGACGAGCACGCAGGAGGCGGCGAGCCCGACGTAAATCCCGATGCCGACCGCCGCGTCCGGAGCCGCCGTCATCGGCCGGTTCTCGACGATCGCGAACGCCTGGGAGATCGTGAGGGCGCGCTCGCCGGCGGTGCGCGGCATGATCCGCCACGACAGGAACATGATGCCCAGCGCGAACAGGCCGATGACGAGGAGCGGATGCCGGGAGTTGCGCCGCGTGACCAGGCTGAGCATGGCGAGCACAGAGGCCAGCGCGCCGAGGCCGGCCACCCACAACGCCCAGACGTCGGGCACGCCGTTCATCGACACGTCGCCGACGATCACCCAGGGCAGGAACGCGCTCACGGCGAGCACGATGCCGGCGACGAAGGGGATGAAGTAGGTACGCATGCCGGGACGGAAGATCCCGCCGGCGGTCATTGCGCGTCCTTGAACTCCTCGTACCACGCCATCTGGATCGCCTCGAGCTTCGGCTCGTTCGAGGCTTTGGGATCGTCGGCGAAGCCGTCGAGCGCGAGCACCCGCTCGCGGAGATCAGTGAAGCGGAGCGTCAGCGGATCCACGCCGGGAAACTTCTCGGCCAGAGCTATGCCGATCTCGTCCGAGTCGATCCACTTCACGAGCGCACCTCCTCCTCCGCCTTCCTTGCCTTGCGGTCGGACTTGCCGAGCTGGATGCCGCCGCCTTCCTGGACGTAGTTGCGGGTGTACATCGGCAGCTCGCAGACGACGTCGCCGGTGATCACCGCCTGGCAGCCGAGCCGCGAGTCGGGCGTGAGGTCCCACGCGGTGTCGAGACGATCGGCCTCGTCGTCCTGCATCTCGCTGAGACGGTCCGCGCCCTCGCGGATGATCACGTGGCACGTCGTGCACGCGCAGCTGCCGCCGCAGGCATGCTCGAGCGGCACGCCGAGGTTCTTGGCGACGTCGAGAAACGATTCCGGTTTTCCGTGATGCGAATACGGCAGCTGGCCGTGCTCGAACTCGACGACCGTCGGCTCGCCGTCGATGATGAACGTGACTTTGGGCATCCTGGCTCCCTCGGCGATCAGACGTCGTCCACACTCTTTCCCGACAACGCAGCCTTGACGGACCGGTTCATCACCACCTCGGCGAGGTGCTGGGTCGCGTCGTTCAGAGCGTGCGTCCACTTCTGAATCGTCTCGCGATCCGTCGAGTTGAGCACCATGCGCAGGCCCGCCAGGACCGACTCGATTCTCTGCCGCTCACCGGGTGCAAGCTCCTCGTGCTCGATCGCGGCGAAGTCGGGGTTGCGCAGCGACTTCTCCGTCCCCTGGATGACGTTCTCCGCCTCGTTGCGCGCCTCGATGAGCATGCGCGCCTCGAAGTCGGCCTCGGCGTGCTCGAACGAGTCGAGCAACATGCGCTCGACTTCCTCGTCGGTGAGGCCGTAGGACGGCTTGACCTCGATCGTCTGCTCGACGTCGGTGCGCAGCTCGCGCGCGGTCACCGAGAGGATCCCGTTCGCGTCGATCTGGAACTGCACCTGGACGCGCGCCATCCCGGCCGGCATCGACGGAATGCCGCGCAGCTTGAAGCGCGCCAGCGAACGGTTGTCGGCGACCAGCTCGCGCTCGCCCTGCAGGACGTGGATGTCGACGGCGGTCTGGTTGTCGACGGCGG
>DATFWL010000250.1:0-10517 GCA_035259385.1 Vicinamibacterales bacterium | reverse complement strand
ATCGACTTCTTCCCGCAGGAAGTCGACGCGGTGAAGAAATATCTCGACAAGGGCGGCAAGCTGCTGCTCGAGCTCGACCCTCCGGAAAAGGCCGACAGCCCCCCGCTCGCCAATCTGATCGGGCTCGCGCACGATTGGGGTGTGCAGGCCGGCAACAATGTCGTCGTCGACGTGAGCGGCATGGGCCGGCTGATCGGCACCGACGCGTCGGTGCCGATCGCGGCGAGCTACCCGTCGCATCCGATCACGCAGCGGTTCAACTTCATCACCGCGTTTCCGCTGGCGCGCGAGGTCTCGCCGGTGAGCGGTGGAGTCAACGGTCATACCGCGCAGGGATTCATCGAGACCAGCCCGCGCAGCTGGGCGGAAACCGACATCAAGGGCCTGCTGACGACCGGTGAGGTCTCGCTCGACGAAGGCAAGGGCGACAAGAAGGGGCCGATCACGATTGGCGCGGCCGT
This sequence comes from Vicinamibacterales bacterium, assembly GCA_035259385.1. Classification (GTDB taxonomy): domain Bacteria; phylum Acidobacteriota; class Vicinamibacteria; order Vicinamibacterales; family CAVVIG01; genus QHWK01. The sequence goes on along the minus strand of DATFWL010000250.1, from coordinate 10,056 downwards.
GAACGCGCCGCTCGCCAACGCGCCGGCGCCGAAGCCCGGCGACGACCCGAATGCGCCGAAGCCGGAAACGCGCGTCGTGGTGCTCGGCGACTCCGACTTCGCTTCGAACGGCGTGCTCGGCGTGCAGGGCAACCGCGATCTCTTCCTGAACATCGTCGGCTGGCTGTCGCAGCAGGAAAACCTGATCTCGATTCGCCCGAAGGAGCCCGACGATCGGCGGATCACGATGACCTCGACGGTGCAGACGAACATCACGATCCTGTCGCTGCTGGTCATCCCCGGCGTCGTCTTCGCGAGCGGGGTCTACACGTGGTGGCGGAGGCGGTAGGATGCGCGGCCTGAAGTCTACGATCGCGCTGATCGTCGTGCTCGCGGGCCTCGGCGCCTACATCTACTTCGTCACCTGGAAGCAGCCGGAAGCGGGCGCCGACACGGGGAAGAAGCAGGAGAAGGTGTTCGCCGGCCTCGATTCGAGCAAGATCGAGGAAGTCAAGGTCACCTCGGCGGCCGGCGATGCGACGACGGTGAAGAAGGACGCCGCCGGCTGGCAGCTGGTGCAGCCGCTGACGTCGAAGGCGGACGAGGGTGAAGTCGGCAACCTGACGTCCGCGCTCGCCAACGCCGAGATCATCCGGGTCATCGACGAGAACCCGACCAACCTCAACGAGTACGGTCTCGGCAATCCGCGGATCGAGGTGGACTTCAAGGCAACCGGCGACAAGGACTACCGCAAGCTGCTCGTCGGCGAGAAGACGGCCACCGGATCCGATCTCTACGCCAAGCGCAACGACGACAAGAAGGTGTTCCTCATCGCGGCCACGCAGGAGACGAGCCTCAACCGGACGACGTTCGACCTGCGCGACAAGGGGCTGCTCAAGTTCGATCGCGACAAGGTCGACGGCGTGGACGTGAGCGCCGGCGGCAAGACCATCGCGATCGTGAAGGACGGCAGCGACTGGAAGCTGACGAAGCCGGTGCAGACCAAGGCGGACTTCGGGTCAGTCGAGGGGCTCGTCGGCCGGCTGCAGAGCGCGCAGATGAAGTCGATTGTCGGCGACGAGGCGTCGCCTGCGGACCTGAAGAAGTACGGCCTGGACAAACCGGAAGCGACCGTCAACCTGGCGATCGGCAGCTCGCGCGCGACGCTGCTCATCGGCGGCAAGGCCGACAAGGACAACACCGTCTACGCGCGCGACGCGTCGAAGCCGATGGTCGTCACCGTGGAGCAGTCGCTGCTCGACGATCTGAAGAAGGACGCCGACGCGTACCGGCGCAAGGATCTGTTCGAGTTCCGCCCGTTCAACGCCACGCACATCGAGCTGACGCGGAACGGGCAGACCATCGTCCTGGATCGGGTGAAGGGCCAGAACGACAAGCCCGACACCTGGAAGCGCGTCAGCCCGAACCCGGGCGACGTGGACAAGGACAAGATGGACGGCCTGCTGTCGAAGCTGTCGAACATGCGCGCGAGCGCGTTCGTCGAGTCGACGGCGAAGACCGGCCTCGACAAGCCGGCGCTCGTCGCCACGGTGAAGTTCGACGAGGGCAAGAAGGAAGAAAAGGTCACCTTCGGCCAGGAAGGCACCGACGTCTTCGCCGCGCGCCCGGGCGAACCAGGCGCGGCCAAGGCGGACAAGGGCGACTTCGACGAGGTCGCCAAGTCGTTCGACGAGATCTCGAAGCCGGCCGCACCCGCGACACCGCCGGCGACCACTCCGACGCCGGAGAAAAAATAACCTATCGCCCGCAGCGGGAAAGCAACCGCAGAGAACGCTGAGCACGCAGAGAAGATCGACGCCTTCTGGACCAATAAACCTCGGCGGTCTCTGTGAGCTTTGCGGCTGCTTTTCACCCACTCATCCGCGGCGCACGTGCTCGTCGATGTGCGTGCGCGCCGCGTCAACCGATCGCCTCTCCGGCGTTCACGCTGGCGCAGTAGACTCAACCGGCTAACCAGTTACCGCCATGTATCCCAGGGACCGAAGGAAGCGTTCTCGGGTGCCCAAATCCTTGTTGCTGAGTGTCGTGATGGTCGCGATCGCGGCGTGCCGACAGCCGACTGTCATCGAGATCTCTGGAATCCAGCACGTCGAAAACGGTCTCCTGACTGCCATTCGCGTTCGTGGCGCGACAGCTCCGCGACCGATGAAGCTGGCCGACCGCATGGCGTACTACCACGTGCCGGGAGTGAGCATCGCCGTCGTCAACAACGGTGCGCTTGAGTGGGCGAGGGGCTATGGGGTTGCCGCCAGGCGCGAGACGAGGCCGGTCACCCCTGACACAATGTTCCAGGCGGCGTCGATCAGCAAGCCGCTCACCGCGATGGCGGCGTTGGCGCTCGTGCAGGACGGCAGATTGAGTCTGGATGAAGACGTGAATCTGAAACTGAAATCCTGGCGCGTTCCCGACAGCAGTTTCACAGCTGGTCGGAAGGTCACGCTGCGAGCGCTGCTCGCTCACATCGCAGGGTTCAACGTCGAGGATGTCGGAAGCTATGCGGCCTGGGAACCGTTGCCTACGCTCGTACAGGCGCTCGACGGCCTGCCGCCCGCGCACTCGTCGCCGATCCGGGTGGAGACGGAACCGGGAAAGGAATTTCGGTACTCAGGCGGCGGATACAGCGTGATTCAGCAGTTGTTGATTGACGTGACCGGACAGCCGTTCCCCGACCTGATGCAGGACCTCGTTCTCGGTCGGCTCGGCATGACGTCCAGCACGTTTCGTCAGCCGCTTCCTGCGGAACGCGACGCCGCTGCCGCGACAGGCCATGACGTCAATGGTGAACCGCTTCCAGGCCGATGGCACATTTTCCCACAGGCGGCGGCCGCGGGGTTGTGGACGACGCCTTCTGATCTCGCGCGATTCGCCATCGAGATGCAGCGATCCTTCAAGGGCGAGTCAAATGCCGTTCTGTCGACGGCGATGACGAAAGAGATGATGACTCCAAAGCTTGCCGGCTACGGATTCGGCTGGTGGGTGGGAGGTACGGGCACACGTGCGAGCTTCAGTCACCCGGGGAAGAACGAAGGATTCCTCTGCATGCTGTTCGCATATCGCGACACGGGGCAGGGCGCCGTCGTCATGACGAACGGTGACGGCGGCAACGCGCTGTTCAACGAAATCCTGCGTGCGATCTCTCATGAGTACGGCTGGCCGGACTATCAGCAGCGCGAGAAAACGGCAGTCGCTGGCAATCCAGCGGCTTACCCGTCGTATGCCGGTGAATACGAGGTGAGCGGGACCCGCCTGACGATCAGCCAGAGCGGACAGGACTTGTTTGTCCAGGCACCGCCGACATGGCCGCAGCCTATCAAGTTGTATCCAGCTGGCGACGATCACTTCTTCCTCGTTGACGAGGATGTGGATCTGTCGTTCGCGAAGGACACTGAAGGACGCGTCGTCGAGATGCGCGCTCGAGCGGGAGGGCAGAACGTCGGCGCGAAAAAGGTGAGGTGATGACGCGCGTTGTTGTCAACTGGACGGCAGAGTTGAGCAAGTGACCGTCCGTGCAACCGTTCCGGCCGCGCGCCTGCGGCGCGTCGGCCGGTTGAACAAGGGCTGCGCGACGAGGATCGCGCTCATCGCGCTCACGCTCGCGACGGCCGCCTGCCACGCAACGGCCCATCCTGCCCCTCCTGCCCGTCCCGCCACTCCTGCCCCTCCTACTCTTCCCGCCCCTCCTGCCCCTGCAGCCCTCGCATCGCTCCGCCGCGACATCGACGCGATTCTCGACGCGCCGGCGCTCGCGCGTGGCTACTGGGGCGTCGTGGTCCGCTCGCTGCGCAATGGAGAGACGCTCTACGAGCGCAACGCGCATCGACTGATGATGCCGGCCTCGAACATGAAAATCGTCACGCTCGCGGCGGCGGCAGATCGCCTCGGCTGGGACTACACCTACGAAACGCAACTCTTCACGGCCGGACCGATCGAGGGCGGCCTGCTCCGCGGCGATCTCGTTGTCGTCGGCTCGGGCGATCCGAGCCTGATGAGCGCGGACGCGGACGCGGTGTTCGCCGGCTGGGCCGACGCGCTGAAGCACGCCGGGGTGCGCGCGATCGCCGGCCGCGTGATCGGCGACGACGATCGGTTCGAGGACGACGGCCTCGGCTTCGGCTGGTCGTGGGACGATCTCCCCGACGACTACGCGGCGGGTGTCAGCGCGCTGCAGTTCAACGAGAACGCCGTCCATGTGTCGATCGCGCCCGGCCCCGCCGCGGGCGATTCCGCCGGCATCAGCATCGCGCCGACCGGCAGCGGACTCGCGGTGGTCGGCGCGGTCACGACCGCCGCTGCCGGAGCGCCGACGGCGATTCGGGCGCGCCGTCTCCCTGGCAGCATGCGGCTCGAGTTGCGCGGGACGATCGCGGCGGCGGCGCCGCCGGCAACGCTGAACGTCTCGGTCGACAACCCCACGCTCTTCTACGCGACGGCAGTGCGCGACGCCCTGATCGCGCGCGGCATCGACGTGCGCGGACCGGCGGTCGATCTGGACGACGTCATCGATGCGCTGCCGCGGAGCGCGGCGCCGATTGCCACGCACCGATCGCCGCCGCTCTCGACACTGGCGGTTCGACTGATGAAGGACAGTCAGAACTTGTACGCAGAGACGCTGCTGAAGACCTTGAGCGTGCACGCTGGCGCGCCGGTCGGAACGGCTGAGCGCGGTCGTGCCGAAGCCGCGGCGGCGCTGCAGGCATGGGGGCTGACAGCGGCGGACCTGATTCAGCGGGACGGATCAGGGTTGTCGCGTTACGACTACGTCACGGCGGACGCGCTGGTGACGATCCTCATGCACATCGGCCGCGACGATCGACTGCGCGGGCCGTTCCAGGCATCGCTGCCGATCGCCGGCCGCGACGGGACCCTGGCGAACCGGATGAAGGGAACCGCCGCCGAGGGCAATGCCCGCGCGAAGACCGGATCGATGTCGAACGTGCGCAGCACGTCGGGCTACGTGACGTCGGCCGCGGGTGAGGTGCTGGCCTTCTCGATCCTCGCCAACAACTTCGAGGTGCCCGGCAGTACGATCACCGCCACCGAAGACGCGATCGTCGTCCGCCTCGCAACATTCGCGCGTAGAAGGGCTTCGTCTTCGTGACTTCGTGGCTTCGTGGGCGCTGTTACGCAGCAGCCGAGACCACGTCGCGTACCGCTGACATGATGTCTTCCGGTGGTCCGACGAGGCCGCCGCCCTGGGCGAGCTCCGGACGTCCGCCTCCGCGGCCGCCGAATCGCGCGACCAGCGCTGCCAGGATCTGCTGGGCAGAGACATTTACGCCTTCGGAGCGGGCGATCACCGCGAGCGTCGGCGATGAGGACGAGAACAGCGCCACGACGAATCCCGGCCGCGACGCAATCGCGGCCGCCATCGCTTTCAACGCGTTGGCGTCGGCATCCAGCACGCGTACGACGAGCTGACCGGCCGCCGTCGGCTCGGCGCCGGCGGCGATCTCCTCCGCGCGATAGCGAGCGAGCTCGAGCTGTTGCGCAGAGAGCGTTCGCTTCTGCTCCTTCGCGTCCAGCTGAAGGCGCTCAATCGCCGCAGGCAATTCCTCCGGAAGCGCCGACAACAGGCGGCTGCTGGCGGTGACCGCGTCGCGCAGCACGCGAAAGGCGCGGAGCGCGCGCCCGCCGCAGACGAACTCGAGCCGCTGACCGCCCTTGAACCGCTCCCAGCGCGACACGGCGATCACGCCGATCGCGCCGGTGCGCGCAACGTGCGTTCCGCCGCAGGCAGACAGATCGAAGTCGGCGACCTCGATGAGCCGGAGGAGGCCGCCGCGCGCCGGCTCCTTTCGCAGCGGAAGCGTCGCGGCTTCCTCGGCGCTGGCAAACCGGATTGACACCGGGCGGTCTTCCCAGACGACGCGGTTCGCTTCCTGTTCGGCCGCGCCGATTTCATCCGGCAACGCCTCACGACCGAGATCGATCGTCGACACGTCCGAGCCGAGGTGAAAGCTCACGGTCCTGATTTTGAAGAGCCGCTCGAAGGCGGCCGACAGGACGTGCTGGCCGGTGTGCTGCTGCATGTGGTCGAAGCGTCGCGGCCAGTCGACGGCGCCGTGCACGACCGTACCGGGTTCGGGGTTCGAGGTTCGGGGTTCGGAGTTCCGGTTCTGGGTTCTGGGTTCTGGTTCTGGTTCCGGTTCTACGACATGTGCGACTGTGCCGTCATCCTCGTCCCCGACCTCGACGATGCGGAAGGGACCGAGCGTGCCGGTGTCGAACGGCTGTCCGCCAGAGGTGGGATAGAACGCCGTGCGGTCGAGCGTGACGACGGTGCGGCCGCCGCGCGACTCGAGGCGCTCGATGCGGGCGTCAAATTCCCGAAGATACGGGTCGGCGTAGTACAGGCGGTCGGTCATCGGATGTCGCCGCGGCGGCGGCGGATGTCGGCGTGGCCACAAGCGGGCGCGCGGCCGACTCGCTCACCGGCAACTCGAAGAAGAATGTCGCGCCGCCCCATTCGTTGCCCTGGTGGCCGATCATGCCGCCGTAGGACTCGATGATCCCGTAGCTGACCGACAGGCCGAGGCCGGTGCCTTTGCCGACCGGCTTGGTCGTGAAGAACGGCTGAAAGAGCTTCGCCTCGTCTTCGGGCGACACGCCCGGGCCGTCGTCCTGGACCTCGAGGCGGACCTTCTTGCCGGTGTCGAAGACGCGGATGAGAATGCGGCCTCCGGTGCGGCGGCCGGCCGTTTCGATCGACTGCTGCGCGTTGATCACGAAATTCAGCGTCACCTGCTCGATCTCGGTGAAGTTCGCGTAGACCTGGCGCCGCGTTGCGATGCTGACGTCGAGCGCGATCGCGGAGTTGTCGAGGTCGCGCCGCCGGAGCTGCACGACTTCGCCGATCACTTCGCCGAGATCGACGAGCGAGGGCGGTCCCGGCTGCTGGCTGCTGAAGCGCGACAGGTTGCGGATGATCTCGCGCGCGCGGCCGCTCTGCGTCTTCACGAACGCCAGCTCCTCGAGCGCTTCCGGCGACAGCTCACGGCGGCGCTCGAGCAGTTCGGCGGTCCCGAGGATCGCCTGCAGCGGGTTGTTCAGCTCGTGTGCAACACCCGACACGAGGATGCCGACCGCCGCCAACCGCTCCTGCCGCACGACCTGGCGCTGCAGCGACTGCAGCGTCTCGCGCATCTTCCGCTCCTGCTCGATCTGGCGATCGAGCGCCTGGTGCGCCTCGCGCAGGTTGGCGGCCATAAGGATGAATGCGTCCTGCAGCTCGGCCAGCTCGCGGTTCGGCACGGTGCTGCGGACCGGCGGCGAGAGGTCGCCATCGGCAATCCTGCGGACCGCGTCCCGCACGCGGTTGATGCCGCTGCCCAGCATCGACGCGCTGCCGAGCGCGAGCAGCAGGACGGCGACGAGCGACGTCGCGGCGATCAGCGTGTCGCGCCGGGCCGACGGCGCCGCGCGCGAGAGCGCGACGCCGGTCGGAATGCCGACGCTCAACAGCCACGGCCCTCGCTCGACGACCGCGTTGCCGTAGAAGCGGCGGACGCCGTCCATGCCGGTCAGCGTCGACGTGCGCGGCACCTCGTTCGGCGGCTGCGCCGGCGCGTCGCCGCCGGCTGGTTTGCCGACGTAGCGTTCGGCGTCGCGGCTCCGCGCGAGCACGCGGCCCTGCGCGTCGGTCATCGTCACCACTGAGTCGGGGGGCAGCGGGATGTCACGGAAGAGCGTCTGCAACTCGGTGAGGTTGATGCCGATGCCGAGCACGCCGTCGATGGCGTCGTCGGTACCGCGAACCGGGTACGCGAGGATGACGGTGGGCTTGTGCGAGACGACGCCCGTTGTCAGCTCGCTGACGAACGGCTGGCCGGTCTTGACCACCTCGTCGACAGTCCGCGAGGAGAGCACGCGTTCGGGCGCATCGTGCAGCGGCAGACCGGTCCCACGCATGTTGCCGACGTTATCGCTGAGCGCGATATTCAGCACCAGCGGCTGGGCCCGCAGGACCTCCGAGAAGAGCTGATCGCAGGCTGGACCGTCGAGCGCGACGACCGACTGATGCCGTACCAGGGCCGACGCCATCGAATCGAGGCCGGTCAGGTACTGGTTGAGGTACGCGGCGGCAGTCGTCGCGATCGACGCCGTCTGGTCGCGCAGCTCGGCCTCACGCTCGAGGCGGGTGACGTTCGCGGACCATGCCGACGCCAGCAGCAGGGGAACGAGGAGCGACAACGTGACGACAGCGACCTGCCGCCGGAGCGGGCGTTCGCGAAGGATCTGCACCGGTTTTCGCGATTCTAGCGCAGGAGCAGAGGGTCGGACACCCCCGCCTCGCGGAATCCCCTCGCACGAAGGACGCAGCTGTCGCAGATCCCGCAGGGGCGCCCGTCCGGCGATGGGTCGTAGCAGCTGTGGGTCAGGCCGTAGTCGAGGCCGAGCGCGACACCCCGGCGCACGATGTCCGCCTTGGTCATCGCGATGAGCGGCGTGTGCACCCGCACGCGGTGCCCCTCGACGCCGGCGCGGGTGCCCAGGTTGGCGACCTGCTCGAAGGCGGCAATGAATTCCGGCCGACAGTCGGGGTATCCGGAGTAGTCGAGCGCGTTGACGCCGATCACGATGTCCCGCGCGTCGAGCGTCTCCGCCCAGCCGAGCGCAAGCGACAGGAAGATGGTATTTCGTGCCGGAACATATGTGGACGGAATCTCCGCCGCATCGACGTCGCGGCCGTGCGGCACCGCTTCAGCCGAGGTGAGCGACGAGCCGCCGATCGCCCGCAAGTCGATCTCGATCTCGAGCTGGCGCTCCACCCCGAGCGCGCGCGCGACGGCACGCGCCGATTCCACTTCACGGGCGTGCCGCTGGCCGTAGGCGATCGTCAGCGCGCACAGCGTGAACTGTTCTTTCGCGATCGCGGCGGCGGTGTACGAGTCGAGGCCACCGCTCAACAGCACGACCGCGCGCACGCTAGACGCCCCGGGTATCGGGAGGCCAGATGAACTTGTGCAGCTGGACCTGCAGGCGCGCGGGCACTCGATCGGCGAGCATCCATTCGGACAGCGTGCGCGGGTCGAGCACGCCGTGGACCGGCGACAGCAGCACGGCGGCCGCGCGCGAATCGAGGCGGTGCGTGCCGATCACTTCGCGCGCGAACTCGTAGTCGGCGCGGTCCTTGATCACGAACTTCACTTCGTCGTGCGCAGCCAGCCGATCCAGGTTGCTCCAGTCGTTCCGGGCGGCTTCGCCGCTGCCCGGGCACTTCACGTCCACGATCTTGACGACCGCCTGCGGCACGCGCGCGATCGTCCGGTGCCCGCCGGTTTCGAGCATGACCGTGCGGCCGGACTCGAGCAGCCGCTCCATCAGCGGGTAGACATCGTCCTGCAGCAGCGGCTCGCCGCCGGTGATCTCGACCAGGGGGCACTCGTGGCGATCGACCACCGCCAGCACCTCGTCAACCGACATCTTGCGCCCTTCGTAGAACGCGTACGGCGTGTCGCACCACGAGCAGCGGAGGTCGCAGGCGGTGAGCCGCACGAAGACGCAGGGACGCCCCGCGTAGGTCGACTCCCCCTGAATCGAATGGAAGATCTCGTTGACCGTCAGCATGGAACGAGCAACCGCAGAGCACGCGACGAGCGCAGAGCCCGATTCTCTCCGTGTGCTCTGGGCGTTCCGCGGTTGCTTTACTATTGTGCCATGGCGAAACCGACGTTCTACTGGAAGCCCACCTGAACCACCTGCAAGAACGCCAGAAGTTTTCTGGATACGGCCGGCGTAGAGGTCAAGGAGATCGACATCAACAAGGAGCCGCCGTCGCGCGAGTTCCTCGAGAAGCACATCGACGCGGATCACTTCCTCGATTACGTGAGCACTCGCAGCCCGGTGTGGAAGGAGCGGCCGCTGCCGAAGTCGAAGAAGGAAGCGATCGACCTGATGATGGAAAACCCGAACCTGATCCGTCGCCCGATCATGATCAGGGGATCGAGGGTGGTCTTCGGCTTCGACAAGGAGGCCTACCAGAAGGTCAGGCAGGTCGGGTAGGTCAGGTAGGTCGGGCAGGTCGGGCAGGTCGGGCAGGTCGAGTAGGTCGAGTAG
>DATFWL010000249.1:0-4999 GCA_035259385.1 Vicinamibacterales bacterium | reverse complement strand
TAGCTCGCTCGCGGGTGGCCGCGAACGGGGCCGCCCCGCCGGGCGCGGAGCCGTGGGCCGTGACCAGTGCTTTTCTGGCGAGCACCCGGTGGGGCTGTTCGCGGACAGGACCCGCCTTGAGCGAATTTTGCAACGCACTCTTACTTACGCGGTTCGCCCGTCACGGGAATCCAGCGGGCGAACCACTCCAAATTCCGCCGCATCTGCTCGCGCTGCTGCATCGGCTCGCGCAGGACATGGCCGCCGCGCGGGTAGATCTCGAGCTCCACGGTCTTGCCGAGCGCCTTCAGCGTCCGGTAGAACTTCCAGGCGCCGGCGACCGGCACACGCGGATCGCTCTCGCCGTGCTGGAGGAGCAGCGGCGTCGTCACGCGCCCGGCGAACGTCAGCGGCGAGTGCGCCGCGTACCCCTCGCGGTTCTCCCACGGCCGCTTGAAGTAGTCGGCCATGAACTCGCCTCCCTCCGACAGATAGAACGTGTCGGCGAGATCGCTGAGGCTCGCGCCGGCGGATGCCGCCTTGAAGCGGCCGGTCTGCGTGACGATCCAGTTGGTCATGAAGCCGCCGTACGAGGCGCCCATGATCCCGAGGCGATCGGGATCGGCGACGCCGATCGCGACGAGGTGATCGACGCCGGCCATGATGTCTTTGTAGTCGGCGTCACCCCACCCGTTGACGATCGCGCGCTGTCCCGCCTCGCCGTAGCCGGCGCCGCCGCGCGGCATCGGAAACAGCACGGCGTAGCCCGCGCCCGCCATCGCCGCGGTCGGGTATGGATCGACCTGCGGCACGATGTGCATGAACTGCGGGAACAGTCCGTACGTGAAGCCGCCGCCGGGACCGCCGTGGACGTAGGTCAGGAGAGGCACCCGGCGTCCCGCCGCCGCATCGGCCGGCGTCAGCAGCAATCCCCAGATCTCCATCCTGTCGAACGAGCGCCATGAGACCGGTTTCAGCTCGCCGACCATCCGCTCCTTCAGCAGGGGATTGACGTCGACAATCGAGGTCGACCGTCCGCTCGCGACGTCGAGGACCGCGACGTCGCCCATCGTGCGCGCCTCTACCCGCTTGTACGCGAGCCTGTGACCGTCCCGGCTCATCGACAGGGAGAAGGCCGCCGCGGCACCCTCGTCCAGCCGCGTCGCATGACCGGTGCCGGCGTCCACGCGGACGATCGCCTGCTCGAACATGTGGGCGGCGCGGCCGAACGTGCCGTCGTTCGCCTGCACCACGATCGACGTGCTGTCAGGCGTCCACACGTACTCGTTCACCCACGCATCGTCGAGGCCGAGCGCGCGGGGCTCCCCGCCCGATGCCGCGACGATGGTGAGGCTGCGCGACGCCATGATGTCGCTGCGGCCGTTGGTCGAGATGAAGGCGATCCACTTGCCGTCCGGCGAGAATCGCGGACCGGTGTTCATGCCTGGTCGATCGACGACCGTCCGAATCTTCCCGGAGTCGAGCGCGACGCTGTAGATGCGCGCCTCGTACGCGGCGGTGAACCCCGTGCGCGGTGCCGCCGAGTAGGCGATCTCGCGGCCGTCCGGCGACCACGCCAGCGCGTCCACGTAGTGCGCCGGCGGCGTGAGGATGCGGATCGCCGTCGGCTGATCGGCGCGCTGCACGACCAGGCGCGTCGCGCGATCGGGCGCTCCCGCGACGATCACGTACGACTTGTCCTCGCGCCGCCGCTCCTCGTCTGGCGGCATCGGGTCGGCGGTGAGAAACGCGACGCTCCTGCCGTCGGGAGACCATTCGTATGCGGCGACGCCCTGCGGCGCTCTGGTGATCTGGCGGGCGGCGCCGCCCGCCACGGGCATCGCGAACACCTCGGGCCGTCCCTCTGCGAAGCCCAGCACCGAGATCGACTGGCCGTCTGGCATCCACCGCAGCTGCGGCCGCGGCGACGGCTGATTGAAGATCCGCACCGATTCGCCGATCTGAACCGGCGTCCCGCCCGCAGCCGGCACGACGAACAGCGCCGGCTCCTGTTCGTTCTTCGACAGGTTCGGCGTCGAGACGACATACGCGACCCGCTTGCCGTCAGGCGACATCTGGACATCGACGATCGAGCTGAGGCGCATCAGATCGTCGACGGTGAGCACAGCGGCTGCCTGCTGTTCGGTTCCGGACACCGAGACGCCGCACCACGTCAGCCACACCGCGGCGCCCGCGGCGATCGCGTGCAGAAAACGTCGCACCATGATGCCAGGATTGTGCGTCCAAACCGGGAGCCGACGCTATACTGGCGCTGCAAAGCCTCGCGTGTCTCCTGTCTCAAGGAGGTTCTCGTGCCCGACGTGAACTCGCATCCATCCGGAACGTTCTCATGGCCTGAGCTGGCGACGACTGATCAGAAGGCCGGCGTCGCGTACTACCGCGGGCTGTTCGGCTGGGACGTCAAGGAGGAGCCGATCGGTCCGACCGAGGTCTACTCGATGTTCCAGATGCGCGGCCGGCCGGTCGCCGCGGCCTACACGATGCGGCCGGAAGAAAAGCAGGCCGGCGCTCCGCCGCACTGGAACTCGTACGTCACCGTCAACAGCGTCGACGAGACCGTGACCAAGGCGCAGGCGATCGGCGCGAACGTGCTCGCGCCGCCGTTCGACGTGATGGACGCCGGACGCATGGCGGTGCTGCAGGATCCGACCGGGGCGGTGTTCCAGGTGTGGCAGCCGAAGAACCATGTCGGTGCGATGATCCTCAACGAGCCGGGCACGCTCTGCTGGACCGAGCTGACGACGAGCGACCTGCGGACGGCAGAAGGGTTCTACACGCAGTTGTTCCACTGGACTGCGAAGCACGGCTCGGCGGGCGGCATGGAGTACACCGAGATGAGCAACAACGGCCAGCCGGGCGTCGGCATGATGCCGAAGCCGCCGGACATGCCGAAGCACATCCCGTCTTACTGGATGCCGTACTTCATGGTCGCGAACGTCGATGCGAGTACCGACAAGGCGAAGCAGCTCGGCGGGAAGGCGATGATCGGGCCTCAGGATATCCCCAACGTCGGCCGCTTTTCGATCATCGGCGATCCGCAGGGCGCCGTCTTCGCCCTCTTCCAGCCGGCGCCGCGCCACTAGAGCCGCCGCACACGCAGCAGAGGCCGCAGGGAACGTCGTTCTCTGCGGCCTCTGTGAAGGTCGACGCGGATTCCGAAGTCGTCCGTCCTACGGCACGATGCAACCTGGGCCCGGATTGCCGCTGAGGCCATTCGAGTACTCCGGCTGCACCCAGAAGTGTCCCGACGCCGTCTGATACAGGTTGTGCCATGCACACTTGTCGTCCGCCTCATATCCTGCGGCGTCGAACCACGCATCGAGATCGGGATCGGTCACTGCTTCGCGGACCTCATGGCTGGTCACAATCGTGAGCATGTCGGCCACCGCCTTGCCCGGCAGGCTGCAGGCACGGCAGTCGGTGTACGGGAAGACCGCGTACTTGATGTCCTTCCCGTTGTAGGCGAAGTGGCCATGGTAGCCGCAGAAGGCCGAGCACGACGCACCGCCCTGCATCGTGATCTTCATTCCCGACGGGAAGTAGACGCCGTAGACGGTGCTGGCGTCGGCGGCGACCACACCGCTGTTGAACAGCGAGGCGATATACGACCTGACCTTGGAATCGGAGAACGATCCCTGCGGCGCTCGCGAGTCGACGAAGTCGCCTGCCCACGCGAGCACTGGCGAGATCGCGTCGGCCGCGCCGTACTGCGTGATGATCGAGTAGTCGGCGGAAGTCGAGAAGCTGGTGACGAAGCTCTGCACTTCGCTGCGCAGGTTGGGCTGCCCTTGCGAGCCTGCGGTCGACGCGACCGTGCCGTTCCAGTAGATCGCGAAAAAGCCCGCGAACGGGATCTGGCGGCCGCCGTGGTTGACGAGGTTTCCTGACCCGTAGCTGGCCGGGAAGACCGACACGCCGCGATGCGGGGGCGCGTCGGTCGGCTGCGTCGCGTGCGGCGAATGGATCGACGCAGGGGCCGGCAGCACATGGACCGTCTCCCCCGTGTCAGAATGATCGACGAACGGATTGCCACCGCCCTGACCAGACATGATCCCGCCACCGGCCATCAACGACACGACCGCGCACACGAATACAGCTCGCCTCATGGAATCTCCTTGCGTGAGTGAAATGGACGAGCTTTGATTATAGCCGAGCTTGGAGCCTCAAATGTTTACAAAGAAACCACTTACGATTCCGTCAGCAGCTGACGCCCTGCCCGGACGAGCGACGCGGATGCCGGTTCCGGATGCACATTTCGTCAACCATCACCGACTCGCGCCGCCGTTTCCGGACGGGTTGCAGCAGGCGCTGTTCGGCATGGGGTGCTTCTGGGGTGCCGAGCGGACCTTCTGGCAGTTGCGCGGTGTTTACAGCACTGCCGTCGGCTACGCCGGCGGGCACACGCAGAACCCCACCTACGGCGAGGTGTGCACCGGCATGACCGGTCACAACGAAGTCGTGCTCGTCATCTTCGATCCGAAGGTCGTGAGCTACGAGCAGCTGCTGAAGACGTTCTGGGAGAATCACGATCCGACGCAGGGCATGCGCCAGGGCAACGACATCGGCACGCAGTATCGATCCGGCATCTACTACTTCGACGCGTCGCAGCAGCGTGCCGCGGAGCTGTCGCGCGACGCGTTTCAGAAGCAGCTGACCGCCGCCGGCTATGGGCCGATCACGACCGAGATCACTCCGGCGCCGGAGTTCTACTACGCCGAGGGCTACCATCAGCAGTACCTCGCCAAGAATCCCGACGGGTACTGTGGACTCGGCGGTACTGGCGTCAGCTGTCCAATCGGCGTGGGTGTGACTGCCTGATCCGCGCTGCGCCGGCACAATTAAGGGTGCGTTGCAAAATTAGCTCAAGGCGGGTCCTGTCCGCGAACAGCCCCACCGGGTGCTCGCCAGAAAAGCACTGGTCACGGCGCACGGCTCCGCGCCCGGCGGGGCGGCCCCGTTCGCGGCCACCCGCGAGCGAGCTAATTTTGCAACCTGCTCT
>DATFWL010000248.1:0-2165 GCA_035259385.1 Vicinamibacterales bacterium | reverse complement strand
CAGTACATCGCGCCGTACACCGGCGTCACGATGGGCGAGTACTTCCGCGACTCCAAGCGCCACGCGCTCTGCATCTACGACGACCTCTCCAAGCACGCGGCGGCGTATCGGCAGCTCTCGCTCTTGCTCCGGCGGCCCCCGGGCCGCGAGGCGTATCCGGGCGACGTGTTCTATCTGCACTCGCGGCTGCTCGAGCGCGCTGCCAAGCTCAACGACGATCTCGGCGGCGGCTCGCTCACCGCGCTGCCGATCATCGAGACGCAGCTCGGCGACGTGTCGGCGTACATCCCGACCAATGTCATCTCGATCACCGACGGGCAGATCTATCTTGAGTCCGACCTCTTCTACGGCGGCATCCGCCCGGCGGTGAACGTCGGGCTGTCCGTCTCGCGGGTCGGTGGCTCGGCGCAGGTGCGCGCAATGCGCCAGGTGGCCGGCAAGCTGCGGCTCGACCTCGCGCAGTATCGCGAGCTCGCCGCGTTCGCCCAGTTCGGCTCCGACCTCGACCGCGCGACGCAGATGCAGCTGGCGCGCGGTCAGCGAATGGTCGAGCTGCTCAAGCAGGGTCAGTACCAGCCGCTGCCGGTCGAGAAGCAGGTCGTCATCATCTTCGCCGGCACACAGGGCATGCTCGACGAGCTGCCGGTCGACGCGATCCGCGAGTTCGAGCCGTTCCTCTATAGCTATCTCGAGCGGCGCGCCCCGCAGATCCTGACGGACATCCGCGAGAAGAAGGAGCTCCCGGACGCGCTGCGCGAGCAGCTCGCGAAAGCGGTGACCGACGCCCGGACGGAGTTCGTCGCGACCAAGGGGATCAAGGCCGCCTAGCGTCCCGAGCCCATGGCGACCCTTCGCGACATCCAGCGGCGGATCCGATCCGTCCAGTCCACGCAGAAGATTACCCGCGCGATGAAGCTCGTCGCCGCGGCGAAGCTGCGCCGCGCCCAGGAGCGGATCCTCGCGGCGCGCCCCTACGCGGCCAAGATGGGTGAGCTGCTCGGCAATCTGGTCAGCGCCGCGTCCGGCGGCGACGGCGCGCAGCACGCGCTGCTCGAGCAGCGTGAGGGGCCGCGCCGTCAGATCGCGATCATCACGGCCGACAAAGGCCTGGCGGGCGCATTCAACGCCAACGTCATTCGGCGCGCGCTGGAGCTGGTGCGGCAATCCAACACCACCGAGGTCACCCTGGTCGTCGTCGGTCGTAAGGCGCGCGACTTCTATCGCCGCCGCCAGTGGACGATCAAGCGGGACATGATCGGCTTTTGGGATCGGCTGGCATACTCGCATGCCACCGAGCTGGCCGACTACTTCATGCAGCAGTACCTCGACGGGGAGGTCGACGAGGTCTACCTCGTCTACAACGAGTTTCGCTCAGTCGTCGTCCAGCGTCCGGTGCGCGAGCAGCTCTTGCCGATTCCGCGCACGGCGGAAGGCGAGAAGGATGCGGAGGCGGTCGACTACCTCTACGAGCCGAATCCGAAGGCGATCCTCGACGAGCTGCTCCCGCGGCACGTGCGGACGCAGGTCTTCAAGGCCCTCATGGAGTCGCTGGCCGGCGAATACGGCGCGCGCATGACGGCGATGGAGGCGGCGACGAAGAACGCCAAGGAGATGATCGACGTCCTGACGATCCAGTTCAACAAGGCGCGTCAGGAAAAGATCACCAAGGAGCTGCTGGACATCGTCGGCGGCGCCGAGGCCCTCAAGCAAGGAGCCGCAACATGAGCACGGGGAAAATCGTCCAGGTCATCGGACCGGTCGTCGACGTCGAGTTCGAGCCGGGTCGGCTGCCGGCCATCTACAACGCGCTGCAGGTCGAGGGCGTCGAGAACAAGGACGTCTTTGCCTACTCGCAGCGGCTCATCCTCGAGGTGGCGCAGCACCTGGGCGAGAGTCAGGTGCGCACCGTCGCCATGGCCGCCACCGACGGCCTGAGGCGCGGGATGCCGGTGAGCGACACCGGCGCGCCGATCTCGATCCCGGTCGGCCCCGAGACGCTGGGCCGGATCCTCAACATCGTGGGCGAGCCGGTCGACAAGGGCCCGGCGATCCACGCCAAGAAGATGTACCCGATCCATCGGCCGGCGCCGCCGTTCGAGGACCAGTCGACGAAGGTCGAGATGTTCGAGACCGGCATCAAGGTCATCGATCTGCTCGAGCCGTAT
>DATFWL010000247.1:0-2366 GCA_035259385.1 Vicinamibacterales bacterium | reverse complement strand
GCCCAGGTAGAGCTGCGCCAACGCCTGCTGGCCGACCCTGGCGCGCACCGTGGCACGACGCAGATCGTCGAAGAGCATCGCCATCTTTGGATTGTCCGGGGAGTCGGAGCTCGCGAGCGCCTCGAATTCGGGAAGCATCTCAGGGACCCGATCGACGACGCGGACGAGGCGATTCGTCGTGGTCAAGATCAACGAGCTCGTAGCAAGGATCATCACTGCCGGCGTCACCATCGCCGCGAGAACACCGAGCGTCGAATCGAGACTTGGGAGGACGAACATGTCGGCCCCTATTAGAACCCAACCAGCCCTCTTCGGCATCGCGGCAATCCGCCCCATAATGGTCTTTGCATGACCCCGGAAGCCTCTACGCCGCGCCGCAAGCTCGCGGCCATCGTCATGGTCGACGTCTCAGGTTTCAGCCGCATGATGGGTCGGAACGAGGAACAGACCACTGCACTGATTCGCGAATTCCACGACCGTACGCGGGGGCTCGTCGAAGCGCATCAGGGGCGTGTCGTCGACACGGCGGGTGATTCCGTGTTCGGCGAGTTCGACAGTGTGGTCAACGCGGTACGCTGTGCGCAGGCGATCCAAGATGCACAAGCGGTCGCCAATGCCAACCGCGCGCCGGCCGAGCGGATCGAGACCCGGATCGGCGTGCACCTTGGCGATGTGATCGTGCAGGATTACCGCGTCTACGGCGACGGTGTGAACATCGCGGCGCGACTACAGACGATTGCCGCCCCCGGCAGCATCTGTGTGTCAGAGCCCGTCTACCAGGAGGTCCACAAGAAGGTCGATCTCGCGTTCGAGGACCTGGGGGTACAGGAGCTCAAGAACATCGAGCACCCGATTCGCCTCTATCGCGTGACCGGACCGGGGCTTCCACGCAAATCGTCGCACTCGACGGGTGGCGTCACTTGGATGGATGCACTTCTGCATCCGTCGAGCATTGCTCCACTTCTCGTGGGCGCGTACTTGCTTGCGACCACTCTCGGCCTGCCTCCCGCCGGGCGCATGTTCCCCGCATACGGTGCGGTGCTTGTCGGTGTGGGGCTCGGCCGGATCATGAAGCTGCGCACCGGGCAGCCCGCGTTTTTCCTCATCGCGCTTGGCGCGGGCCTCATGCTCGCGGCCGTATCCGGCAGTTGGCGCCACGGGACGCCGTGGTGGCTGGTCGTTGGGGGCATCGTCGTTACGATGGTCGGTGTCGCGCGGCTGCGCAGAGGCGATTCGGCGTAGAGCAAAGAAGCTAGCGTCTGGATTCGACTCGAAGAAACTCGCGGATCCTCGTGTGACAGTCCGGCCAGCTCCGATGGCAACCCGGCAGCACGAGCCTTGGAGATCGAAATCGCGCCACGGACTCATCGAGCAGGCGCTTGTAGTTTTTCAGGATGTTTATCGCTCCGTCCATCCCCTGAAGGCCGCGGGAGGATGCGTAGGGACATTCCGTGACCGCCGCAATCGCGTAGTCGGTCCATGCCCGTCCGCGTTGTTCGGCGATCGCGGCCAGTGCACGCTCCGCGTCGCCAGGATCGAGGTAGATCAGAACGGGATCGAGTCCAGCCGCCGCTTTCTCGACGCTCGCCTGATAGGCGGCCAGCGTACCGGGATCCGCGTCCATCTGCAGCAGGATACGGACGCTGTTCTGGAAGGGATAGCTGTCGAGGATGTTGACGCGCGCTGTGTGCATGGCCTCGGTAACGAACGCCTTCCAGCGGGTAAGACTCTCTTCCACGAACGAACCTACGGTGTACGTTGCGAACATCCGGGCGCCGGTTGTTCTCCCGGACGGGTGCAGGTCGCCGCCGACGTTTAAGGGGTGGCGGGTCTCGCGCTCGCGGAGTAGGCGATACGGGAATTTGTGCTGTTCAAGCTCGCTGCCCACGTACTCTGCGGTCATACTCTTCCCTGACCCTGGCAGACCGTCTTGAAGATCATTCTCGTTCCCAGCATCGTCGCCTACACTGCTCAGCCACGGCGAATAGTCTCCCACGGAAGCTACTTCGACAAGCCGGCGCTCTCCGTCGAGCCCAGGGCTTCAGTGCTGCGCGACGGAGTGAAGCTCGTTAAGCAGGATCTCGGCTTCGAGAATCAATATCGCGGCCTCGAACTCGGCGATCCGCTCGCCATGGAAGGCCGCCGCATCCAGGAGCGACTTCATGCGCGCCGCCAGCGCGTCGCGCGTGTCGGTGAATGAGCCGATCGACGCCGACAGAGAGGTGTACGTACTGTCATCGGTCGCGGTGCCGCTCTTCACGGCTTTCGTCGACAGGGCGAGCGTGTCCATGCCGAACTGGCCGAACGGGGCGTTCAGCTGCTTGTAGACTCCCCCCAGCCGCTCGAGCACGTGTCGGTGCGCCCGC
>DATFWL010000246.1:0-10203 GCA_035259385.1 Vicinamibacterales bacterium | reverse complement strand
GCCGTGACCAGTGCTTTTCTGGCGAGCACCCGGTGGGGCT
The DNA here is from genome assembly GCA_035259385.1 of Vicinamibacterales bacterium. GTDB lineage: Bacteria > Acidobacteriota > Vicinamibacteria > Vicinamibacterales > CAVVIG01 > QHWK01. The sequence goes on along the minus strand of DATFWL010000246.1, from coordinate 10,163 downwards.
GTTCGCGGACAGGACCCGCCTTGAGCGAATTTTGCAACGCACTCTAAAGTTCTAGAACCGAAGAACCTCGCTGTTCAGGGTCAGCTCCTGAGCGCGTTTGCGGAATCCGTCGAGCAGCGCGTGCGTGACCGGGCCCGGCTTGCCGCTGCCGATGGTGCGATCGTCGACGGCCACGATCGGGACGAGCTCGCGAGTGGAGCTGGTGAAGAACGCTTCATCGCCATGGAGCAGGTCGTCGTCACGGAGGACCTGCTCCCGCACCGGGATGCCGAGTTCGGCGCCGACCTCGAACAGGAACGCCCGGGTGATGCCGGGGAGCAGTCCCGCGTCGATCGGCGGAGTGAGCGCGGCGCCGTTCTTCACGACGAACAGGTTCGACTGCGTGCACTCGGCGAGCTCGCCGCGATAATTGCGCATCACGCCTTCGACGCCGCCGCGGCGAAACGCTTCCTGCATCGCCAGCGCGTTGTTCAGCAGGTTGTTCGACTTGATGAGCGGATTCACCGAGCTCGGATGGTTGCGGACCACGCCAACCAGCGAGACGCGCACGCCGCGCTCGAGCCATTCGGGCGGCACGTTCACGTGCGGCTTGACGATCACCACCACCGACGCCGTCGGGCATGCCGCCGGATCGTAGGTGAGCTCGCCGATGCCGCGCGTCACCAGGATCCGGATGTAGGCCTCGCGATCGGCCGAGCCGCCCAGATGCGCGGCGGCGAGGGTCTCGCGGAACCGTGCGTCGATCTCCGCGTCCGAGAGGGGCACGGACAGCACCAGCATGTCGGCCGACTTCCGCAGCCGGGTCATGTGCCGATCGAACAGGAACGGCTGGCCGTTGTAGGTGCGCAGCGTCTCGTACACGCCTTCCCCGTAAAGAAAGCCGTGGTCGAACACCGAGACGACGGCGTGCTCCTGATCCGAGATGCGGCCGTTCACGTTTACCGTTGCTGGCATACAGACGAGACTACAACAAGGACTCGGAGGTTTACAAAGGACGCAGCGGAAGGACACAGACGTCGCGACGCGGAGCCGGCGTGCGCAGCGACGCGTGAGCCTGTGGTATACCTCTGTCCTCTGCGTCCTCTGTTGCCCTCTGTGCTCTTGTCATAAATGCGCGTCCTCAACAGCTCCCAGATGCGGGAAGCCGATCGCCGCACGATCGAAGACATCGGCATCCCTTCGCTCGTTCTCATGGAGAACGCCGGCCGTCAGGCGGTCGCCGCGATGGAGGCGATCTACGGCGACCTGCTCGACCGCCACGTCGGCGTGCTCTGCGGCCGGGGCAACAACGGCGGCGACGGGTTCGTGGTCGCGCGCACCCTCGTGCAGCGCGGCGTCGACGTCTCGGTCTTTCTGATCGGCAGCGTGGCGGACGTACGCGGCGATGCCCGTGTCAACCTCGAAATCCTCGGCCGCCTCGGCCTGACGGTCGTCGAGGTGGCCGACAGCCAGGCGTGGGAGCTGCACGTTTCGGAAGTGAACGATTGCACGCTGATCGTCGACGCGATCTTCGGCACCGGCCTCAAGGCGCCGGTGTCCGGCTTCATCGAATCGGTGATCACCGACGTGAACGCGTCGGGGATTCCGGTGGTGTCGATCGATCTGCCCTCGGGGCTCTCGGCCGACTCCGCGGACCCGATCGGCCCGTCGATCGACGCCGGCCTCACGATCACGATCGCCGCGCCGAAACTCCCGCTCGTGCTGCCGCCCGGCGAACTGCGCTCTGGCGACATCGTGATCGCCGACATCGGCATCCCGGGCGAGGTGATCGAGGCGGTCGAGGGGCCGCGCGTCGATCTGCTGACCCGCGGCGCGATGCGCGATCTGATCACGCCGCGGACCTCGGACAGCCACAAGGGCGACTACGGCCGCGTGCTCGTGGTCGCCGGATCGCGCGGCAAGACCGGCGCCGCGCATCTTGCCGCGATCGGCGCGCTGCGCTCGGGCGCCGGACTCGTCACGGTCGCGACGCCCGCCTCCTGTCAGCCGGTCATCGCGGCGATGGCGCCGGAGTACATGACCGAGGCTCTCCTGGAAACGGACGAGGGCCTCGACGTCGACGAGATCGATCGCCTCTTCGAGATGGCGCGCGACGTGATCGCCATCGGCCCCGGGCTCGGACAGGCGAAGGCGACCCGCGAGTTCATCCGCCAGGTCGTCGATCGCGCGACGATGCCGCTCGTGGTGGACGCGGATGCGCTGAACGCGTTCGCCGACGCGCCCGATCGGCTGACCGGACGCGAGGGGCGGGACATCATCATCACGCCGCATCCGGGCGAGATGGCGCGGCTGGTCGGCATGTCGACGCATGAAGTGCAGGCGAGCCGGCTGGAGGTGGCGCGCAACTTCGCGACCGCGCATCACCTGTTCGTCGTGCTCAAGGGGCATCGGACGCTGGTGGCGACGCCCGACGAGAAGGTGTTCATCAACCCGACCGGCAATCCGGGGATGGCGACCGGCGGCACCGGCGACGTCCTCACCGGGATGATCGCCGCGTGGCTCGCGCAACTGCTCGACGCCGAAGCGGCGTGCAAGCTCGCCGTCTACCTGCACGGCCTCGCCGGCGACCTCACCGAGTCGGACGAAGGGGAGGTGGCGATGACGTCCGCCGACGTCGCCGCCCACCTCGGCGCAGCGATGATCGAAATGACCGCCCGGCGCAAGCGCGGCGACGCGGCAGCGGGGTAGGGAGGGACGGTCGGCCGTAGCGTCCGGCTTCAGCCCGACCGTGATGCGTCGGCAATCGCCTCGAGTTGTTTGACGTGATTCAGATCGTGCCCCGCCATCGTCTCGACGATCGTTTCGAACGTCATCTCGCCGCGTTCTGGATGCATCACCGGTTTCGCCCGTTGCGCCGGCGTCACCGTGTCGAGGAGCGCGAGGTTCCACCGGCGGACCACCTCGAACGTCGCCAGAGCCGCATCCGCGTCCAGTGAGGCGTAGGGCGGGGCCCATTTCTCCTGATCGAATGGTTGGATCACGTGGTGATTCTCGGCAAGCGCCTGCCGCAAGCGGAACGCGAACACGATCTCGCAGTCGGCGAGATGGCAGAGGATGTCGCGCGCGCTCCATTTGCCCGGCGCGCGCGGCGCAGTGATCCGCGCCGCGCCGATGCGACCGGCAAGCCGATGAAGCTCGAGCGCCGTGGTCTCGATCACGTCCCGTGGCTCACGCGTGCCGACATGAATCGCATATGGATTCGCCACCATTGCCATGGTTTCTCTCCCGGCGTCACGGCCCGGCTGAAGCCGGACACGATCGCTCAAGGCGTCTCCCGACCCACTTGACCTACCCGACCCACCTGACCTGCCCGACCCACCTGACCTGCCCGACCTACCTGGCCCACATCGCGCCGTAGTGTAGGTACTGCTTCACCGCGTCGCGCGGATACGAGATCGTGACGTGCGCGGCGTTTCCCTGCGCGTCGATCTCGGCGGTCAGCTCCGGGTTCACGCCGGCCCAGTAGGTCGGCAGATTCAGCAGTCCATAGCGCTCGACCACCTGGTCGCGGAGCTTCGGATCGAAATGCACGCCGTAGCGGTCGATCAGCGCCTTGATCGCGGCGTAGTCGCCCTCGGCCTTGATGCGCATCAGTTCAGCGAGCAGCATGGCGACGCCCGTCCGCATCTTGCCGTAGTCGGTGACGCGGACGTAGGTCTTGCGGTCGCGATCGAACTGCTCGATCGCCCCGGTTTTGTCCTTGACGTAGTTCGCGATCAGCGCCCGGGCGCGCTGGTGATCCTCTTCGATGGTGTCGCCCTTCGGTATCCGGCGCAGCTGCGTGAGCACGGCTCGCGCCGCGTTGTCGTACATCGTGCGCGCGACCGCCTCCTGATCGTCGACCAGGCCCAGCGTCTTCAGCCTGGGATCCCAGATGTTGTAGAGCCCCATCAGATCGGCGCGCGCCTCCTCGAGCGTCGAGTAGTACTCCTTCAATTCCTTCTGGGCGCCCCCCTTCAGCCGTTCCGACAGCTTGCCGGAGCCGTGGCCGATCACTTCGTGCATCGCGGTGAGCAGATCCTCGGCGGTTTCGCCGACGCGGCCCGCGCGGGCGGCTTCCTCCGGCGAGGCCGCGAACTCCGCCGCCATCGGCGCGCCGCTCGCGGCCGACATCGCGTGGCTGCTGCCGAGCAGCAGGAAATTCTTCGAGCCGTAGCGCTCGCGGATTTCGTTCTCGTTCGGCAGGTTGTCGCCGATCGTCGAGATGTGGAAGTCGCCGGTCTCGATCAGGATCTCGACCGCCTTGACGACGGGCGCGTCGAACGATTCCTTCTTGTACTTCGCATCCCACGGTGCCTGCTGCTCGAAGTAGCTGGCGTTCTTCGCGAGCGTGGTCATCGCCGTCGTCACCGGCTTGTCGGTGATGGTGACGAAGCTCTGCGAGCTGCCCTTGGCGCCGCGGGCGTCGCGGTAGACCTCGATGAAGCCGTTCGCGAAATCGACCGTGGCGTCGTTGCGCACCCAGTCGGCGCCGAACTGCAGCCAGTCGGCCGGATCGCCGGTCTGATAGAAGCGGATCAGATTGCCGATCGCCTTCGCCTGCGCCGGATCGGCGACCGCCTTCGCCTTGTCGAGGTACTCGATCGCCTTCTTCAGGTACACGGCGTAGAGGCCCGCCGGCACCTTCCCGTCCGGAGTTCCGGCGCGGTAGACCTCCTCATGGACGACGCCGTCGGCGCCTTTCGCGACGCGCGAATTGAGCGGGTAGTGCTCGGTGAACCCGTTCAGGTCGTTGAGCGTGACGCCGCGGTAGAACGTGTTGGAGCTCGCCTGGAGGATGTCCTTGCCCGGCGGCGGGGTCTTGGCGGTAGTCAGCGGCTCCACGGCCGGCTCGAACAGCGACGGGCCGAGCGCGGTCAGCTCGCGCCGCAGGTCGGCTGCGGCGGCAAGCGGCGGCAGGTCGCCGTAGGGCGTCGCAAATGCGCCGTTTTTCTGCGCGGCAAGCGCTGCCGCTTCGAGCTCGGCGGCGACGAAGCCAGGCAGGAACTTCACGCCGGTCGTCTCGTTGTGATTGCCGCGGTTCGCCCAGAAGAGCAGCGCGAAGCGCCGGACCTTGGCCAGCGTCGGCGTGGCGGCCGGCGGATGACTCAGGATGCCTTCGAGCAGCCGCTTCTCGCGGAGCCCGTACTGCGACAACTGGTCGTAGATGATCGGATCGATCGCGATCGAGGCCTGGGTCAGCCAGTAGGCGAGCTGCTGCTGGCGCGGATCGAGCGCGCCGAAGCTGGGCGCATGAATCTGGATGAAGCCGGTGTCCTCGACGCGTTCGACCATCGAGGAGGCCGCCGGTGACGGCGTCTGGGCAGCCAGCGCCGCACACGAGGCGCCGGCCATCAGCAGAGCGATGGTGTGATGACGCATTCGCATCCGTCCAGTGTAGGTCAGAAGGGACGGATGGGACGGACAGGACCGATGGGACCGATGGGAGACAGGTCAGAACGGGACGGAACGGTGTCAGATGGTTCGCAGTACCATCACGCGGTGACAACGACTTCGACTGGAAGCGAGTCGGAAACCGCAGCGGTTGGACGCGACCTCGCCGGCACGCTCGCGGCGGGCGACGTCGTGCTCCTCTATGGTGACCTCGGGGCAGGAAAGACGGCGTTCGTGAAGGGGCTTGCGGAAGGCCTCGGCATCGGGCGCGACGAGGTGAGCAGCCCGACATTCACGCTCGTTCAGGAATACCGCGGCGGACGGCTGACACTGTTCCACGTCGATCTCTACCGCATCGACGATCCGCGGGAGATCGTCGACCTCGGGCTCGACGAGATCGCCGCCGACGGCGTGCTCGCGATCGAATGGGCGGAGAAGTTGAACGGCGACGCTCGGCTGATGCCCTCGCGCTACGTCGAGGTGCGGATCGGGCACGGCGAAGGTGACGCTCGCACTGTCGCTGTCGAAAAACTCTGCAATTAAGAATTTGGAATTAAGAATTAGGAGTGCGTTGCAAGATTAGCTCAAGGCGGGTCCTGTCCGCGAACAGCCCCACCGGGTGCTCGCCAGAAAAGCACTGGTCACGGCCCACGGCTCCGCGCCCGGCGGGGCAGCCCCGTTCGCGGCCACCCGCGAGCGAGCTAATTTTGCAACCTGCTCCAAGAATTCGCACACGCGTTCGAGGCATGAGACGAATTCTTAATGCTTACTTCTTCAATTCTTAATTGCCTCGGCCCCCTCAGCGCCTACTCCGATCGGTAGTTCGGCGCTTCCTTCGTGATCGCGACGTCGTGGACGTGGCTCTCGCGGACGCCGGCCGGGGTGATGCGAATCAGACGGGCATCGCGCTGGAGGGCGGCGATGTTCCTCGCGCCGCAATAACCCATCCCGGCGCGGAGCCCGCCGACCAGTTGGTGCACCATCGCCGCGAGGCTGCCCTTGTGCGCGACGCGGCCCTCGATTCCCTCGGGCACCAGCTTCTCGCTTCCGCCCGGTGCGTCGAGATCGAACTCGTCCTGGAAGTAGCGATCGCGCGAGCCGCGGCGCATCGCGCCGATCGATCCCATGCCGCGGTAGTCCTTGTAGCTGCGCCCCTGATACAGGATGATCTCGCCCGGGCTCTCGTCGGTTCCGGCAAACAGATTCCCGATCATCGTCGAGCTCGCGCCGACGGCGATCGCCTTGGTGATGTCGCCGGAGAAGCGGATGCCGCCGTCCGCGATCACCGGGATGTCGCGCGCCGCCGCCGCACGGGCGCACTCCATCACCGCGCTGATCATCGGCACGCCGATGCCGGCGATCACCCGCGTCGTGCAGATCGAGCCGGCGCCAATCCCGACCTTGACGGCATCCACGTCGAGGTCGATCAGCGCGTCGGTGCCCTCCGCGGTGGCGACGTTGCCGGCGATCAGGTCCACGCCGGTGAAGCGCCGGCGCAGCTGCCGGACCATGTCGAGCACGTTCTGCGAGTGGCCGTGCGCGGTGTCGACGACCAGCACGTCGACGTGCGCGGCCACCAGCGCCTCGGCCCGACTGAGCGTGTCGCGCGCGGTGCCGATGGCGGCGCCGACGCGCAGCCGTCCGAGCGAATCCTTCGAGGCGTTCGGGTACTTCACCGCCTTCTGGATGTCCTTGACGGTGATCAGGCCCTTCAACCGGTAGTCGCGATCGACGACGAGCAGCTTTTCGACCTTGTGCCGGTGGAGGATCTCGCGCGCCGCGTCGAGCGTCGTGCCGACCGGCACGGTGAACAGCGGCTCGCGCGTCATCACCTCGCCGATCGCCCGGTTCACGTTGGTCTCGAACCGCAGGTCGCGATTGGTCAGGATGCCGACCAGCCGTCCCTCCTTGCTGCCGTCCTCGGTGATGGGCACGCCCGAGATGCTGTACTTCTTCATCAGCTCGAGCGCTTCGTAGATCCGGCTGGTGGGGGAGAGCGTGATCGGATTGACGATCATGCCGCTCTCCGACCGCTTCACGCGGTCGACTTCCGACGCCTGCTCCTCGATCGACAAGTTCTTGTGAATCACGCCGATCCCGCCCTGCTGCGCCATCGCGATGGCCAGCCGCGACTCGGTGACCGTGTCCATCGCGGCGCTGACCAGTGGCACCGCCAGCCTGATGTTGCGGGTCAGCCGCGTCGAGATGTCGACCTTGGTCGGAACGACGTCCGACGGCGAGTGCCGCGGCACGAGCAGCACATCGTCGAAGGTCAGCGCGGTTGCGAGGTCGGCACCCGTGGTCGTGAGAATCGTCGATTCGGTTTTCAGGTCCATAGATACAAAAAAGGGCCGACGCCTGTCGGCCCGACTGACGACTCGTGACTTGCGACTGACGACTCCCTCAAGCCGCCGCTCCGTGACACTTTTTGTACTTTTTTCCACTCCCGCACGGGCACGGATCGTTGCGGCCGATTTTCGGTCCCTCGTGCCGCACCGTTTTCGGGACGGCATCGTCGCCGCCGACGCGCGGACCCTGAGCGGTCGCGCTCGCCCGCGCCGGCGCCGCGGTTGCCGCGGCCGACCGCGACGCGCCGAACACCGACGCGGCGGCGGTCTCCGCTCCCGGATCGTTGAGGATGAGCGGCGCGCGCCGCACCGCCTGCCGGCGCACCGGCGCCGCGGCCGCTTCTTCGCTCAGCACCGGGCGCAGCCACCAGAGATAACGGACGATCTCCTCGTCCACGCGATCCTTCATCGCCTGGAAGAGAACGAAGCTCTCCTTCTTGTACTCGACGAGCGGATCGCGCTGCCCGTAGCCGCGGAGGCCGATGCCTTCCTTGAGGTGATCGAGGCTGTAGAGGTGATCCTTCCACTGCTGATCGACGATCTGCAGCATGATGTCGCGCTCGACGCGCTGCAGGACGTCGCGGCCGACCAGCTTTTCCTTCTGCTCGTAGGAGTCGACAATCTTCGCCCAGAGCTGGTCGCGGATCTCGTCGGCGGTCTGATCGTCGAAGTTCATCCCGGCGATGTCGATCGCGAAGATCCGCTCCGCTTCGCGTTTGAGCGCGTCGAGATCCCACTGCTCGAAATCGGCCTGGCGCGGCGCGTAGTTCTCGACCGTCGCGTCGAGAATCTCCTCCGCCAGCTCCATCAGGTAGGCGCGCGTGTCGAACGCGGTCTCTTCGCCCTCTTCGTCCTGCAGGCGGATCTGCCCTTCGAGAATCTGGCGGCGCAGCGCGTAGATGTTCTCGCGCTGCTTGTTCATCACGTCGTCGTACTCGAGCAGGTGCTTGCGCACGGAGAAGTTCTGCGCCTCGACCTGCTTCTGCGCGCGCTCGATGGCGCGGGTCACCATGCCGTGCTCGATCGGCACGCCTTCTTCCATGCCGAGCCGCTGCATCAGGCCGGAGATCCGATCCGAGCCGAAGATCCGCATCAGGTCGTCTTCGAGCGAGAGATAAAAGCGCGAGGCGCCCGGATCGCCCTGGCGACCGGCGCGGCCGCGCAGCTGGTTGTCGATGCGCCGCGCTTCGTGGCGCTCGGTTGCGACGATGTGCAGGCCGCCGACGTCGACGACTTCGTCGTGCTCGCCGTCGCACTGGCCCTTGAAATGCTCGAAGATCCGCGCGTACTGCGTCTTCGGCACGCGATAGAAGGCGTCGAGGTGATAGAAGTAGACGTACTGCTCGTCCTCGACGAAGCGCTCCTCGCCCTTGGGCAGCCGTTCGGCCACCTGTTCGGCGAGGCACTGCTGCCGCGCCATGAACTCCGGGTTGCCGCCGAGCAGGATGTCGGTGCCGCGGCCGGCCATGTTGGTGGCGATCGTCACCGAGCCCTTCCGGCCGGCCTGCGCGACGAACTCCGCTTCCTGCGCGTGATACTTCGCGTTCAGGACGACGTGCTTGTCGACGCCGCCGCCGGTCGTCGTGCCGCGCTTCAGCCCGCGCCGATCGAGCATCGACGACAGCTTCTCCGACTTCTCGATCGACACGGTGCCGACCAGGACCGGACGTCCCTTCTGGTGCTCGTCGAGGATTTCCGCGACGATCGCGTCCCACTTCTCCTTTTCGGTGCGGTAGACCAGATCGGGATTCTCGATGCGGCGCAGCGGCCGGTTCGGCGGGATGACGACGACGTCGAGCTTGTAGATCTTCGCGAACTCCTCGGCCTCGGTGTCGGCGGTGCCGGTCATGCCGGCGAGCTTGTTGTACTTGCGGAAGTAGTTCTGGAAGGTGACGGTGGCGAGGGTCTGGTTCTCGCGCTCGATCTTCACCTTTTCCTTGGCTTCCACCGCCTGGTGCAGACCGTCGCTCCAGCGGCGTCCCGGCATCAGGCGTCCGGTGAACTCGTCGACGATCACCACCTCGCCGTCCTTCACCATGTAGTCGACGTCGCGGTGGAACAGGACGTGCGCGCGCAGCGCCTGGTTGATGTGGTGCAGCACCGGCATGTTGTCCGGGTGGTAGAGACCGCCCGGCGAGAGGCGGTGCGCGAGCATCTGCTCGGCCTTCGCCATGCCGCTCTCGGTGAGCGTCACCGTCTTGTGCTTCTCGTCCTTGATGTAGTCGCCGGTGGCTTCGAGCGCCTCGCGCTCCTCGGCCTTGGTGTCGCCGCGCACGACGGCGCCCGCCTTCAGGCGCGGGATGATGCGATCGACCTCGTAATACAGGTCCGTCGATTCCTCGGCCGGACCCGAAATGATCAGCGGCGTCCGCGCTTCGTCGATGAGGATGCTGTCGACCTCGTCGACGATCGCGAAGTGATGCCCGCGCTGGACGTAGTACG
>DATFWL010000245.1:0-9966 GCA_035259385.1 Vicinamibacterales bacterium | reverse complement strand
CGTGGCCGTCGATGGGACGACGCGTATCATCCAGTCCCGCTAGAAAACGCGCCATCCAAGATCTCGCACGCGACCGGCGACAATCGAGTTGGACGCATGAAATCCGATTGCGTTGACTCGGATTCGGGTGTAGTGTCCGTTCGAATTCGAAATCTTTACACGCGGCAGGCGTCGGGTCCCTCGTTCTCTCGGTGTCTCGATTACGGAGGAGGCGCATGAGGCGGCTGTGCAGCCGGGTTCCCGGATTGGTTCTCGTCCTCGTCTTCGCGTCGGCGGCCGCAGCGGTCGGCCAGACCGTCAGCACCACGACCGGCGCCATCAACGGCAAGATCACCGACAGCAGCGGCGCGGTGATGCCTGGCGTCACGGTCACGATCAACAGTCCGTCGATGCAGGGCACGCGCACGGATGTCACCGGCACCGACGGCATCTACCGCTTCTCCGCGATCCCGCCTGGCGAGTACACGGTGAAGTACGAGCTGGCCGGCTTCGAAACGCAGATTCGTGAAGGCCTGCGCGTCGGCCTCGGCTTCACGTCCACCGTGAACATCGAGCTGCGCGTCGCGCGGCTGTCGGAATCAGTGACGGTCAGCGGACAGTCGCCGGTCGTCGACGTTGCCACCACGAAGACGTCCACGAACTTCGACGCGCAGCAGCTCGCCTCGCTGCCCAACGCGCGCGACTTCTGGTCGATCCTCGCGGCAGCGCCGGCGATCCAGATGCAGCGCATCGACGTCGGCGGCAGCGCGGCCGGCACGCAGACCGGCTACTCCACCTACGACACGAAGTCGGATCAGCATCGGCCGATGGTCGAGGGCATCGTCAACACCGAGGGCACGAATGCCGCCGGCTTCTACTACGACTACGGATCGATGGATGAAGTCTCGGTTACGACCGGCGCGAACACGCCAGACATGCCGTGGGCCGGCGTGATGACGCAGTTCATCGCGAAGTCCGGCGGCAACTCGTATCACGGCCGGATCTACGCCGACTACGAGAACGAGAACGTCCAGTCGCGCAACATCGACGACGCGCAGATCGCGCTGGCCGCGAAGGCCGGCGTGAGCAGCGGCAATCTGGGACCGACGGACTTGAACCGGCTCCACAGTTACCACGATCTCAACGGGGACGTCGGCGGCTACATCAAGAAGGACAAGCTGTGGTGGTACGGGTCGCTGCGCGATCAGGACGCGCAGAGCCTGCTGCCCAACTTCCCGGTGAAGCCGTTCGAGACCCGCCTGCAGAACATCACCGGCAAGGGCACCTACGCGATCAACTCGAACAACAAGCTGGTCGGCTTCGCGCAGTGGGGCAAGAAGCAGCAGCCGAACCGGCTCGACACCTTCCTGATCGGCGCGACTGCGGCGGTGCACAACAGCGCCGACTCGACGTGGAACCAGTCGTACTGGGCGCACACCTACAAGGTCGGCTGGGACGACGTCGTCAGCGACAAGATGTTCTTCGAGGTGCACGGCGGCCAGTTCCACTATCTGTGGCCGAACCATCGCTACACGCAGGCACCTGCCTATCAGGACATCAGCACGAACATCGTGAGCGGCGGCAACCAGGACGGTTGGTTCCGTGACATTACCCGCAACCAGATTCTGGGTTCGCTCAGCTACTTCAAGGACGGCTGGGGCGGGAGTCACAACTTCAAGTTCGGCGGCGAGTTCTTCAACGAGCGGTATGACGATCTCCGCGGCCAGGACGGGCTGGGCCAGGTCCCGAACGACGTGCTGATGGTGCTCAGCAATGGCGCCCCGTCGGAAGTGATCCTGTTCCAGACGCCGTCGGCCTCGCTGAACGGCCTGTGGACGACTGGCCTCTACGCGTCCGACAGCTGGCGTGTCGGCTCGCGGCTGACGTTCACGCTCGGCGTGGTCTTCGATCGCTACCGCGCGTACCTGCCGGAGCAGATCGGTCCGCCGGTCAGCGCGTTCAACGCAACGCAGGTCTCGTTCCCCGCCGTCGACAATCTGATCACGTGGAACCTCACGGCGCCGCGAATCGGCCTCACCTACGATCTGAGTGGCGACGGCAAGACGGTTCTGAAGGCCAACTACGCGTCGTACTGGTGGAATCCGGGCACGACCGCGATCAATTCCAACGTCAATCCGAATTCGCCGGACTGGTGGCGTCGGTACGCGTGGGCGGCGGTGTGCGCACCCGGCCAAACCTCCGGGTGTGATCTGAACCACGACGGCATCTGGCAGAACGGCGAACAGGGTCAGCTCAATCGTTCGAACGGCGGTGTCGGCAGCACGCAGCTCGATCCGAACCTGCAGGATCAGCGTACGCGCGAGTTCGCGACGTTCCTCGAACGCGAGCTGTTCGCGAATTTCGGCGTCCACGCCGGCTTCGTCTGGCGGCGGATCGACGGCCTCTATCAGAGCGACAACCTGAATCGGCCGATCAGCGCGTACAACGTGCCGGTGACGGTTCGCGTGCCGGAACCTGATGGTACCTTCAGCGCCACCCCGCCGACGGTTCAGGCGTACAACTTGAATCCTGCGAACCTGGCGGCGCCGATCGTCAACTTCCTGCACAACACCGGCGGCCAGGACGACTTCTACAACCTCGAGCTCACAGCGAACCGGCGAATGAGCAACCGGTGGTCGCTCAACGCCTCGTACGCGTATCGGTGGAATTACGACAACGCCAACGGATACTTCGGCCAGACACTGCGGGTGAGGCAGGACGTCGCCAACCCGAACGACATGATCAACACAGAGGACGGCCGCTACGTGTTCGGGCTCTGGTCGGCGAAGATCAACGGCACGATCGACGCGAAGTACGGGCTCCGGCTGACCCCGGCGATTCGCTTGCAGTCGGGCCAGCCGTACGGCCGGACGTTCAACGCGTCGATGAACTACGGAAACCAGACGATTCTCGCCGAGCCGTTCGGTTCACGGCAGCAGGACAACATTGTCCTCTTCGACACACGCGTCGAGAAGCTGTTCAAGGTCGCGACCGGCCGGACGCTGTCGGTGTTCGTCGACGGCTACAATCTGACCAACGCGAACCCGGCGGCGAACATCAACTGGGTCTCGGGCCGGACGTTCCTGAACCCGACCACGATCGTTCCGCCGCGGCTCTGGCGGTTCGGCGCGAAGTTCGACTGGTAATTTGCAGGCGCGTAGCGCGAAGTCTTTGACGTAGCGCGAAGCCTTTGACGTAGCGCGAAAGGCTTTGCCGTAGCGCGAAGGCTTTAGCCGAGCGATCAGCGACGTGGTAGGCTGACGCTCGGCTGAAGCCGTCGCGCTACATGCGTCCCAGGTCCGTGCCCACATCGCGCCAATCGAAGCCGAAGCGTCCCAAGCCTTCCCGCCCCTTCTCCCGAACTCAGGTTGTCGTCGTCGGCGTCGTCGTCGCGGCGCTCGCGTCGGCCGGTGTGATCGCATACCGCGCGCTGCGTGCCAGCAGGCCTGTGCCGCCCGCGCTCGCCGACCTCGGTCCGCTCGCGCCGGAGATCGCGGACATCGTCGGTCAGGCGCGCGAAGGGGTCGTGCAGGATCCGCTCGACGGCGCGCGCTGGGGCCGCTTCGGGATGGTGTGCGAAGCCAACGGGCTCGCGGGCGCGGCGCGCGATGCCTACGCGAACGCCGCGGCGCTGCAGCCGGCCGAGGCGAAGTGGCCGTTCCATCTCGCGGTCGTCGAGTCGCGCCTCGGGCGAACCGACGAGGCGATTCGCGACATGCGGCGGGCGATCGAGCTGAACCCGACCTTCGCGCCGGCCCAGTGGCGCCTCGGGCTCTGGCTGCTCGACGAGAACCAGACCGCGGGCGCCGAGAGCGCCTTTGCGCGCGCCACCGACATCGATCCCGCGGACCGCGCAGGATGGGTCGGCCTCGCGCGCGTGTACCTGCAGCGCGACGAAACCGAGCGTGCGGCGGGACTGCTCGAACGGCTCGTCGCGTCGGCGCCGACCGAAGGCTACACGCTGCAGTTGCTCGGCGCGGCCTACCGCCGGCTGGGACGCGACGACGAGGCGGCGTCCGCGATGCAGGTGGGCGCGAAGGGCGAGCCGCAGTGGAGCGATCCGTGGACCGACGAGATGCTCGCTTTCCGCCGCGGCTACGCGGCGCTTCTCAAGGACGCGACCGCGTACGTCGTCGCCGGCCGCTTCCCGCAGGCAATTCAGATCCTCGAACAGCTGCAGCGCGACAAGCCCGACGATCTCGTGCTGCTGGCGCACCTCGGTCAGGTCTACGTGGCCGCCGGCCGCGACGGCGACGGCGTGCGGCTGCTCGAGCGAGTGATCGCGCGCGCCCCGGAACGGTTCGAGGCCCACGTCGATCTCGCGACCGGCTACATGCACCTGGGCAACCTCACGCGCGCGCGCGCCGAAGCGGAGCGCGCGATCGCGCTGAATGCCTCGTACGCGCCTGCCTACGAAACCCTCGGGCTGATCCGCTGGCGCGGGGAGGATACGCGCGGCGCCGTCACGGCATTCGAACGGTCGGTGCAGCTCGATCCACGGAACGCGCGCGCGCTCGTGTGGAAGGCAATGGTGCAGACCAACGACGGCCGGATCGACGAGGCACTGGCATCGTTCGAGCGCGCGGCCCATATCGATCCCACCAGCGTTGACGCGTGGGTCGGCGTCGCCAACGCGCAGATGAACCGTCACGATCTCGCGGCGGCGGCGGCGGCGATTCAGAACGCACAACGGCTTCAGCCCGATCGTCCCGCCGTCAAGGCAACAGCCGATCGCCTGAAGTCCCTTCAGACGTCCGCTTCCCTGCGCGCTCGATGAGCTGCCGCCGACTCATCGCGACTCTGGTCGGCATCGCCACCGCATGCACGTCAACCGGCTGCCGGCGTACCACGGAAACGGGAGTTTCGCCGCCCGGAGCCGCCGCGTGGTTCGAGGAAATCGGCGCCCGCGCCGGCATCACCTTCGTCCACAGCTCCGGACACACGACCAAGCATCTTCTTCCCGAAATCATGGGCGGCGGCGCGGCGCTGTTCGATCTGGACAACGACGGCCTCCTGGATCTGTACCTCGTGCAGAGCGGCACGCTGTCGACCGACGACGAAGGCGTCAGCCACTCCGCGCAGCGGGACGAAGGCTCCAGACGAGCGTCCGGCAATCGCCTCTATCGCAACCGCGGGGACGGCACGTTCGAGGACGTCACCGAGCGCAGCGGCGCGAACGTCGCCGGCTACGGGATGGGGGTGACGGCGGGCGACTTCGACAACGACGGCTTCACGGACTTGTTCGTCACGAACTTCGGCCACAACGTGCTGCTGCGCAACGACCACGGACATCTCGTCGATGTCACGGCGAAGGCCGGCGTGGCCGGCGAGGGCTGGAGCACGAGCGCCGCCTTTCTCGACTACGACGGCGACGGCGCGCTCGATCTGTTCGTCGCGCACTATCTGAACTGGCAGCCGTCGGCCGAAGTGGAGTGCTTCAGCCTCACCGGAGTGCCCGACTACTGCAGCCCGGCCAGCTACGATCTGCCGTCGGCCTCGACGCTGTACCACAACAACGGCGACGGCACGTTCACCGACGTCTCGGCGCGCGCCGGCATTCGCGGCGCGGTCGGCAACGGCCTCGGCGTCGTTGCCGGCGACTTCGACGGCGACGGCCGCATCGACGTCTTCGTGGCGAACGATCGGACGCCGAATCATCTCTGGCTGAACCAGGGCGGCGGCCGCTTCGTCGAGTCGGCGCTGGCGATGGGATCCGCGCTCGACCAGGACGGCACCGCGAAGTCCGGCATGGGTGTCGATGCCGTGGACGTCGACGACGACGGGGATCTGGATCTGCTCGTGGTGAACCTCGACGGCGAGTCCGACTCGTTCTTCAGGAACCGGGGCCGGTTCTTCGGCGACGACACCGCGTCGGCGGGCCTGCGCACCGCCAGCCGGCCGTTCACACGGTTTGGCGCGGCGTTCGCCGATTTCGACAACGACGGCTACCTCGATCTCTTCGAGGCGAACGGCCGCGTCGGCCTGCAGTCCGAGCGCTACTCGTCCGATCCGTATGCCGAGCCGAGCCTGCTGTTTCATGGTTTCGCGGGTCCGCGGTTCGAGGAAGTGAAGCCGCGCGGCGGCACCGCGCAGCCGCTCATCGCGACGAGCCGGGCCGCGGCCTTCGGCGACATCGACAACGACGGCGGGATCGACATCGTGGTCGTCAACCGTGACAGCCGGCCGTTCGTGCTCCACAACGTCGTCAAGCCGCGCGGTCACTGGATCCTGTTGCGAGTCCTCGACGAACACGGCCGCGATGCCTACGGTGCCCGGGTGACGGTGAAAGTGGGCAGCCGATCGATCCGCCGGGACGTGCGCGCGGCGTACAGCTATCTCGCAAGCAACGATCCACGTGTGCACGTCGGCCTCGGACAGGAAACCGCCGCGCACGATGTCACCGTTCGCTGGCCCGACGGCACCCGCGAGGCATTCGGCGATCTACCTGCGGATCGCATCGCAACGCTGCGGCGTAAGCGGTGATCCACGGTTCCACCCGGACCGTGTCGGCTGGTTCGTATCAGAGGTGAGCATGCGGCCCGCTCGATGTCTTGCCGTCGCGGTAATGTGTCTGATGGCTTCGACTGCCGGCGCTGGCCAGGACGCCGCTGCGACGCCACAGGCCCCGGCGCAGCAGACGGCTCCTGGCCAGCAGCCTCTCAATCCATCGCAGGAGCTCGCGAAGGAGCAGCCCGAAGGCAACGCCCTGCAGGTCGGGCCGGCCGAGTTGCGCATCGGCGGCTATCTCGGGCTCACGGGCATCCACCGCTCGACCAACGGCGGCGGCGGCACCGGCACCGACTTCGAATCGCTGCCGTATCCGGACACCCTCGAGGGCAACGTCTCGGAGACCCGCTTCAGCGCGCAGCAGTCGCGCATTTCGCTGCGGGTCGACGCCGACGTCCCCGAGAAACCGGAGGCGCCGACACGCCGCTGGCCGCGCTTCAAGAAGCTCGCCGGATATTTCGAAATGGACTTCAGCGGCGCCACGCCGGGCGCCGTTGCCGTCACGAGCTCCAGCGTCGGCCTTCGGCTGCGACACGCGTTCGGCGCCGTGCAGTACGGTGACAGCTTCTTTCTCGGCGCCGGCCAGGCGTTCTCGCTGATGACGCCGTCGAGAGATCAGCTGAGCATCTGGCCCGGCGACGTCGAGATGTCGACCGCGGTCGACAGCAACTATCTGGTCGGGATGATCTGGACGCGGTCGCCGCAGCTGCGGCTCGCGTGGCGGCCGTCGCGCCGGTTCAACTGGGCGTTCTCCGCGGAAAATCCGGAACAGCAGATCGACGGATCGCTGGTCACGCTCCCCGGCTGCTGTGCACGCGACATCGAGGCTCAATACAACACCGGTTCCAACGAGCTGAGCGTACCCAACCTGATGCCCGACCTGACGACGCGCGTGGCGTTCAACCCCTCTCGCGCGCTGCACGTGGACGCCGGTGGCGTGCTGCGTGTGTTCCGCCATACCGTCACGCCGTACGACAGCACGTTCAAAGACGTCGGCGGTGGTGCAAGCGCGAATCTCCGCGTCAGCGCCACCTCCAGCACGAAGCTCATGCTGCAGAGCGCATTCGGATCGGGTCTCGGTCGCTACGTGGGCGGCATCGTGCCGGACGCGGTGTTCCGCCGCGACGGATCGATCAGCCTGCTCGGCACGACCTCGTGGGTCGGCGGCGTCGAGCAGAAGCTGGGAACGAACTGGTCGCTCGGCGGCTATTACAGCGGCGTCAGCGTCGACCGTGATTACTCCACTGACGCCGACGGCGCGTACATCGGTTACGGCTTTCCCGGTTCGCCGAACTCGAACAACCGGAAGGTCACCGAGATCACCGCGACGCTCGGCTTGCAGGTCGCCGTGTCGGAGACGCGTGGATCGGTGCAGCTGGCGGTGCAGACCTCGTGGCTGTCGAGGACGCCGTGGGATCGCAACGGCGGACCCGCATCGGCTGACATGTTCGCGTTCTTCGCCCAGCTTCGCTACAACCTGCCATGATCGCTTCTCGACGATGACTGAACCGCTTTCCGCGCCCGCGTTGACGGAGTCCGGCCGCATCGTGCGGCCGGTTGCGGACGCGCATCGACCGTGGTGGCGGCGCTGGATGCCCGGGCTGGACACACTTCGCCGTTACGAGCCCTCCTGGCTGCGGCACGACCTCCTCGCCGGCATCGTCATGACGACGATGCTGGTGCCGGTCGGCATCGCGTACGCGGAGGCGTCGGGTGTGCCGGGTATCAACGGCCTCTACGCGACCATCGTGCCACTGATCGCCTACGCGCTGTTCGGCCCCAGCCGGATTCTCGTGTTGGGTCCGGACTCGTCGCTCGCCGCCGTGATTGTCGCCGTCGTCCAGCCCCTCTCGGCGGGCGATCCGCAGCGCGCGGTCGCGCTGGCGGGCATGATGGCGATCGTGTCCGGCTCGGTCTGCATCGCGGCGGGACTCGCGCGCCTCGGCTTCATCACCGAGTTGCTGTCGAAGCCGATCCGCTACGGCTACATGAACGGCATCGCCTTGACTGTGATCCTCAGCCAGATTCCAAAGCTGCTCGGCTTTTCGGTCGCGGCGGACGGACCGCTGCGCCAGGCGTGGGGAATTCTGCAGAAGATTCTCGCGGGGACCACCAACGGGACAGCGTTCGCGATCGGCACGACGACGCTGGCGTTGATTCTGGTACTGAAGCGCTGGCCACGCGTTCCGGGAATCCTGATCGCAGTAGCAGCCACCACGCTTGTGGTGGCGGTCTTCGATCTGGCCGGCCGCGCCGGTCTGTCAGTACTCGGTCCTTTGCCGCAGCAGTTGCCGGCACCACGCCTCCCGCTCATTCCCCTCGACGACCTGTGGCCGGTTCTCACGGGCGGGCTCGCAGTCGCGCTCGTGTCATTCGCAGACACCAGCGTGCTGTCACGAACCTACGCGGCGCGTCTGCGCACACCGGTCGACCCGAACCAGGAAATGGTGGGCCTCGGCGTCGCCAACCTTGCGGCGGGCTTCTTTCAGGGCTTTCCGATCAGCAGCAGCTCGTCGCGCACGCCGGTGGCCGAGGCGGCCGGCGCGCGGACTCAGCTCACCGGGATCGTGGGCGCGCTGGCCATCGCGGTGCTGCTGATCGTCGCGCCGGCGCTGCTTCAGGATCTCCCGAACACCGCGCTGGCCGCCGTCGTGATCGCGGCGGCGATTGGCTTGATCGAGGTGTCGGACCTTCGGCGCATCTACCGCATTCAACGCTGGGAGTTCTGGCTGTCGATGACCTGCTTCGCGGCCGTGGCAGTCTTTGGCGCCATTCCCGGGATTGCTCTCGCGATCGTGCTGGCGGTGATCGAGTTCCTGTGGGACGGCTGGCGCCCGCACTGGGCAGTGCTCGGCCGGGTCGATCACGTCAAGGGCTACCACGACATCACCCGTTACCCGACTGCGCGCCTGATCCCGGGCCTCGTGCTCTTCCGTTGGGATGCACCGCTCTTTTTCGCGAACGCCGAGTTCTTCCACGAACGCGTACTCGACGCCGTGGCGAGCTCGCCGACGTCGGTCCAATGGCTGGTGGTGGCCGCGGAACCGGTGACGAGCGTCGATGTGACGGCAGCCGACTCCCTCTGCGAGCTCGACAAGACGCTTCGCGCCGCCGGCATTCAGTTCTGCATCGCCGAGATGAAGGATCCGGTCAAGGACAAGCTCAAACGCTTCGGGCTCTTCGCACAGTTCGGCGAGCAGAGCTTTTTCGCAACCGTCGGCGAGGCGGTGAATGAGTACCTCGCGACGCATCAGGTCGCGTGGGTGGACTGGGAGGATCGCGCACCGTAGCCCGCCACGTCCGCAGCATCCTGGCTGCGCGGCGAGGCTACGAAAACCGCTTAGAGTGCGTTGCAAAATTAGCTCAAGGCGGGTCCTGTCCGCGAACAGCCCCACCGGGTGCTCGCCAGAAAAGCACTGGTCACGGCCCACGGCTCCGCGCCCGGCGGGGCGGCCCCGTTCGCGGCCACCCGCGAGCGAG
>DATFWL010000244.1:0-4348 GCA_035259385.1 Vicinamibacterales bacterium | reverse complement strand
ACGAGCGTCAACTCGCCATCGAGTTGCCGCTCGACCATCCGGACCGTTCGCGTCACACGCGCAATCGCAGCGGCAGACGCTGTAGAGGGTGACGGCGCGAGGCCCGCCTCGAGCCGAACCGCGTGGGCTGCGATCCTGACGCCGAGCTCCTCCCATGAGATCTCAACCGAACCGGCGACCCCGGCGTTGGCGCGCGCGATCAGCGGCGTCAGTGCTCGCAGAGGAGGGATTCGGAGCCGTCCGAACCTCAATGGTGTGTCGCGTCTCCCGGCGCCGGCCGCGATCGATTCGAAGTACTGGGGTGTATAGCGGAAGGACAAACAACGATCGCCGGTGGCATGTTCATGCCCGCACTCAAACGCCTGCTCCGGGTTGCCCAGCAGCAGCGAGCCCGGAGTCATCACCTCGCGACTCGGCGCAGCACCCGATCCCCGGTACTGAAAACTGCCGGCCAAGACGATGGCGACGACGACGTGATCGTGCTGTTCCTCGAACGGCCGGTCGTCAGGACCGCACGTGCAAACGACGTCCTCGACGGTCCAGCCATCACCGCGCGCCAGGACCCTCGGTTCCGTGCGACCAGGGCCGCCGCGTGCGGCACCCCGGGCCAGCGCCTCTTCGAAATCGGCCGCAATTTTTGCCAAGAATAGGCTCCCGACAGACGAGTACAACATGTATCACGAAAGGAACACAGTCGTGATGCCTGCGGTCACCAAGCGACTCATCGACTTCCCCGGCGTTCTAGCGGCGGACGCTGTCTCGCCAGACATTCCCGAGTCGGCGGATGTGTACGGCTGGCTCTGCGGCAGCTGGGACCTGGTCGTCCTTCGTTATCGCGGCGTCGATGTGTCGGCACACGGCCTCACGGGTGAAGTTCACGCCGCGCGCGTGCTCGAAGGACGCGCCGTGCAGGACGTGTGGATCATGCCTCGAACCGAAGATCGAAACCGACACTTCGATCAGACGATCAACATGTACGGCACGACGCTTCGCTCGTGGGACGCATCGATTCACGCGTGACGCATCGCCTGGACGAACCCGGCACGCGCGCATCGCGAAGAGCAGGTGGGTCGTTGGAACGGCGCGGACATCCTGCAGGAAGGCGCGCGGGCCGACGGCACCAGGACGCGTTGGACCTTTACGGAAATCATGTCCGATTCATTTCACTGGCGTGGTGAGGCGCTCTATCCGGACAAACAGACGTGGGCACTCGAGGGCGAGTTTCTCGCGAAGCGGGAGGACATCATGAGCCCGGCAACGAGCGACACAATCGGAGGCCCGCTCGATTTGCGGGTCTGAACGAGGGGTACGGTCCGGGTGCGTGGCACGGCCCCGACATGAAGGCGGCGCTGGCAGAGACGGCATTCTGGCGACCAGCGTCCGGTCGCCACAACATCGCGGAAATTGCGCTGCATCACGCGTTCTGCGCGCGCAGCGTCCGCGCGCGGCTGTCAGGGACCGATGCTGAGCCGTTCGTCCTCGAAAGGGACGATTGGTTCGCCGTGCCCGATGCCTCGCGCGTGTCGTGGGCGGCAATTCTTGACGTGGTGGCTCGCGAACAGAGACAGTTGACCATGACTGTCGCCAAGATCGCTGATGGCCGGATGCAGTCGCCGCTCTGACACAGAGCGCTTCGACCTCATCCTCGGAATCACGTGTCACGCCGTCTACCACGCCGGTCAGGTGCAATTGATCAGGAAACTCAGAGAATGACGCTGACGGAGATGGCACACGAGATCGATGAGCCTGTTACCGTGGTGGCGTACGACGCGCGCTGGCCCAGCTGGTTTGAAGCGGATGCCGAGGAGCTGTTGGGCGCTTTGGGCACCCGGCTCCGAGACGTGCAGCACTTTGGCGGTACATCCGTGCCGGACACCCCGGCCAAGCCCATCATCGATATCCTCGTCGCGCCCGTAGAGTGGCCGCTTGCTGCAATCGATCGCGACACCATCCAACAGCTCGGATACGAATACCTCGGCGAGGCCAACGTCCCTGGACGAGAGTACTTCAGACGAAGAGCGACACACGATACCAACCTTGGGCTCGTTCAGTGGGAATCGCCTCTCTGGCGTGACAATCTTCTTCTTCGAGATTTTCTGCGGGAGCACGGAGACGCAGCGACCGAGTACGCGCGGGCGAAAATGGAGGCCTGGCAGAGCGGAGCGCGGACTCTGCTCGCCTACTCGGCTCGCAAGACGCACGTCATCACGGCGTTGTTGAATGCCGCCAGAACGTGGCGGCGGGGCCAGCAGCGGCACCAACTCGTGCAATCGCCGCCTCATCGCCCTGATTTGCCTCGACCCTGAGCGCGTCGCCTAGGTCGAAGGGGCTCCTTCGTCACGGCCGCCATTCTGTATTGAGGCGAACGCTGTAGACCGGGTCGCCAGACAGGTTCTCCGTCACAACGCGCAGGCCTCGCGGGTCATAAGCTTGACACGCTGCCGTCAGGGAATGTGACGCATAACCCTCTCCGATATTCGCGGGCTGCTGTCATTTGGAGATTTGGGGATGGATGCGCCTCGAATACTCAACACCATGATCCGATTGTGCGGCGGAGAAGCTCTTACGGCACGCTTGTCACGTTGAGTGCCCTTCGTTCGTCAATAGGTTGAGGGTTTCGGGAATGAAGACCCGATGAACGAGCAGGACTGGCTCGCCGAACAGTTCGAAAAAAACCGGTCGCGGCTTCGTGCCGTCGCTTATCGCATGCTCGGATCGCTGAGCGATGCGGACGACGCCGTGCAAGAGTCTTGGCTTCGGCTCAGCCGCTCTGACCCGCGCGGGATCGAAAACCTGACAGGGTGGTTGACAACTGTCGTCGCACGCGTGAGCTTGAACATGTTGCGCTCCCGTAAGTCGCGGCGGGAAGAGCCTCAAGGCAGTCATGTCCCGGACCCAATCGTGAGTCGGGCGGACGAGGGGCTCGATCCCGAGCACGAGGCGCTTCTGTCGGACTCGGTCGGTCTGGCGCTGCTCGTGATTCTCGACACCCTCGCGCCGGACGAGCGCCTGGCATTCGTGCTGCACGACATGTTCGCCGTGTCCTTCGAGGACATTGCTCCGATCGTGGGCCGTTCACCCGCCGCCGCGCGACAGTTGGCGAGCCGCGCCCGACGACGTGTACAGGGATCGACGGCGGTTCCCGACACAGACTTGTCACGGCAGCGCGAAGTCGTCGAGGCGTTCCTGGTCGCCGCCCGGGCGGGTGACTTTGAGGCGCTGCTTGTTATCCTGGATCCCGACGTCGTCTTACGAGGCGACCAGGGCACCCTGCGAATTAGACGAGGTGCGCGTGCCGTGACCGAGGGAGCCCTTACCTTCTCGCGGCTTGCCATATCCGCCCGAGTAGCGCTCGTGAATGGCGCACCTGGAATCGTCGCACGCCTCCCGGATGGCCAACCAATGGCGGTGATGGGATTCGCCGTGAGGGGTGGAAAGATTGTCGAAATCGACATCCTGGCGGACCCTGTGCGCCTTCGGCAGCTCGACCTGACGGCACTCGAGGACTGAGGTCTTTTCTTGGAAGACGCGACTCGGTGCATCCCGCTGGTGAGATGTGGTGACCGGCGCTGAGGTTCTGGCGCTTCAAAGTCGACGGCTATTACAGGCCGGGCTGGTGCTAATCCTTTATTCGTCCATCGACGGGTTTGCGATTCCGTATCTTGGTTCACCGCGCATCGGCCTATCAGTCGTGGGTGGCCTTCTGGTGTTCGCTTCATGGAACACTTGCGATTCTCGCTGCGTACACGATCGCCGCCATCTGGGGCGTCGGGAACTTCGCAGCGGCCGGAGCGTTCGCCATCGGATGGACATCCCACTCAGCGAAACGCCGCCGCATTCTCGATCACCCACTGATCCAGGGCGATCGGCTTGCGGCCGAGCATGCGCTCCACGCCGCCGGTGACGGTCGCGAGACGACCTTCGCGAATCGCGCGCCAGAGCGAGACGTGCGCCTCGGTCTCGGCCGCCGGCGCGCCGGTGGCTGCGTATCGTTGACGCGCTTCCTCATCTGAGATCGGTTGAAACGTGAGCCGCCTCCCGATCCCGGCTCCGATTTTCGCGGTCACCTCGGCGAAGCTGAGCGACTCCGGCCCGGTGATGGCCACCGAATCGCCGTCATACTCAGGCGTCGTCAATGCCATCGTGGCGACGGCCGCGATGTCGTCGGAGTGAATGAATGCTCTTCTGCCGTCGCCGGTTGATCCACGCACGATCCCTTCGATCTTGATGGAGATCGCCCACGCGAGCAGGTTCGACATGAACCCTGTGGGGCGCACGAAGACGAACGGTATCCGGCTGGCACGGATCGCCGCTTCACCTCGCTCATGCCATGCGCCGATCGCGAGGC